>JAJYWM010000194.1 GCA_021791455.1 bacterium | reverse complement strand
TGCGATGCGGGGCGCATGCGACCTGCAGATTGCTATCCACTCCGGAGGCGAACACTCCTACCTCTCCCACATGACGTTTGCAGCTGACAACGGGTTGGAGCTCGCAGGAGCGCTCGGTCCCAGTTGGAGGCTTGTGTTCGGGTCTGCTACGGGCACTGGGAACCCAAGCTCACAGCTTGCGGCGGAGGGTGTCCCGTCGGTGACCGTAGAGCTTGGTGGGTTGTGCAGGACACTTACCGGAGAATTTAGAGCGATCGCGGATGAGTATGTCCGCTGCATACTGAACGTTCTGCGGCACTTCAAGATGCTGCCAGGCTCCGCCGAGTATGCATCTCAGTGGGTGCTCGGGTATCAGATCGCGCTGCTTGCACCGGCATCGGGCTTGTTCGTTGGCCACCCCGACGTGCGCTTCGAAGAGCCTGTGGAGTCAGGCCAGGAGCTCGCCACCATCCAGGACTGCTTCGGTGACGTTGTCGCCAGACTCTGCGCTCCTCAGGATGGAGTGGTGTTCGGCCTCCGAAGTCGGCCCCAGGTGCGAGCTGGGGAGTGGTGTTGTTTCTTTGGAGCGATTGTTGCTACCGCCGACGATCTAAGGGCGCTGAAAGCGCACCGATCGCGTTGACGGCCCTTAGCGGGATAGCCCGCACTGCCCGAGGCACGCCGTTGGGAACCGAGGTGGGCATCGGGGAGGTCGAAGGGTGAAGGGAGTCGACCTGGTCGTACGGAACGCGACTGCTGTTACGAGTGATTGGAGCCGCAGAGTCGATTTGAGCGTGAAGGGCGGGCAAATTGCTGGTGTCCATGAGCCTGGCACGTTTATCGCAGCGTCGAGTGTGGTAGATGCGGGTGGGAAGTGGGTGTTGCCGGGACTCGTGGATGCTCACTTCCACTGTCGCGCGCCTGACCACCCGGAACGGGAAGACTTTTGGTCAGGCACTAAGGCTGCGGCGGCCGGGGGCGTCACGAGTGTCTTAGAGATGCCGGTAGCCGATGTAGGTACGAGTACGGTCGCGCGCTTGCGGTCGAGGAAGGAGCTCGCCGCCAGAGAGTCCGTGGTTGACGTAGGGCTGTTTGCCGGCTGTGGAAGCCTGTCCGAGAGTGAGATCGGAGGGTTAGCGGCAGAAGGCGCAGTTGGATTCAAGATCTTCACGCACGCGCCGCTTCCGGAGCGTATGTCCGCGTTCGATGGTCTGTGGCTCGTGGACAACGGCAAGCTCCTGCAGGCGCTAGCACTTGTCGCGAAGACTGGTTTACCTGTAGCAATCCATGCAGAGGACGAGGAACTAATTCGGTACTTTGCTGGGGCGCCTCGGGACTCGACGCATCCAGCGGAAGTGTATCGCGACTTGCGGCCGCCAGTCGTTGAGGCAATGGCCGTTGCTCGCGCCTGCATTTTGGCGGAAGCCACGGGAGCGCGGATCCATATAGTGCACGTTTCGTCGCGGTGGGCCGTGGACTTGGTGCGAATGTGGCGGGCCAAAGGGGCGCCAGTGACGGCAGAGACTTGCCCCCACTATATGTTCTACACCGAAGATGACATGGTGAGGGTCGGGAAGGCTGCAAAGGTGGCGCCGCCGCTTCGATCGGCGTTGGACGCACAGGCACTCCTTGACGCTGTTTCGGACGGGACTCTCCAAGTGATTTGCAGCGACCACGCGCCGTTCACGCCAGAGGACCGGGAAGCCGTGGACTACCTGGACGCCCCATCGGGGGTGCCAGGAGTTGAGGTGTTGGGTCAGCTGGCCTTGAGTGCAGCGCTGCTCGGGAAGGCGCCCCTGCCGGCCGTGTTACGGGCGCTGACTGAGGCGCCTGCATCAATCTACGGGATCTTCCCCGAAAAGGGGAGCCTGGATGTCGGGGCGGACGCGGACTTCGTCATATACGACCCGTCGTACGAAGGTGCGGTGTCGACGCGGGAGTGGCATAGCCGGGCACGACTGAGTGCGGGGCTCTTTGAGGGAACGCGGGTACGCGGACGCGTAGAGGCGACGTACGTTCGAGGCTGTCTTGTGTACTCCCGCGGCGAGGTGACTGTTGGGCGTGGGTTCGGGCGGGTCTTGAAGCCACGACCCCGGGAGGCCGCCGTCGGTAGCTATCCCGCCGCGCAGCAGATATTGGGGTCGGAGAGATAGGAAGTAGCGTGAACGAACAGGTGGGCAGAGGTCGCAGGCTGGTTCTGAAGGGTGGGTGCGTGTTTGACGGTGTTTCGACCCACCTGTTCAAGGCTGACGTTGCGGTCCAGGGAGACCGTGTGATCGATGTTGGGGCGGAACTCGACGGAGACGAGGTGCTAGACGTAAGCGGTCACACGGTAATGCCGGGCCTATTTGACTGCCACGTTCATGTGACCGTGGGATCCATCGATGTCGTACAGATGCTGGAGCAGGCCTTTTCCCTTCAGTTCTACGTGGCGATGCAGAATCTGGAGCGTCTCCTTGGAACCGGGATCACCATGGTGAGAGATGCGGGTGGAGCCGACCTTGGGATCCGCGAGGCCGTGCGGCGTGGAATGATCCAGGGCCCGGACATGGCGATTGCAGTGACGACGCTCGGGCAGACCGGTGGCCATACCGACAATTGGTACCCGAGTGGTGTCACAGTGCCTGCGGAACTGCTAGCGCATCCAGGTCGGCCGGATGGAGTCGTGGACGGTGTCGATGCGATGCGCCGGAAGGTCCGTGAAGTGATCCGAGCGGGTGCTGATGTCATCAAGGTATGCACGACCGGCGGTGTGCTGTCGCCGCGCGACAGCCCAGAACATAGACACTTTAGTGATGATGAGCTTGCGGTCTTGGTGGAGGAGGCTGAGCGTGCGGGGCGCTGGGTGATGGCTCATGCACAGGGTGCTGAAGGGGTGAAGGCGGCGGTCCGTGCTGGGGTGCGGTCGATTGAACACGGAGTGTTTCTCGATGAGGAGGCGGTCACCTTAATGGCGGAGAAGGGAGCGTGGCTGGTTCCCACGCTATCGGCGCCCCTTGCGGTGTTGGATGCAGCCGCGGCGGGTACGCAACTTCCGGCGGCTGCCCTAGGTAAGGCCCGAGAAGCGGTGGAGAGGCATGAACAGTCGTTCAGGTTGGCCCTCCAGGCGGGAGTCCGTGTTGCCATGGGAACGGACAGTGGAGTCGTTGCCCACGGCACGAACTTGCGCGAGCTGGAACTTATGTACCGCTACGGAATGACTCCGAACGAGGTACTGCGTTCGAGCACATCTGGGGCTGCCGAACTACTGGGGGTCGAGCATGAGCGAGGAAGAGTCGCGCAGGGGTACCTTGCGGACCTGGTAGTGGTGCGCGGAGACGCCTTTTCTATTCCCCAGATGGTCAGGTCAGTGGTGAAGGTGTTCAAGCATGGCCAGGAGGTGGGCGTTGCGCCCAGAGGGGCCCGAGCGTGATTGGGTGCCTGGTGTCGTGGCTGGCAGCGGGGCCAAGCGTGTCCGCAGGTAGCGCGAGGATGGGTGGAGGCTTTGGGAAGCGCAGGAAGGACGTGTCAGGCATGCATCGAGCTCGGTTGATGCGCAGAGGCGGGCCACGCACAGGCCGGCGATGCAAGGTTGGCGTCAGAAAGTGTGAGGGCGGAGTAATAGAGGAATGAAGGAGCTGCTCGACGGAGTTGAGGTGCGGAGGGTGGACGCCGATAGCGCCAGGTCGTTTTCTCAGGCGGCTTTCGCAGCGATGGGCTTCTCGCCAGAAGCGTCCCGCGATGCCGCCGCCGCCCTGATGACCGGATCGCTGCGGTCGCACCCAGGGCAAGGGCAGGGCGTCCAGCAGCTGCCACGCTATCTCTCTCGCGTACGATCAGGTGTGATCCAGCCTTCGGCACGGCTGGACGTCCGTGTGACGGGGACAGCGACGGCGATCGTTGATGCGGCGCGGGCGGCCGGTTCGGTCGCGGCGACTCGAGCGATGGCAGTGGCTATGGACTTGGCGCGATCATCTGGAGTCGGTGCGGTCGGGGTTCGGGACAGCACACACTTGGGCGTGGTGTCCCACTACGCGATGCAGGCCTCGGAAGAAGGTTTCATTGGCCTCGTATTCACGAACGCCGGGCCCGAAATAGCTCCGTGGGGCGGAGTAGGGGCCGTTGTAGGCACCAACCCCTGGGGCATCGCCGTGCCTACCCCCGAGCCGTGGCCACTCGTTCTTGACATGGCCAATAGTACTTCCGGGAAGGGTATGGTTCGGTGGCACCTGAAGGGGGGGCGGAACATTCCCGAGGACTGGGTGCTCACAGCTGATGGACGGCGGACCTCAGATGCGCGGCTGGGGCTGGGTGGCACTCTGTTCCCTCTGGGCGGTCCGAAAGGCTACGCCATGGCAGTCATGGTGGACGCGCTCACGGGAGTCATGACGGGGGCTGGCTTTGGACTTGGTTGCTTTGGGGCGGACCATCAAGATGTTGGTCACTTAGTGGTCGCGCTAGACATCGATAGGTTCGTCGGGCTAAGCTCGTATGTAGAACGTGTTGGTGCATTAATTGACGAAGTCCGAGGAAGCGAGCTCATCGAAGGTGTCGAACGGGTTTGGCTCCCAGGGGAGCTAGAGTGGCACAGAACTCAAGAGCGTCTTACACGTGGCATCCCCTTTGATCTAGAGGCTGTTCAGAGTTTACAGGACCTCGCTAGAGACCTCCGCTTGGACGCGTCGTGGCTACAAGGCATACAGTGACGTGGACTGTGTTGGCTGTCTGGTAGGCGCCGCGTACAGTGCGACATTGGGAAGTGGTGAGGCGACACAAATGATCAAATCGCAGCTACGACCAGATTCTACTGTCGATCTCAAGGTGCTATGGGGTGGCTGCCGTGGTCACTTGGCCTGGCCGACATTGGTGCCAGAGTGTTGATGTCAGATTTTATCGACCTCACTGGACCTGCGATGGGGAAGATAGTGCACCAGGAGGCGATGGCTTCTGCGAGTGCGGCTCTGGATGCTGGCGCGACGCACTACACCACGCGCCCAGGTATTGTCGAATTGCGCGGTGCTATCGCCGACCATATAGTCAGGTGGGCTGGACGGAGACCCGATCCGTTGACCGAAGTGCTAGTGACGTGCGGCGTCGAGGAGGCCGTCTTTGTCGCCGTACTCACGACTGTGGGCGCCGGGGACAGGCTCTTGGTCGTTGGGCCGTCACCGACTACAGATGAGGAGCTTGCGGCCGCTGCAGGAGGGATACTGGACAGACTGGCCTTGCCTGACGTATGCGACGACGTTTCGCAGTGGCTGTGCTTGAACACGCGACCGCCCGTAGGGGCAATCCTTGTGCGAAACCCGACGGTGGATGGCTTGACAGTGGCGGAGCAAGTGATGCGCAGCCTGCGGCAATGCGCCCACGACCAAGGTGTGCCCTTGCTCGAGGTGAAGGCGCTCGCTGACTTCTTGCCTGTCGTGCATGACGGCACTGAGATGGACGTCTCGCGTGTAGGCGCCGCCGCGTCTGTGGTTATCGGGGACTTCTCCGCTTGGAACCTGGAGGGCTGGCGCGTAGGCTATGTCGCGGGCCCTTCGTCGCTGGTAGGGACAATGACGGACCTGATGCAGGCTTTGAGCATTTGCGCCCCAGCATTGGGCCAGTACGCCGCATTGGGAGCTTTGCAGTCTGGGGAAGCGACACTAGCGGCTACCCGTACCATCCTCGCGGGCCGAGCTACGGCGTTTTCCACGGGACTCTCCGCTTACGGCCAGGCAGCGAACCTGCGGGTTGCCGGGCAGTACTTATTTCTCCCGGTGGGGGGTGCGGAAGCGGATGTCATCGACACGCTGGTTCGTGAAGCTGGCGTGCGGGTTGAGGCCGGTGCACCGGTGGGCATACCCGGAGCCCTACGAGTAACGCTGAGTGAGCCGGAGGCCGTTATGTTGGCTGCTGCGACTCGCATCGCTGCTTGCCTGTTTCCCAAGGCGAGGGAGGGTGTTGATGGCTGACTCGACTCCGGGGACCATGGTGCCGCGTAGAAGCTTCGTAGAGGAAGGGACCAGGCAACGCTACGAGCTCATGGAGCTTGCCGGCCGACTGTCAGGGGTTATAGCACTGGGCCGTGGCGACCCCGATCTCCCCACGCCCCCTCATGTGGTGATGGCTGGTAAGCAGGCGATCGCACAACATGGGGGAACAGTTTCCCCTTTGGCTGGCCTGCCGGAACTCCGAGACACGATAGCGGAAAAGCTCAAGGTGGAGAACGGGATAGAGCTTGAAGGTCGAGATGGGATCGTGGTCACGACAGGCGGCCAGGAGGCCGTGTACCTCGCCGTTCAGGCGCTTCTGCGCCCTGGTGATGAGATCCTGGTACCAGATCCCCGGTACACGTCCTACGACGTAGCTATCGCAATGGCCGGAGCCCGCTTGGCACTGGTACCCACTAACCGCGACGATGGCTTTCAAGTCCACGCAAGCGACTTGGAACGGCTAGTAACGCCGCGTACCCGAGCTGTGCTGTTGATCTCGCCCGGCAATCCGACGGCAGGCGTCCTCACGCGTCAGAATCTTGAGGAGATTTGTGACGTTGTGATCAAGCACAACTTGATGGTCATCTCAGACGAAATTTACGAGAAACTCCTGTATGATGGGGCCCGCCACGTCAGCGTCGCCTCGCTCACAGGGATGGCCGAGCGCACTGTGACTGTCAATGGCTTTTCGAAGACTTACTGTATGACGGGGTGGAGGCTGGGGTACCTCGCTGGGCCGGTCCCAGTCATGGAGCGCGTACAGGCCCTCAAGCGGATACTCAGCGGGCCACCGCCAATCATTTCTCAGTACGCCGGACTGGCGGCCCTTAGGGGGCCCACGGCATTTCTAGACGACTACCTCGAAACGTACCGACAGCGGCGAAAAGTAGTTCTTGATGGCCTCGACGGACTGGGTTTCGCGTATGGTCCACCGATGGGCGCCTTCTACGTATTCGTGGATGCGTCATCCATTGGGCGGAGCGCCTACGACCTGTCGAGGTCCTTACTTCTTGACGGGAAGGTATTGATATTCCCGGGAACCGCCTTCGGCCCTCGCTGGACGGACTACCTGCGGATGTCCTGGCTTCAGCCCGTGAGCGAGTTGGAAGAGGCACTCGAGCGGATCCGACGCGTGTTGCGACCCAGTGCTTGAGGGGTTGGGCGTGGACGTGCGCATCAGCTGGGTTGGTGACCTCTCTGACGCCGACTTGGCGCTGGGCCGATCCCTCCTTCCAGCCGGGTACTCATTGGATCGAGTGCATCTTCTGGGGGACGAAGTTGAAGAAGCTGACCGTGCATGGCTCCGCACTAGCCAGGCCGTTGTATCGCGCCGCGCGAGAGTGGATCTGCATCTGCTTCAACTGTGTCCAAGGTTGGAGTTGGTTCAGGTGTATGGAGTACGCGACGAGCTAGTGGATCGCAGCGCAACAGCGGCAGCCGGAGTGGAAGTGCAGACCACGCACCTGACGGGATGCGTTGCAGTGGCAGAGCTAGCCATTGCCCTGATGCTTTGCCTTTCAAAGCGGATCGTCGAGGGCCACCAAAAGGTCGTCGGACGCGCCTATCGCGCACTCGGCCTAGAGCCGTTCGCCACTACTCAGTCGAGGCACGCGTTTCAGTGGATGCGGCTACGGGATGTCTTTGAACTGAGCGGGCGGACGCTCGGCATTGTTGGGTTTGGCGAAATCGGATCGGAGGTAGCGCAACGTGCACATGCCTTTGGCATGCGCGTACTGTACTTCAAGCGAGTACGGCTGGCGGCGAGTGAGGAAGCTCGCTTAGGGATCGAGTGGGGATCATTCGAAGGCCTACTGCAAGCGGCGGACTTCGTGGTCCTCAGCCTGCCCTACTCCAACGAGGTGCGCCACATGATAGGCAGGCGACAATTGGCTATGATGAAACCCACTTCGTACCTCGTCAACGTCGCACGTGGGCCGCTCGTGGACGAGAGTGCATTGGGAGATGCTCTGAGCGCCGGCCGCATTGCTGGAGCTGGCTTGGATGTGTTCGAGTTTGAGCCGTGGCCGGGTCAGGGTGACGTGATCTCTCATCCTCGGACGGTGCTTACTCCACACATCGGAGGAGGGTCAGGTGGCGCACGAGAGAAGCAGCTGGCCGATGTTCTCGCCGAGGTCGTGGAATTTGCTGCTAAGAGACGTGGGTCCGACACTGCGGGGAGTGAAAGATGATCAGAACTAACGCAGGTGACTTGGTTGAGGCCGCTATCGGTGGTGAAGTATGGCCTCCGGCAGCCGACCGCAATCCGTACAAGGTAGATTCCGAGGGCGTCTCGGCAGTCACCCTGGGAATGGGTGGGATTTGCTTCACCCATCGCGTCGGTGATCCCGCGTTTGGATGGGAGGGTGACCATCTTGAGCCGGGCGTTTCGATTCGCAATTCTGATCCCGGAGCCGAGCACGCACTACACTACATGGTTTGCGTAGGCAACGAGGCGGTGGTCACGTCTGGTGCTTGCTCGGGGGTGCGGGGCGTAGTCAGTGGCGAGCATGCTCACGTACTGGTGGATTTTCCCCCGGAGGCGATTGAGATGTTGGCAATAGGAGATCGGATACAGATTAGGTCGGTCGGGCTGGGCCTGCGACTGTTGGACTACCCAGATGTGGTGGTGCACAAGATGAGCCCGAGGTTACTGGACGCGATTGGTGTCGAGTCCGTTGGCGGCGCCCAACTGAGTGTTCCCGTGGTTGGTGAGATTCCTGCGCGTTTCATGGGATCAGGTGGGGAGTTGAACGCCGACTATGTCGATCAGGATTTCATGACGGGAGACCGCAAGGAGCTCAGCGAGCTCGGACTGGATAGGCTGCGAATTGGCGACATTGTAGCGGTGCCTGACCACAACCACACCTGGGGCAGAGGCTACCGTGCCGGTGCGATGACGATCGGACTCATCATCCATGGCGACTCTGCATGGACGGGACATGGCCCGGGGGTACTGGACCTGATGTCTACCACGGCTGGGGTCCTCGTGCCGGTAATCGATCCGGACGCGAACATTGCGCTCAAGCTGGGGATCAGGTCAAAGCAGGAACTAGAGGCCAGGCGCAGCTCAACGCGTGTTAGCTCGTTTGCCCGGCGGTGACTTGATTGTGCACGGCAATCGTGATCCGAGAGAGTAAGTGAGGTAGTGGAGGTTCAGGTAGTGCTGTCAGACAACCGGGAGCAACTCGTGGGCATAGCTGTGCAGGGAGTAATTGCCTCTCCCGAATTGCCACCATTGCCCGCTTCACCGTATCAAGTCGCTAGCGACGGCCGTCCATACCTTCTTCCCGCGCCGGGAGGGATCGTGTACAACGTGCGGATGGGGGATCGTGCGCTGGGTTGGCTGGCGGATATGGTTCAACCGGGAGTGAGCATCCGCAATCCTCAGGATGGTGCGAATCAGGCTCTGAAGACGCTGGCCTGCGTCGGCAACGTGGCGAAAGTGACGTCAGGCGCCCAGATGGGTGCATCTGGAGTCGTGGTCGGAAAGAGCGGCCGCTTTGCCGAGCATGTCATCGTTCACTTTCCGCGGGATGTCATAGAGAAACTTGCACTCGGCGACCGGGTGACCGTCAGGGCGTTAGGGCGCAGTCTTGCCCTCAGGGATAAGCCATTGATCCAACTCAAGAGTGTGTCCCCAGAGTTGCTGGACGCGCTGGAGATAGAGGATGGTGGGCGCGGCCGGGTGAGGGTGCGAGTTAGGGCGATCGTGCCATGTCATCTGACTGGAGCAGGCGCGGGGCTGGGGAGCGAGTCGGGCTCTGTTCAGGTCCAGACCGAGGACCTTGGCGCGCTATCCGATCATGGACTGACTGACCTGCGCTTAGGTGATTTGGTCGCAATTTCGGACTACGACTGCCGCTGGGGCAACGGGTATCTCCGAGGTGCGATGACCGTAGGAGTGGTCTCTCATGGAGACAGCCCAAGAAGTGGATACGGGCCAGGCATCACACCATTGATTGCGGCCGGGGACGATTCGCTATCCGTCCACGTGGTCGAGAGCCGAAACGTCGTTGATCTTCTGCACCTCGCAGCATAGGGCGAGGGATGTCGATCGGCATGGGCATGGGCTTGGTCGGGCGGGTAGCAGTGGTCACGGGCGCGGGAGCCGGACTTGGCCGGGCCGCCTGCCTCTCATTGGCCGAGGCAGGAGCGTCAGTGGTCGGGCTGTCAATCAAGGTAGATGAGTTGGATGAGTTGGCAGCCACGAGTGAGGCCCGCGGGCTGTCTATTGACTGCGTCCGGGCTGACGTTGGTAACGAGAGCCATGTAGACGAGGCAATGCGACGCGTGGTCGACCGCTTCGGGCGCGTCGACCTTCTCATCAATAACGCAGCAATCATTGTCGTTTGCCCAATAGAGGACACGCCGATCGAAGAGTGGGACCGGGTAATGGCTACCAACCTGCGGTCTGCATTCCTGATGTGCAGGGTGACAGTGCCCGTGATGAAGCAGGGCGGCCGGGGCCTGATTGTAAATGTGTCGTCGCGCTCTGGAGTGGAGGGCTTCGTAGGGGAGAGCGCGTATTGTCCATCGAAGTTCGGGCTTGAAGGGCTTACCAAGACCCTCGCGCTGGAGCTAGCACCGGCTGGGATCACGGTGGTTTCGGTAACACCAGGAGCGCCAATGCGTACGCCGATGTCCATGTCAACATATCCAGAGGAGTTGCGCGCGGTCTGGCGTGACCCAATGGAGCTCGCCAAGGGCTTCGTGGTACTTGCTACCGAATCAGGAGCGGAGGACACTGGTGGACGATTTGATCTGTGGCGACTGGCACAGGGCCATAGTGTTAGCGAATCGCGGGGGTAGAGGTAAGAGACCCTTGGGCAATTGGACGTGGTGATCAGTAGTGATAGGTGGCCACTCCAGCCCGGTTGACAGAGCGCAACTCGCGGGGGCCGGGTTCATACTCCACAGGTGCCGACGTTGGCTTGGCGTCCGGATGGTGTGGTGCCAGTTGAGATGTGACGTTTCTGTTGGGATGTCGGGATAGGATGTAGGGCGGGGAGGCGATCCATCCGGTCGCCAACACACCCGGTCAGGCTCGGCCCGTGGTCCCGCTGGGAGACGTGCTCGAGGGCGGGGGGCCAGCTCGTCATCCAAGTTGGACCCGGAACGGTTGGCTGACTGTAGAACTTTAGTCTGCGAGCCGTCCCGCGAGAGCCAGTCCAGCTACCGCGTGAGCGAAATGGGTGTCTACTACTCGCTCAAGTACCGCCCCGGCCCTAGATCAACTACTCCGCTATGGCTCTAGGGCTCGACGCTGCCGAGGTATGAGATGAGCTGTGTTCCGACGAAATCCACGTCTGCGTCGGTGAGCTCTGGATAGATGGGGAGGCAAAGAAGAGAATGAGCCAGGGACTCGGCGACAGGAAACGAGCCTGGCCCTAAGCCCATGTCAGCGTAGGCTGGCTGAAGATGCAAGGGGGGGGCGTACAAGCGCTGAGAAGCGACCCCGTGAGCTCGTAGCCATTCCAAGGCTCCTGAGGGGTCCGGGACTTGTACGACGAAGCTGCGATAGGCATGGGTGTAACCTCGAGGCACGTGCTGCGTCTTGAGCGAGTATGGGGCAAGGATCTGCTTGTAGAGGTCTGCGACTTGGTTCCGCCTACGCACCCAAGCGTCAACATAAGCGAGCTTCGCCCGCAACACTCCGGCCTGTATGACGTCAAGGTGCTCATGGTACCCCTCTACACGTAGGCATAGCGTGCCATCTTTGTCGGCCATGTCCTTAGGATCCGCTTCGCCATAACCGGCAAGCTTCCGTGCGGCGTCCGCCAGGTCTGCGTCATCGGTGACTATGATGCCGCCGTCCCCGTAGGCGCCTAGAACTTTTGTAGGGGCGAAGCTGAAGCAAGCTGCATCACCGAAGGCACCGATGGGCTGGCTCGAAAGTGTCGCTCCGAACGCTAGTGCCGCATCGCTGACTAACTTGAGGCCAGAAGTCGACGCAAGCTCTTGCAGCCGGGGGAGGCTGGCCGGAAGGCCGTACATGGACACCGGGACGATGGCCCGCGTGCGTTCGGTGATCAGCCCCTCGGCCAACCGAGCATCGATATTGTGAGTCGCGGGATCGACGTCTGCCCACACGACGGCGGCGCCACAGTGGCGTATCGCAGCGCACGTGGAAATGTCGGTGTTGGGCACGGTGATGACTTCGTCCCCTGGGCCTACACCTAGGGCCTTCAGAGTGAGAAAGAGTGCCGCAAGACCGCTGGCCACTCCTATCGCGTAGGTGCGCTGGCAAGCTTGCGCGAACTGCCGTTCGAAGTCCCATAGCAGCGCGCTGCGCTCGAATTCCCCTGACTGGATTACTGATCGGATGGCAGCGTCGATATCCGCTTGAATTGAGACGTACTGGGCTCGTAGGTCGCACATGGGGATCGAGCGAGGACCTAGCATCTCAGCTCCAAGCCGGAAGACATCCGACGCGACTTGTTAGGATTAGCGCTCCAGCCGCATTGAGCGATGCTAGGTTTGCGCTTCCGCGGGAGACCTCAGTCAAGAAATGCCGAGCGTGGTTGTGCACCATGCACCGGGTCCATTCATACGCATCGGAGTTTCGAGGACCACGTAGGAGGTCCAACATTCGCAGTGGGAAGTCCGCTCCTCGCGGCATGAATGTGGCCGCTGTTGGAGCGTTCCAAGCACATGAGAGCAAGCGTGGGCGCCATGAGGTGGGTGGGCGATACGCAGGGAGAGCGTGCGTCGCGGCGCTTGATGGGAATAGAACCAGGGGCCAGACCGGTTGTCGCCGGGCCACGGTCAGCTCGCACGAGCCGCTCCAGGAAAGGAGATGCGGGCCCGATTCCATGCATCGTCGACGTGCTCTTCCGCCAAGCGGCAAGCCTTGTTCCCATCACTGCTCACGATGGCAGCGACGAGGGCTCGGTGGTTGTCCAGGGTTGCCCCTAGGGGGTGCGTACGACCGGTCAAATTGATGAGTAGCCGTAGCGTGCCAGCGAAGTTCTCACGCCATACGCGCAGCAGCAGGGCGTCGCCAGCTAACTCATAAATCAAATCGTGGAAAGCAAGATCGGCGAGAGCGAGACGCAGCGGATCGCCCTGGCCGACGGCGTCCTTCATCCGTTTGATTCCCAACTGGAGTGTTCTTTCCTTGCGCGACGAGAGTTGGCTCACGAGGAGGCGAACAGCTTCTGCTTCGAGTATTCGCCTTAGCCGGTAAGTCTCGTCCAGGGTTCGTTGGGTCAGTTGTACGACAAACTTTCCCCGTCGCGGGACACTTTCTACCAAGCCTTCCTTTTCCAGGAAGTTGAGGGCTTCGCGTAAGGGCCCCCGGCTGATTGCAAGCTCCCTGGATATCGTGGACTCCACCAAGCGGTCCCCCGGCTGGAACCGGCCCTGGAGTATGGACGCCCGTAGGGCCTCCAGCGCGGTCGCGCCAAGAGTTGGGGGAGACAATGGGGCAAGCTTGGCGGCTGACCTTCTGGTGGGGTCCGCGGCCAGATTTGGAGTAGTCAAGGTGAAGTACAGTTTAGCCGAGTGTTGCCCCGCGAGGGGGCCTGTGCGGGGAGTATCGCGGGCCTCGAGCGGAGACGGCGCGTCGGGGTGGGCGATCCCCAAGGGCACGGGTAGATGGCCGCTCACGAGGGCCGCGCGTACTGCACGGTGAGGGCTCAGATTCCCGAACCGTTGTCGCCACCAGTGTGGTCTCACGGTTTGGAATGGCGAGTCCCTGAATGGCCACGCGTCCCCTCCTAACCTTGGTCAGGATTTTCTGGGCTGTGGCGGTCCGCACGAAGGCACCGGGACCGGCGCTGTTGGCGTCGAAGTAGGCCTGGATAGTAGCGATCAGATCGGGTGAGGAGAGAATGACGCCCCCGGAGTTCCGCAGCTGGAAGTGAAACGTGTAGCTGTAGGTGAAGTGGGCGGGGCGAGGGGGGTGGTGCTAGGGTAGTATCGGTGGTGTGATGAGGGCAGGGTTCGGTATTTTGAGTTAGAGGGCGGGCGCGGTCGTCGGTTTGACCGAGCCGATCTGGATGGGCTGCTGCGCGAAGTCACGCCGGGCTCTGTGCCACCGGCTTGGCGTCCGGTCGACGGCTGAACTAAGGGGCGACAGTCTGACCGATCGCCCTCTTTCCACCGCGACTGCCAGCGGCGACCGGGTTGCCGGACCCACGACACCCCTTTCACCCGGTCTGGTTGACAGGATCCAGGGAAGTGCGCCGTCTTTCCAGATGACAGTTGCTCGGCGTTGTGACGGCCCCGGAGCATAGCCTCGGTACGGGGCTCCGACCGCAGTGGCCGGGTGCACGGTGGCGAAGTGGCCGGAAGATGCCAGGCGACGGCGAGGGCTGCGCTGGACATCCATTCCGGCCTAGGTGAACAGGCAGCCGAGTTTCGCCTCCCGGGTGTGGGTCCCGCCGTCCTCGCAGTTGCCGCCCGACTGCAGCAGACCGCTGGGGCCATCTAGCCCCTGAAGGAGGCGGACCCGTGGCGGGTCCAGACCCGCCACGGCGATCATGCCGCGGCCTCGGAGTGTCGCGTCGAGTTCCGGGAGTGGTGGGGCGATGGCCGGAGGCGATGAGGGGCCCTCAGCTCAGCCCGCCGATCTCCACTTTCCTTACCAAGCCCCACCGTAGGCCCACGCCGCGGGCGGCAGAGGGGCGGGCACTAGGGCCACCCGGGGCCGGGATACCGGTTGCCCCGCGGCCCGGAGACGGCATCACTGGGTGGCAAGCCGGGCCCGGGGAAACGAGTCGCACGCGTCACAGCCAACAAAGTGGACGTTAGCGATCCGAGTGGCCGCCACGCAGGCGGCGTCGTAAACCGAGATCTTGTGCTTTGCTGCGATCTGCGTCGGATCCCTGAGAAGCTGCGAGTCGGCGCGGGTCGGGCCACCCGTACGTCGCATCCCCGCGCCTCCAAGCTGGCGAGCGTCACCAGATCGAGCGGCACGGTCTGAGAGCATGCGCTGCCTGGGTCGCCTCAGGTCCTGGGAAGTGAGAGGCCCCGGCCCCGGTGCAACTTGGAGCCGCTCCACGGAGAAGCTTCCCCGGCCGGATTGCGCGAAAGTCTGGCGGTAACTCCTGAAGCTGGGTCACCTGTCCCCCGGGCGCGATGCCCCTCCTTGGTCCGCATTGGGGGTGGGGTGAGGCAACCTTGGGCGCGATGGTGCCTTGTGGCAGCGTCAGCGGTTCCAAAGGGACTCCTTTAGGGCCAATGAGCTACTCCGCGAGCGATCGGTTGGTGCCGCGCCCCCCGTTCGGGTACGCTCTTCCAGTGAACATGAGTCGTCCGTCAGCCAGGACTCGCCATGCCAAGGTGGTCGTCGACGAGTTGGCTCTGGCCACGACCCATGGCTGGGTACTTGGTGAGAACTCCGGATGAGGAATCCCACTGATCCCCAGTCCGTCCTCTCGGTCTTCCGAGCCGATGTTCGAAGCCTGAGGGCGTCCGGGCAAGCGACGCCAGAACGTTCCTACTACCCCGCGATACGAACTCTCCTCGACGGCCTCTTCGCAGGGTTACGGCCGCAGCGGCATGCAATCACTGACGTGAGCGGCATCGATCGGGAGTTCCCTGACCTGGGCGTGATCGAGACCGACAGCAACGTGCTGGTCCTGCCGGTCGAAGCCAAGGCTGCTTCACAGGATCTATCCGGGATCGTTCGCTCAGCGCAGGCGCTGAAGTACGCGCGCACATGCGGGGGAGGCGTCGTCCTAGTCACGAACCTTCGGCAGTTCGCTATTGCCCGCGTCGATCCCGCGACGGGGCAACTTGTCGAGGAGGAACGCGTTTCAGTCGCAGACTTTGAGTCGGATCTGGACTCTCAGGTTGGGCACGACCGCGAGACAGCGACAGCTCTCATCGGCATGCTTGACAGGGCCTGCCAAGTCAGGGGCTCGCTTGGTGATCCCGCCGACGTTGCCGTCCTGCTGGCCTTCCATGCTGGGCGCATACGAGACGCCGTGGCGGCAACCGGCCATGCGGCTGAATTGCTGGACCCAATTCACGCCGCGATGAAGAGCGGACTTCACATCGACGTAGAGCCCAAACTGCTTGTCCCCACAGTCGTGCAGACACTCGTCTACGGACTCTTCGCCTCATGGCTGGAATCAACTGACGACAGCGACCTCGACTGGATGGAAACCGCTTACCGGCTCGACGTGCCAGTCTTCGCCGATGTTCTGCACGCGGCCCTGCGGCCAGCCTTGATTCGGGAGTGCAACCTAAAGCGCCACCTCAACGCCGCTTCGCGAGTACTTTCGTGGGTCGACCGCGCCAAGTTCACGGCAGCCTTCGATGGCGACGCCATCCAATACTTCTATGAGCCGTTCCTCGCAGCATTCGACCCTGTACTGCGGGACAAGCTGGGGGTCTGGTATACGCCGCGCGCAATCGCGGACTATCAGGTGGCCCGAATCGATCATCATATCCGCCACGACCTCGGAGTCGCTGAGGGTCTCGCCGCCGCGTCAGTCTACTCGCTGGACCCAGCCTGCGGGACGGGCACCTACCTCGCCGCTCTGATTCGTGCGGTCTACCAAGCACATGTCGATAACGGAGAGCCACAGGCTGTCGCCGCGGCCCGCGCGCGGGAGGCCGCCATCACCCGAATAGTGGGCTTTGAGATTCTGCCCGCAGCATTCATCGTGTGCCATCTACACCTGGCTAGGGTGCTGACCCAACTCGGGGCCCCACCGCTTGGCACCGATCGGCTGCGCGTCTACTTGACCAACTCCCTCACTGGCTGGAATGACGATACCGGGCCGACTCCCGCGACGTTGTTCCCGGAGCTCGAGCAGGAGCTGCGGGAGGCCGCCCGGGCCAAGCATGGCGATCCGATTCTCGCCATCGTGGGCAATCCCCCGTATGAGGGGTACTCGACGGCAGACGACCCTGAGGAGCGCAGTCTGGTCGCGCCGTGGATCGAACCGCTCTGGCCAGTTTGGGGCATCCGGAAGCATCGCCTAAACGATCTCTATGTGCGATTTTGGCGAATGGCCATAGATCGGATCGTCGACATCACAGGCCGCGGAGTGGTGTCATTTATCTCCAACCGAAAGTGGCTGGGGGGCCGATCTTATCCAGCAATGCGTGAGACGGTCGCCACTCAATTTCAGAGTGTCTATGTGGACGACCTTCACGGCGGGGTGGACGACCGCACCCATGGTGGCGACCAGAGCGTCTTCACCACAGATGTCGCTGCAGGTATCACTAGGGGTACAGCGATAGTCACCGCTGTGAGAGACTGTCCCCTGGCCGATGGGCACGTCGCCACCGTGCTCAGGAGAGACTTGCGCGGCTCAGCTGCGGTCAAGAGAGCCAGCCTAGACACCTTCAAGGGCGCGATGCTAGATGAAGGCATGGCTAGGCTGAGCGTGTCAAAGGACTCTCGGTGGCGCCTTATCAGGGATGCGGCCGGCGACTATCCACCAGTTGACGACTACCTTCCTTTTTACGTGTCGGGTGTTCAGCCAGTTCGAGATGCGGCCGTTGTCGACTTTGACCGTACCGCCCTCGTGGAGCGGATGCGTATGTACTTCGACCTGGAGTTGGTAGAACCATACGACGAAAGGGCCGATCTGCCAGCTTTGGTGAAGCTCGCGCAGAAGGCCCTCAGTTTGGATGCGGCATCTGTCGCGCCGACTGCGAAGGGAGCCGATTCGATCAAGCGAATCCTCGCTAACCTCTCGCAAGTGGCGGTCGGCGTGGCCGAACTTCGCAACGAGTATGGCACCGACCATGGTCGCTTGCGGCCCGTCCGTGGACTCGGCGCGCGGCACGCCCACCTGGCGGTCGGGTGTGCTTGGACGTACTGCAGGATGCTTCTCGAAACCCTCAGCGCCCGAACTCAGGCGAACGGTTCCAGCCGGGGTGGAACGGGCAGCGCGCGTCCGGCGCACTTGACCGAAAGGTTAACGCCGTGATACACCACCTCAACGTTCGCGTCGCGTGGCACGACAACCGGTGGAATGGGCGCGTGTGCCGACGCCCCTCGGCGAATTCATTTTGCGTCGCCCTTGACCGGATCCGCGAAGCGCGCAACGACCAGGCCGAGGACGCGGTAGCCGGCCGTTCCTTCGGCGCACTTGCCGAGGGAAAGCTGCCACCATGCATAGTCGAGAGCGCCGCCTTCATGAACGACTCCGCATGGTGGCGCGTGGTCGAGCATCCCTACCAGTCGACTCGAAAGGCAGCCTCGACCCATGGCCACCTCCGCGCGACTCGAATCGAAGTACCTCCGTATTCGACGTTCGCCCTGCCTTTCTGGTGGATGCTGCGGGAGAGTCAGGTGCGCATTGAAGAGTCCCTCGCTGTCCCGCTTCCCCCCGACGAAGAGCCGCCGTTCGATTCTGCCTGGGTGTTCTCGTCCGCCCGGCAGCAGGCCCTGGGCCAGCTCTTTTTCGATCGGCTCACCCCAGAGCACTCACTTGTCTTCTTCTACACGAAGAGCGGGCACCCCCTCGGGGACGACATTAACCGTCTCGTCGTTGGTGTGGGCAGGATCGACACGGTCGGGCCGATGCTCTACTACGACGCGGCCGAGGGCCCCTCGTATCCGCTTTGGGACCGAATCATCCGCCACTCCCTCCGGCCCGACGGCCATGAGGGATTCCTCCTCCCGTACCACGACTACCTCGAACCCACGGGCGACGAGACGGAAGACGGCCGCCGGGCGGAACTCCTCAGGGAGATCGCCGTCGCGCCTGAACCCAGTCACATCATGGCCTTTTCGTACGCTGGCGAGCTCTCGACTCCCGACGTCGCCTTGTCGACCTTGGTCCGGACTCTGGAATCGGTCCGCCGCATCAGGCAGCACGGTATCGCGAAGGGTCCGTGGGAGCTTCGTGAGGAGTGGATTAACGCTGAGATCGCGAACGCGTGGCAGGATCGCGGCGCGTTTCCCGGCACGGGGGCGGTTCTGGAAGCGCTCGGGTTGCGCCTTGGCACCGCATTGGTCATGGAGCTATTGGCGGCTGGCACTCTCAGCTCAGACGGTGACCCCTGGCCCCTGATTGGCTCCATCATCGAGGGAAATACCGAGCCGCCTCAGAAGGCGTACGCCGCCGACCTCGCCTCGATTGCTAAGACCTGGGTCTCGCTGAGTGACGACCAACGGCGCCTCGCCCACCTCCTTTCTCGATTCGCGCTGAGCCGGCCACAGGCAGAGCGCTGGTTCGACCGACGCAAACGCCAGAGTGGCGCACTGCGGAGTCCCGTTGACGACCGCGACATCCTGGCTAACCCCTACAGAATCGCCGAACTAGATCTCGGCGACGCTTACGAGCGACCAGTCGGCCTTGGGGTAATTGACCGTGGCCTCCTTCCTGACGCCACGGTTTCCGCCCGTCATCCAGTGCCCGAGCCGTCCGCAGTCGGCTCGGCCACCGACGAGCGGCGGGTCCGAGCCGCCCTGGTGACGGTGCTGCGGCGAGCCGCGGACGATGGTGATGCCTTGCTCACCGAGGACGACGCCCTGGAGCGTCTTGGGGAACTCGATCTCGAGCGACCGTGTGTCCTTCCCTCGGTCTGGATCGGGGCTCATGCCGCCGACCTCGCGGACGAGATCGAGCGCGTCGATGTGGTGGTCAATCCCGAACGGGGCCTCACCGCCGTCTGCCTCCAGCTGGTTGAGCTGAAGAGGCTTGAGGACACGCTTCGCTCCGTCCTGTCGAAGCGGGCCAGCCGGCAGGTTGCGTCTGTAGGCGAGGATTGGTCCGCCCTTCTGGCGCTGGCACTTGGCGAGAGTGACGCTCCGGTCGACGCCAGCGATGAGCGTCGCCAGCTGGCGACGACCGAACAGGCGGCTGCACTAGAGACGCTGACGACTCGCCGCCTCTCGGCACTCGTGGGCCGCGCCGGGACCGGCAAGACCACCGTACTCGGCGCCTTGTTGAAATCGGATCGTCTGAAGAGTGACGGCGTGCTCTTCTTGGCCCCGACCGGCAAGGCACGCGTTCGTCTCGGACAGAAGACCGGCGCGACGGCCATGACCGTGGCCCAGTTCCTCTACCAGTTGGGTCGGTACGACGGGATCCGGCAGCGCCCACTGTTCTCGGGCGGCGACGTCTACCGCAAGGAGAAGACCGTGGTCATCGATGAGTGCTCGATGCTCACGCTCGACGACCTTGCCGCCGTGATCGCCGCCCTCGACACGGCGCACGTGGAGCGCCTGATCCTCGTCGGCGACCCGAATCAGCTTCCGCCCATCGGCGTTGGCCGACCCTTTGCGGACCTTGTCCAATTCCTCGACGACGCCCAGTCGACGGGCGACGACATCGGCCGCGCACTCGCGCGGCTCACCACAGAACTTCGAACCACGGCTGACGCCCCGTCGGATGCGTTGCGGCTGGCCTCCTGGTACACGCGAGAGCTGCAGCCTATTGACGCCGACCGTGTCCTCAGCGATCTTGAGTTGGGCGGGTCGTTCAACGACCTGCAACTGGACTTTTGGGAGAGCCCCGAAGAGCTTCGATCGAAGCTCGCAGCGCATTTCGTCTCGTCCTTCGAGATGGCGGACATCAACGACCGTGAGGCGTTCGACATGAACGCACTCGGCCTTACCAAGGTGGGGTGGGTCCCCTTCGATAATCACAGCGGGGCCGAACGCTTCCAGATTCTCTCTCCAGTTCGCGGCCATCCCCACGGGGTGCACGAGCTGAACCGATGGGTGCAGGGTCGATATCGGACGGCTCAGCTTCGACGGGCGCGGGATCGACGCGGAGTCAAGCTGGGCGACGAGGAGATCGTCTGGGGCGACAAGGTCATTCTCGTGAAGAACGGCCGAGTCACTGGCTGGGACGGCCGCCAAAGCCGGAAAGTCGAGGAGTACCTCGCCAATGGTGAAATCGGCATCGCCGCCCCAGCGCCCAAGACTCTGGCGAACGCGCTCAACATCGCGTTCGCCAATCGGCCCGACCTCCGTTTCGCGTTCCGAGAGCGGCAGTTCGCTGGCGGGTCCGGGCCCCTCGAACTGGCGTACGCTCTCACCGTACATAAGGCACAGGGGAGCGAGTTCGGCCAAGTCTTTGTGATCCTCCCCAAACGGTCGCGACTGATGACCCGCGAGCTGCTGTACACCGCGCTTACCCGGTCTCGTGAGCGCCTGGTCCTCCTCATCGAAGGCACTGACCCCACCTTTCTCTACGACCTCACTCGTCCCGAAAGATCCGAGACTGCCCGGCGGAACACTAACCTGTTCGTCGGCGGCGTCCGACGGGATCACGACAACGTGCCTTATGCGGAGCACCTTGTCCACAGGACTGTCCGCGGGGAGTTGGTACGCAGCAAATCCGAGCTTGTTATCGCCAACTACCTTCACTCGGTCGGGCTCAACTACCAATACGAGCGGCCGCTCGACGGTTCCAATACGCCCGGCAGGCTGAGGCCGGACTTCACCTTCGTGGACGACGCCGGCGACATTGTCGTCTGGGAACACCTCGGGATGATGGACCGACCGGACTATCGACGGTCCTGGGAGTGGAAGAAGGCGTGGTACGACGCCAACGGATTCCACGAAGGCGTGAACCTCTTCACGAGCACGGAGGGCGAGGGGCTTGACGCAACCGCTATCGCCAACCTTGCCGGCAGGGTGAAGGCGACGCTGGCATAGGGCGCCGCCGCGACGCAGAGCGCCGACCTCATGGGATCCGAACTGCAGGGCGCGTGGGTGCCAAAACGAGATCTTCCAGCCCGGGTCAGACAGTGACCTCTGTGGACAGGGGCGCGTGGGTGAGATCCGCTGGAGTTCATTGAACGAGGCTGCAGCGCGCGCCGGCGTGCCTACGCGGCTTCGGGCTGGCGTGAACTCGAGGCGGCGCGGACCCGAATTGGAGCTGGCACCTGGAGAGCCTCAAACAATTGGGTCTGGGAGGGGGTGGGCTTGGAGGTCTGGGAGACCTGGCCGGCGGGGCCACTCAGGTCCACCAGCACCAGCCGCTGCAGTTCCCTACGGATGCGGGGCCAGGTCTGCTGGGTGCGGTTCTCGGCCACTCTCATCATCAGCAGCCCCAGGAAACACAGCAGGACATGGGCCCGGATGCGGTCCTCCTTGCGATGGAACATGGGCCGCAGCTCCAGTTCCTGCTTGAGGTCCCGCCATCCCCGCTCCACCTGGAGCAGCTGGCGGTAACCCAGCGCCACCTCCTCGGTGCTGAGCTGCTGGTCGCTGGTGTGGATCAGGTACTTGCCGTCCAGCCGCTCGTCCCGGACGCCTACTTCCCGGTTTATAACCAGCCGGCCGTCCGGTAGCTGGCGCACGTCCTTCCCAAAACGTCGGCTGATGCGCAGAGCATAGGCGCGGCGCTGGTGGACGGCGGTCTGGTCGAGCTCCAGCAGGGCCTGCTCCAACTCCTGCAGCAGCAGCTCTCGCCGGGCTCGGTCCCGTTCCGCCTCCTGGGGTTGCGGCAGATCACGTACCGCTGCGCTTTCTCCGATCTCACCGCTACCTCCCTCACCTCCAGGTTGTCCTGGAGCCGGCGGTACTGAGGGACCCCACTTGCCAGTCCAGGTCAGGTGGACTACTTGCAGGGGGCCACCCCACATGGACAGACCCAAACGAAGCCCTCCATGTCGGTGCCCGCCGGTCCACAGCGTAACTGGGAGGCAAGGGGTTGTCAAAGCTCGGTGAGTTCATGGGGAGCTGTTCGAACAAGCTCCCTGATGGCGGAGGGAGAGGGATTCGAACCCCCGGAAGCGTTGCCGCCTCAGCGGTTTTCAAGACCGCCGCAATCAACCACTCTGCCATCCCTCCAGGGGGCGCCAACC
>JAJYWM010000227.1 GCA_021791455.1 bacterium | reverse complement strand
ACTTTCGCCCCCGGGCGACCTGACCGGGCTCCAGTTCAGCCCCCGGGGCCTGTAGTCACAGACGCTCTCCTGGCTGCGCGTGTCAAAACCCAGCATTCTTGCAGACTTCTTGTCCCATGACGCCCATGGACCTGCGGAACCCGGGTTCAGGCGAGGGACTAGTCCCAGCACGTCCCTCCGCCATGATCTCCAGCTCTCCTGTCTTTTGGCCACTCCAGTCAAGGGCGATCAGGAGATTCGGGTTGTCAGCACTGCGGTGCCAGATGGCCGGGTGCTGGTCGGAGGCGACCTCGGGTGGTACTTCGACCACCAACTGCTCCTCAGCGGTGAAGGTTTGGCGCATACTCGACAGTCCATTCTGCCGTGACTGACGCGGCGCTGTCGAGCCCGCTGTGATCGACTCCACGTGCGCGGAGCGCGGCGAGCGCCCGCGTGCCAAGGCAGAGCGCAGAGGTGGCACCCTTGTCGTATGCCGTGGAGGCATCAACCATGGCGGTGGTGTCCCCGTCCAGCGCCTCGACCGGCTGGTGGCACTTTCGGCGGGCATACGCTCCTGGACCTGCGGAACCCGGGTTTGAGTAGTCAACGCGCGCGAGGCCCGATCACGATGACCGTAAAGGTCGGACAGGCGATTCTCGGACACGTGGTGCTCGAGGGTCCCGACCCGATCGACTCGGTTCGCGCGCGGGCAACGGAACCGCGAGCGGCGCTGCAACCGCCCCCTCAGGTCGGTGTTCGCCCGCGACGATCGCATGTTCGGCCCTGGGTAGGCCGGGGCACCCTGGACTTGATCGAGTGCCAATGTTTGGAGAGGGACTTCTCTTGGGCCCTAAACAAGTACCCGGAGGCACTGCGGCGAACCGGCCGAGACGAGCGCGCCGCTGCGCCGATGCTTGTGATTCTCCGCAGGCACCAAGCGCTGAGATAGTCTACTTTGGACGCGACCCAAAGAGACGGCGCCCAGGTGACCAAGATCACGCATCTCGCCGATGAGCGGACACGTCGTTGTGACGGCCCGCAGAGAGTCCACTTTGAGTTGCCGACTTCGAATGTCTGATTTGTGGCCACTAACCAGGGGGGAGAGATGACACTCATGTCGCTGCCCACGCCGACGCTGCACACCGCCCGCCTCCGACTGCGTCCCTTCGATGACGCCGATGCGAACGATCTCTTCGCGCTGCACACCAGCGTGAAGGTGCTGCGCTACTGGGACGCACCTCCGTGGAGCGACCCCGCATGCGCCCAGGAGTTCCTCACAGCCTGCTGGCAGATGGCAGAGAGGGGCACCGGGGCGCGGCTGGCGGTGGATCGGGTCTGTGATGGACGGTTCATCGGTTGGTGCAGCCTGAGTCGGTGGAATCGGGACTACCGCAGCGCGTCGCTCGGTTACTGCTTTGACAATGCAGCCTGGGGACATGGCTACGCGACGGAGGCCGCGTGCCGATTGCTGCAATGGGCATTCGACACGCTGGACCTGAATCGCGTCCAGGCTGAGACCGATACCCGTAACGTGGCATCTGCCCGCGTACTGGAGAAGCTCCGGTTTGTGCGCGAAGGGACCTTGAGGGAAGACTGCGTCGTCAACGGCGAGGTCTCTGACACCTGGGTCTACGGGCTGGTCAGGCGAGAGTGGCGACCGTCGCCCGAGCCGAGCCGCCCCGGGTGAGTTTCGCTTCCTCGCGAGACTGCGGCCCGTATCCCGTCGCCTCGCTTCGCTGCGTCGACGGGCCGGCACCGGCACTCTCAGCCGCCATCCGAACGGCTTGTGAGCGACGGTCACTCACGCCGCAGTCACGGGCGTGTGAGTCCGACCGCATCGAGGGGGTGGGGGTCACCTGACCTGGCGGGGCGTTGGTCGCGGGTGTCGTGGAGGATGCGAAGGTGGCGTCTGTTCAAGGCTATTAGATATTGAGACGTCGGTGAGCGTGGGACGAGCCCGCGGTCGGTCCCCACTTGTGAAGGGTGGGCGCCGTGGTGCCCGGGATGAGGGCGCCGATCCCCGTAGCCTCTGGCGTCCGGGCGATCGCTGCGTCGATCTGGCGGACGGAGTCGGGCCAAACTCGATGCCCCATTTGTGCCGCGCTCATCGTCGGCTCGCTGCGGTCAGCTCCTCTCGCTAGCTCCGCCGAGTGTCAGTTACGCCGGACCAGACCAAGGCGCCGCCGGTGCCCATCGACCCGGATGCCCATCGCCGAGTTGATAACGCGCCGCGTTATACTAGGGTGGTGCTGGGCAGATTCCGCGACAAAAATGCGGAGCGCATCTGGAGGCGGCAGCGCTCCCACCGGCTGGACTCCGTCACGCAGCGGGCAGCCCTGCGCAAATTGCTGGTGATGGACGCGGCGGAGGAGCTGGACGACCTCAGACCTGAATCAGTGGGTAAGCCCGCAGGGGACGTGCGCAAGGGGGTGGGCAGGCTGGTGCTGAGGGGCGAGCAGGCGCAGGAGCGGGATTGAGGGCTCCGGAGCGGTCGCCAGCGGCGGCGTTTGGGGGGAAGGGGTGCGCCCGCGGGTGCTTGGAGGCGTGTTGAATCAGCGGTAGCCGCGAGGCCGGTCGCTGGGCGGGCAGCGCAGGGCTATCCGGTGGGAGCCAAGCGCAGTAGATAGTCCCGGGTTCCGCAGGTGGGCGGCCCAGGCAGGGGCAGATTCAGGCTTGGCTGAGATCAGGGGGACCCAAATCGGAGTCGGCTGGAGGCTAGAAACCTAGGCACACGCGCTGGTTATGTAGGCTCTTGAAATGAAGTTGAGACGGTGCTAGAGTCTGGGCATGTACCTTCGTACCATCGGCCGCCACAACAAGGACGGCTCCGAGGTCCGCTACCTCCAACTGGCCCATAACCAGTGGGATCCGGCTAGACAGCAGGCAAGGGCCCAGGTGATCCACAGCTTCGGCCGTGAGGACCAGCTCGACCGGGAGGCAATCAAGCGTCTGATCCGTTCCCTCACCCGAGTCTTGGAGCCCCAGGATGCACTCCGGGCCACAGCGAGTGAGGACCTCAGGTTCGTGGACTCGCGGCCGGTCGGAGGTGCCTGGGTCCTGGACCAGCTCTGGCACCAGCTGGGGATCGACCAAGGAGTGAAGCGGATCTTGGCAGGCCGCAAGCTGGATCCCAAAGTTGAGCGTGTGCTCTTCGCCATGGTGGCCAACCGAGCTTTGGAGCCGCTCTCCAAGCTGGCCGGCACCCAGTGGGTGCGGGAGCGGGTGTTCATCCCCGGACTGCCTGAGGTGGACGATGACAGCTGTTATCGGGCCATGGACTTCCTGCTGGAGTGCCAGGAGGAGCTGGCCAAGACGGTCTTCTTCAATACCGCCGAGCTGCTCAATCTCAGCGTCGATTTGATCTTCTTCGACGGCTCCAGCACCTACTGGGAGACCGACCAAGAGGACCCCGACGAGGTCGATGAGAACGGCGAAGTGGTGAAGCTCGGCTTTCGCCAGTACGGCCACTCCAAGGACCACCGGCCCGATCTGCCCCAGGTCCTGATCGGGATGGCGGTGACCAGAGAGGGGATCCCGATTCGAGTGTGGAGCTGGCCTGGGGGTACCGGGGAGTCGCCGCTCATCCGCCAGGTGCGCGATGACCTGCAGGGCTGGCAGTTGGGACGGGTGGTGTGGGTGGCCGACCGTGGCTTCAGCTCCGCCGACAACCGCGCCTACCTGTCCCGGGACGGCCAGCACTACATCATCGGGGAGAAGCTGCGGAGTGGCTCCAAGGAGGCATCCCTGGCACTCTCCTGGCCGGGTCGCTACCACCAGGTGGCAGAGAACCTCGAGGTCAAGGA
>JAJYWM010000077.1 GCA_021791455.1 bacterium | reverse complement strand
CTGGCGCTGTGGGTCATGGCGGAGGCTCTCCTTGCTGAAGGCGGGGGCCGCGGAGTTGAAGGTCCGGAACCAGCGGGTGAGGTCGGCGGGTGCCATCCCGCCGGCGAGGAGGCGGTCCCCCAGGGCGCTGGGGTTGGCGGCCTCGGCGGGCCCGTAGCAGCCGTAGCAGCCCCTCCCCACGGCTGGGCAGATGGCGCCGCAGCCTGCCTGGGTGACCGGTCCCAGGCAGGGGGTGCCCCTGGCGACCAGCAGGCAGGTGGTGCCCCGCTGCTTGCACTCGGCGCACACGCTGTGCCGGGGAATCGCCGGGCGCCGACCGGCCAGCGCAGCCGTGATGACCTCCAGGAGCTGGTGCCGGTTGATCGGGCATCCCCGGAGCTCGAAGTCGACTTTGACGTGATCAGCGATCGGGGTCGAGGTGGCCAGGGTCCTGATGAACTCCGGCCGCGGGTAGACCACCGCGGTGTACTCCTGGATGTCGGCGAAGTTGCGCAGCGCCTGGATCCCTCCGGCGGTGGCGCAGGCCCCGATGGTGATGAGGGTGGTGGAGGTGGCCCGGATCCGCTGCAGCCGCTCCAGGTCGGCGGAGGTGGTGATGGATCCCTCCACGAAGGCGATGTCGTAGGGTCCCTCGATGGTCGCCCGGGACATCTCCTGGAAGTTGGCGATGCGCACCGCCCCCGCCAGGGCCAGGAGCTCGTCCTCGCAGTCCAAAAGGCTCAGTTGGCAGCCGTCACAGGAGGCGAACTTGAAGACGGCGATGGTGGGGTGGAAACCGCTGGGGCTGGCGCTCATCGCTGCCGCGAGGCGAGGATTGCCTCAGCGCCCAGGTCGTAGGTGAAGACCGGGCCGTCCCGGCAGATGAGCCAGGGGCCGAGCTGGCAGTGCCCGCACAGTCCGACCCCGCACTGCATGTTGCGCTCCAGGGAGATCCGGATGTGATCCCGGGGCATGCCCAGGTCAAAGAGGGTGCGCGCGGTGTAGCGGATCATCACCTCCGGTCCGCAGACCAGCGCCGCCGTCGTGGCGAAGTCGACGGGAGCCCGGGCCAGCTGGTCGGTCACGACGCCGACCGGACCGCTCCAGCCCGGCCGCGCCGTGTCCACAGTCACCTGGAGGTGGGCCCCGGCCCGTTGCCAGGCCAGCATCTCCTCCTCGAACAGGAGCTGGGAGGGGTTGCGCGCCCCCACCACCACCGAAAGCAGGTGGCCCTTCCCGGACGGACGGCGCCGCTCCAGCAGGGCCCTGATCGCCCCCCGCAAGGGTGCGAGGCCGATACCTCCGGCGACCACCAGGGTGTCAGTGTGGCTGAGATCCGCGACCCCCCAGTCGGTTCCGAACGGCCCGCGCACTCCGATGACACCTCCGGGAGGCGTCTGGCACAGGGCTGAGCTCACCGCTCCCACGGCCCGGATGGTGTGCTCCAGCGGCTCATCCGCAGCCGGGTCGTTACTGATCGAAATGGCGACCTCGCCCACCCCGAACGCGGTCAGCATGTTGAACTGGCCCGGCCTGGTAAGCGCGATCGGCCCGTCCAGGGGTAGGAGGCTCAGCGTCACCGTGTCCTCGGTCTCCCGCCTCTTGGCCACCACCCGGTAGCGCAGGGGGGTGAGGGGGTGCCGGATGTCCGGCCCCGCGTCAGCCGCCAGCGCCATCGCCGTACAGGTCCAAAAGGCGCAGCCGGGTGGCCAGCAGCCGCTGCAGCATGATGGCGGCGAAGCGCCGCATCAGGACGTATCCGAGCTCGTGGTCGGCGTCCGCCTTGCCCCGCAGGCAGCTTCCGTCGATGGCCACGGCCCCCAGGGTGGCGGTCACCCGGCCGGACAGGGTCCAGCGGTAGGGGGGAAAGAGCCAGGACCAGCCCACGACGCTTCCATCCCCGACCGTCTCGATCACCAGTGGCTCCCTTCCCGGGGCGTGGACCTCGAGCGAGATCTGGCCGCGTCGGACCAGGTAGAGCGTGGTGGCGGGGTCGCCCTCCCGGAAGAGGACCTCCCCGACCTCGGCCACGACGTTGTGCGAGCACCCGGCCACCTGCTCAACGTCCGCCGCGGAGAGCCCCTCCAGGACCGGGTGGCGCCCGATCAGCTCAGCTATTGACTCTGCCATCTCATCCCCCTCCTGGTCTCTGCGCCACCGCCCGCAGCCCGTCGCTGGCCCAGATGGCCGAGACCTCCTCTCGCAGGTCGATTCCCACAGGGCACCAGGCGATGCAACGTCCGCAGCCCACGCACCCGGAGGTCCCGAACTGGGCGCGCCAGGTTCCCAGCTTGTGGGTCGCCCACTGGCGGTAGCGGGACCGGGTGGTGGGGCGCACCGGCCCCCCGTGAATGTACGAATGCCCCACCTCGAAGCAGGATGCCCAGCGCCGCCGGCGCTCCACCGTCCCGGCGAGGTCGGTTGTGTCCTCCACTGAGACGCAGAAGCAGGTGGGACATACGTGGGTGCAGTTGCCGCAGGAGAGGCAGCGCGAGGCCACCTGGTCCCAGCGGGGATGCTCCAGGTTGCGCTCCAGCAGTTCGGGCAGGCCGTCGGTGAGCACCTTGCGCCCCATCTGGGACTCGGCCCGGCCCAGCACCTCCCGGCGGGCCGCCTCGTCACGGAGTGCGGCGGGCTGGCTCTCCACTTCATTGAGGACCGCCGCCCCGCGGTCCGAGCCCACCCGGACCAAGTACCGGGGCTTGCCCTCCTCCACGATCTCGGTCATGGCGAGGTCGAAGCCAGACTCCGCCTCCGGCCCCGTGCCCATGGAGGTGCAGAAGCAGGTGCTGGCCGGGGAGCCGCACTCCACGGTGCAGACGAAGAGGTCCTGCCGGCGGGACGCATACCGGGGGTCGGTGACACGGCCCCCTCCCAGCACCCGGTCCAGGATCCCCAGCGCCGCCACCTCACACGGCCTCACTCCCACCAGGGCCAGCGGGGCCAGGCCGGCTGCCGGCTCCTCCTGCGGGGCGAGGTCCTGGGCGCCGGCGCGCCAGACCACCTCGCGGGGAGGCAGGAGCTGGCGTTTCACCGAGTCCGCGCCCACCGCCCAGCCAAAGATCTCCCGGCTGTCGCCCGGGATCAGTCGATAACTTCCCGGAGACTGGGCGTCGTGCCAACCCTGGGGGAGGTCGGCAACTCCGCTGATCTCGGCAAGGGAGATGGATCGGTCCCGAACCGTCGGGCCTACGGTCCGATAGCCGCGGCTCCGCAGCGCCCTTATTACGGCGTCCAGGCCGGCTTGGTCCACGACCCGAGCCAGCTCGGCCCTGGCTCCGCCCTCGCCCCCCGGCTGCGCGAATATATCGGGCACGACCCCTCCTGGGCCGAGACCGCCTCGGAGCAGGCGCCAGCCAGTCCCCGCCCCCTCGAGTCTAGCGGTCGAGCCCCGGCCGTGCCCCTCGGATCCGATCCTCCAGGTCGCCCGGGAATCAGCCTCCGGCCTGCAGCACCCCGGTGGGGCAGGCGACCCCGGTCCCGCCCAGCCCGCAGTAGCCAGCGGGGTTCTTGGCCAGGTACTGCTGGTGGTACTCCTCCGCGTAGTAGAGGGGCCCGAGCTCCTCGATGCTAGTGGTGATCCGGCCCAGCCCGGCCCGGTCCAGCTCCATCTGATAGGCGGCCCGGGAGGACTCGGCGACCTGAGCCTGGCCCTGGTCACTGCAGAGCACGATGGAGCGGTACTGGGTTCCAACATCGTTGCCCTGACGCATGCCCTGGGTGGGGTCGTGCCCCTCCCAGAAGAGCTGCAGCAGCCTGTCGTAGCTCAGCTGGGCCGGGTCGAAGACCACCAGCACCACCTCGGCGTGACCGGTCA
>JAJYWM010000087.1 GCA_021791455.1 bacterium | reverse complement strand
CTGAGTACCGCCATGACGGTGGTCTTCGACGCCGGGCAGAACAGCGAGGACAACTTCGCCCACCTGGCCGAGTCCGGCCTGCACTACATCGGCTCGGTGCCCGCGAGCGACTGCCCTGAGCTTGTTGCCCTGCCCGCTGCTGTCCGGCGCATTGTGGACTCAGAGCGCTTCGGTGGCCTCACCGCCTTCGACACACGCCGGGAGGTCTACGGGGCCGAGCGCCGCGCGATCCTCACCCACTCCCCGGAGCTGCACGAGTCCCAGACCGCCGGCTTCGAGCACACCACCTTGGCCAAGGCGGCGCGCCGCCTGGACGAGCTGGCCGGCACCTTGTCCCGAGGCAGGGCACGCAGGTCCCGGGACAAGGTGGAGGCCGAGATCGAGCAGATCTGTGCCAAGCCCTGGGTGCGCCGGGTCGTCACCTGGGAGCTTCATGGGTCCGAGCCCAAGGAGCTGCGCCTCCACTGGGCCATCGACGCCGAGGCCCGGGCTGCTCTGGAAGAAGAGCTGTTCGGCAAGCACGTGCTGATCACAGACCACGACGACTGGCCAGTGCCAGAGGTAGTCGCCGGGTACCGCTCCCAGTCCGAGGCCGAGGCCTCATTCCGCCAGTTGAAAGACCCGCAGGTGGTGTCGTTTTCCCCGATGTACCACTGGACCGACCACAACATCCGCGTGCACGTCTTCACTTGCGTCCTTGCCCTGCAGGTCGCCCACTTGATGCGCCACAGGGCCCGCCAGGCCGGGCTGGACCTCAGTGTCCGGGCCTTGCTGGATGAGCTGGCCGGCATCGGCGAGACCGTCCTGCTCTACCAAGGCGAGAAGGGCAGGCCCCGGGCCCGGCGCATGCTGACCGAGACCAGCCCCACCCAGGATGCCCTTGTCGAAGTCTTCAACCTGCCGCGTTATGCACCCCGCCACTGACCCCTCCCGCCGCGGGCCAGCCGCCAGCCGGACCCCGAGTTAGGTCATACACCCGCACAGACTCGAAACGCTGTCACTACAAGGGGAAACTGCTGCTCCAGCGCTCCAATCTCGGAAACTCAGGCTAGCGATCAGGAGCGCCTTGTCCAGCTCGGGGCGGCGGGCCAGCTTCCCGCTGGCCTTGTCGACCAGGACCTGATCACAGCCGGCGGCCAGGAGCGCGTCCCGCTGGGCGTCGAGATTCTGGTCGGTGGTGGACACCCGCCCGTAGCCGATGCGCATTGTCCAAGCCTATCGCAAACAGGGGAAGCCGTTACATAGCCGCGTACACGGCCTGCGTTACAGGTGCGGCCTAGTGAGAGGCCTCGCCGGGCGAGCGCGTCCGCGAACGATCGTCATCGGACACTGGCGAGCAGGCAGTCCAATGAGGCTGGGCCTCAACGAGCGGTCAGCCAAGAGCGTTCGCAGGGGTACCAGACGGTAGCACCACCGGACTCATCGGCACTGCCCGCAGGTTCGGCTTGCCCCATAGTGTTTGGGGATTTGTTGGGGCCACCAGGACGCTGGCCGGATACATCGCCGTAGTGTTGCCATATGTCCAGCAGCCGATTCCAGGCGCAAAGTCCGAGTTCGGGATCGCTACGCTGTGAGTTGCTCCCGGCAAGGTGACATACAGCCAGGCAGACATCGCCGTGGACTGCCCTCGGCTCACGCACTGAGGTATCCCCTTCACCCCGGTAGGCATCTGCACCGTGATGAAAGCCGCCAGCGCCCCTCCCGGAGTTAGCTCGACAGGTCCAAGCTGCGTGGTGCCGTGGCCATATAGCTGAGCCGGCGAGAGACCTCGCCCGCCGTTTGCAGGCACGGCGGTCAACAGGCCTGTGGCCAGGCTGACCCCGGCAGCCCGTGGCCACGAGATCGTCGGCGCCCCGCTAAATGAGCACGCACCAGGTCCGACGTCGCGCAGGAGGAAGAGCCAGGGTGAGTCCCCCGGACCATATGCTCCATAACTTGTGACTTCGATCTGTAGCTGCCCCGTCCGACAGCGCGGGGACGTCACCACCGGCGTCGTCGTGCTGGGAGTAGCCGTCGGCGAGGATGTGGGACTTGGCGATGCAACAGAGGCCTGATTGGTGTTGGGATCAGAGTGCCTCAAGGCGGGTTGATGACGGCTTGCTACCGCCAAAATCCCGAAGCTCGCTGCGGCGGCAGCAACGATAGCGGTTCCTGTAAAAACCGAGCGGATGGCGACCCTCCGGCGCATCCTTTCCGGAAGTCTGAGATGTCGCAAAATACCTCCCACGATTTAGACCTCCTCACCAGCCCGATGGAAGGATGCTTTTCAGCACTGTGTCGTAGTCTCCAGAGGGAATCACATCCCATTGCCACATAAGCGCGTGCACACCACCCGCACTCTGTCCTCCGAAGAAGTCGGCATCCGCAGTGTAAGAACATCCCTCTGAACTCGATTCCCCGTTGCAGAGCTCCCCTGTCCCCTGCTCGGGAGGGGAGTTGAAGTCGTACTTCCACGCCCCGTCCGGTACCGTTGGGGCCGGGACATTGTCGTTACTGTCGCTGTAGGCGCCTGCGGCATCCTCTGAGGTCCACTCCCAGGTTGTCGATATGCTCCCCTGGTCGCCAAAGGTGTAGGTCCAGTACCCCGGTGACGAGTAGGCGCCAGGCGCTGGGTGCTCTCCCGGGCCACAGCATGTGACTTCAGGAGAGGCTGTCGACGTGACGTTGATGCTCTGGCTGCCACCCGAGTCGCACAGGCTGCCTGGGGTAGCACTCGACCCATTCTCCAACCAGTCCCAGAACCCATTGAAAGTGCACCGGTCGACGGTGTAGGCGATCCCGTTGCCATCCTTCGTGTCGCATTCCCCGGGCACCGCCACGGCGTTCCATCCGTGTGTGGTAGCGCCCGAATCCTCGTGGCCTTCGATGTCCATGAAGAGGATGGGTAGGTTGAAGCCTGGGCTGAACTGGGTGCTGTTGTATCTGCTGAGCGCCGTCTGGGCTTGGAGCACCCCCCAAGTCCACGCCTCCTTGGCACTGCCTCCGTAGGTTCCGTAGTTGGGGTCGAGTCCTGGCCCCCCCATAAACCAGTACGCTCCTGCCCCGACACCATAGCCGTAACTGGCCAAGTTAACGTTAGCAGCATTGATATTGGCGGACTGGTAGTAGTTGTGCGCTTGGCAGTTTGTGAGTCCTGGCATGTCCCACCAGCCCCCGATCTCGCCGACGTAGACACCATAGGTGGCGTCAACATTTGGCTCTAAATACGGAGCCGACCCACCTGCTATAGGCGCTCCGCTGTCGGTACCCAGCCAGAAGCCACTCGCTCCGCTACAGCAGATTACCTGGGGGCTGGCAGTCGGCGTACCTCCAGCTGCCAACACGGTCGGCGTGGTGAGGGCAGCCCCGGCAACCACCAAGATCATGACTGTGAACCGCCACCTTCCCCAAAGCCTCACCGGCCACGCCTCCATGAGCTCCGCCGAGAGCCGGCCCAACGGTGGGCCGACCATCGCTCAGTACAACGCCGGACCATCCAGATGCGTCACGCACCCGAGGAGACTCTCCGATTGGAGTAGGTGGAGGGCCAGCATGGTGATCTCTTGGTCTTCACGGTCGGGGGCCGGTGAGTTCGCTGGCCTTCCCATAGCAGAGGACCGCATTGGCGCTGTTCCAGTTCTCCACCACCATTCCGGATCTGCTGCGGCCGTGACTACCGGGGCTGGGTCAGCGCGCCCGGGCAGATTGCGGTCCTGGTCCTGGGGCCGCCCCGCAGCGGCAAGACCAGAGGCGTCATCATCCCCAACGTCGCCGCCTGGGGTGGCGCGGTCCTGGTCACCTCCACCCGCCGCGACGTCCTCGAC
>JAJYWM010000212.1 GCA_021791455.1 bacterium | reverse complement strand
TCGGGCGTCGACTGGCCGGTCCAGATGGAGGGGTGACTCGCCCCGGACGCGCGCCTGGGGGCTTCGGGGGCAACGGCCGCTTCGCCAGGGGGAGCGGAGGGCGTCGCCGAGCGCGGGGTCATCTCTCCGCGGGTGTCTGGCGCCCCCGGCTGCCGGCCCCGTTTGGCCAACCGGAATCGCCGCCTAAGCGCGCTCGCTCCCTGGACCGGGCCCAGGGAGCCAAACCACCGCTTTGAAGGGCAGTGGTCATGAGCCGCTGTCTGGTGGGCGCACCAGGAGTCGAACCTGGGGCCTCTACCGTGTCAGGGTAGACCTTTGCCAAGGCGGCGCACAAGTGTACGGTCTGAACTCCACAGCAGAGGTACCCTGGAAAAGCGGCTACAAGGCAGCGCTACCCATGCGGGCCTGAGGGCGGCCGTCAGAGCGCTACCCACGAACGGGCTGCGCGAGGCCTATGACTGCTTGGACGGCCGTGGCGGCGGTAGTCAGGGAGACTGGATGGCATTGCGCCGGTTGGCGATGCGAGCGCCAGTCGGGGCGGGATCCGTGCTCCTGGTGGAAGGGCGCAAGGTCGGTATGCGACGGCTGCGCTCGAGCTGGGTCGTTGTCGCCAGGCGGCGAGTTGGGGCCACAGCTCTGCGCGGCGGCCCCGGGCGCGACCTTCGCCGCGCGGTAGGCTGACCCCCACATCCTGCTAGTCCACGCCGACCTGGGCGATTAGATGGCGCCCACGCCGGTGGTCCTCCTCGCGACCGACCTGGAGCGACCAAGAGGCTGTCCCAGCTCCATGCCAGCGACGAGAGTTCCCGCGCCGCGTCACTGCTCAAGACCGGTGGGTGGCGCACCAACTCACCCGAGAGGCTCTGAGTCCGGGCCGCCGCTCCTTCCTTCCGGCAGCGCCTCCCTCGGTACGACCAAGAGCGCCAGCACTGACGGATCGCCTACCACACCCTCGCCCACCTCCACCGTGCCACGCTGGAGGGAGCCAGCGTTGGCGGGCTACCTCCCTTGACCAGGCCCATGTCGCCCGTCCCGAGCACATCGTGGGTGGGCCGCTTGGGCGGCCCGCCATGGCACTGGGATTCAGGACCATCTACTAAGAGGAGGATCCACACCTGCCCAAGAACGTGACGCTGAACTCTCGAACCGGGATCAACGCGCTCCGGCTCGGCTCCCCCCAAGGCTGGAGTTCGTTTGCCCGGGCGCGTCGTTGCCGGCCGGCGCGGAATGATTTCAGGCTTCAGCCACCCCTGCGTTACGACTATCAGAATCGGTGTGATATTCTCGGCAAATGCTAATCATCTACGCGCCTCGACTGAAGTTGTTCGGCGCGATAGTCGCAATGATTGGCGGCCTTGCTGGGATTGGCGTGCTGGCCGCATATCTGGTCGGCAGTGAATCTGCCGCTGCCAATGCCGCGAAGAACCTAGTTCCCTTGACCAGCTCCCTGCCGATCATTCCAGGAGACCCGCCCACCATGGCTTATCCGGGCACTGGACCCAACGGCTGGACGCCTACCGGCACACAAACCTATCAAAACATTCCTCCGGAGAACAACTGCACTCGCAACACGCGCACGTTGTTGGGCTTCACGACGAGTAGTTACTACTACAATGACTCCACGACCATCAAGGGGTCGGATCAGGCCAGCATGACGATCAATACCATCGTAGAGCCCTCGAGCCTCGTAGCGGCGTTGCTGGAGCGGCAAGTGGCCACGAAGCGATACCAAGCGTGCTATGCGAAACGGACCACGTACTTACTTAATAAAGCGGGCCTTCAGGTAGCTCGCTCGCCTTCCGTCACACCATTGATTATCGACGTAATACGACCCGGCGTAGCTTTCGAAAGTGAGGCATTATACGGAGCTGCCCGGGGGCTGTTGCCTTACTACGATGCCACCGCTATTGTTCGTTACCGGCAATACCGCGCTGTCGTGGACATCGGTAGGTGTTGTCAAGCCATTCCCCTCTATACACTGCAGAATACGGTTGACCTGGTGGAGGAAAGGATGGCGGTAGCTCCAGCGGTGCAAGCTCTGAGCCTCCCGTACCTAGTCGGATTGACTGCTGAGGTTGTCGGCTGCTACGTGATCGCTTTCCTGCTTCTAAAGGGATACTCAGACTCGATGAAGCAGGGCCGCATTGACCTAGTAGGAGGAGAAGAGCGCACATCTTGGAGTACACGCCGACACTGACCAAGGTGTGGGTATCGCGTGCGATGGGGGCCTCAGGAGGCCGTGGGCTCGCACTTGTGGGCGCCGTTCAGGGTGGGGCCGTCCAGTGAGGTGACCTGCGGCAGGTACTCTACATCACATGGACTGAAAACGGGGTCCCCTCTACGCCGTGCAGTGCGACCATGTACCGGTCGGAGGCGGGGTGAGGGAACCCCGTTTGAGTTGAGCCATTCCATCGGTCAGCTCTTGTTGGAGACGTGTTATGCAAGGGGACTGCCATGGCCCGAGAGACGAACTGGCCGACGCCCATGGTCTCTGCTCGCTTGTAACCGCGGATTCGCGCCACCCGTTCGACTGGCATGATGGACCGCCGATTGTGCTCCAGGATCGGCTCTCGGCTGGCCTGTTCGCTCGTCCTGGCGATTCCGCTCGTGGGGTGTGCTTCACCCCAGAGTCGTTCGTTGCCGCCGTCGAGTCCTCCTACGCGCGCGGGTCCTTCCGTCTCAGGCACTTCCCTGGTGCGTGTCGACTTCATGAACGTCAACGAGGGGTGGGCTGTCACGCAGAGCCTGGCCGGGACGAACGCCCTCTGGCACTCCAGTAACGGAGGTCGGACTTGGGACAACGTCACTCCTCCGGGGGCCAATCGTCCGGGAACGTCGCTGTTGGCGGGCACGGACCAGCCGATCCAAGGAGCGGCTTTCCTGAGCGGGACGGAGGCATGGGTTCCGATCATGACCACGACCAGCGCATCCAACTCAGTAACGGACGCGATCTACGTGACCGGCGACGGCGGTGATAGCTGGACGCAGGTCTCGAGTGTCTCCGGTGGGGGCTCGCAGCTTACGTTCCTTGACGCTACCCACGGCTTCGACTTCGTCGACGCGGGCGTCGCCGCAGGCTCGTCAGGTATGACGCTTTTGGCGACGGCCAGTGGGGGGCGCGCCTGGCAGGTCGTGGCTAGTGTGACTCTCGAGAGCCCCACGAGCGACGGCCTGTACGCGGGCTGCGATAAGACAGGAGCGGGATGGGTGACACCGACGGTCGGATGGATCGGCGCGGACTGCAGCGGAGGGCGCTCTCTGTACTTCTTCCGTACCACGGACGGGGGCTTGAGCTGGGCGGCTCAGTCACTGCCTCTGCCGCGCGGCGTGCCGTCCCAGGACGGCTATGACTGCATGTGCAACACCACCCCGCCGGAATTCTTCGGGGCCTCGAACGGAGTTGAACTGACGACCTTCTTCCCTCCGCTGGCTGGTGCCCAGTATGTGTACCGGACCACGAACGGAGGCCAACAGTGGCGGCCGACTCCGGTGCCCACGGGGTTCGGGGCACTGGACTTCGCAAATTTCGCCGATTGGTTCGCGGTCAAGGGTCGTCAACTGGCGTGGGCCCGGGACTCCGGTGGCAAGTGGTCGGTCGTACCTTCCCGGATCAATCTGCGGGGGGCCGTGATCGACTTCATCAACTCCGAAGTCGGCTGGGCCGTCACTTCTCCGGCTGGGCCACACCCACGCCTGATGGAGACCACGGACGCGGGCCGTTCCTGGTCTGGGCGCACGTTCCCGCAGTGATCCAGTGCTAGGAGAGTGTCGCCGGGGTCGAGTCTCCGCCAGATCGCCCATCTGGTGCCCTCCGAACCGTTAGC
>JAJYWM010000161.1 GCA_021791455.1 bacterium | reverse complement strand
GGGTCCAGGTACAGGGCGGGGCCAGGACCCCGGGCCAGCATCCAGCGCAGAAACCAGGGCTTGAGGGCGGTCGCCAGCTCCATGAGGTCATAGCAGGCCGCCATCTCGAGGAACTGGGCCCGGGTCAGCTCCAGATCGAGCGGCCCGATCTCGTCCAGCGTCTGGCCAGGGGTGGGGTCCAGCGGGCCGTCGATGACCAGGGCCGTGAGGCGCAGCCCCAGGGCCTGCCCGGCAAGGGCCTCCGCCAGCACCCTGGCGAAGGGCAGGTAGTTGCGGGCGATGATGGTGCCGACCTGGAACTCAGGCGGCGCCGGGGTGGCGCGGGGCGCCGGACCTGAGACCGACCCCCTATGCTCCTGCACGGTGAGCATGATATGCGCGGCCTGGGCCCCAGACGCAGATGATCTGGGGTCGGGCGCCCCCAGCCGGGCCCATCGAGTGCCGTCCAGGTGCGGCCGCGAGCGACGCCGTCCGGCCGCTGCGACCGCGAGGGTGGTCTGCGCCCACCACTCGCACCCCGGGGGGCTCCATGGAGGCCGTTCGAGTGGCTGAGGCAACGGGCGGGGCCGGGTCCTACGACTTCCCCATAGACCTCCAGAACCTCAACTCGGTCCCGGCGCAGCTGGCCCGCCACATCCCCGCCCACAGCCGCATCCTGGATGTCGGCTGCGCCAGCGGCAACCTATCGGGCTTTCTCATTCGGGAGCGGGGCTGCTCGGTCGTCGGCGTGGAGAGAGATCCCGCCGCGGCCTCGGCCGCCGCCGCCAAGGGGCTCGACACCCGCGTGCTGGACCTGGACACGTCCTCCCTGGCGCAGGCGCTCCAGGGAGAGCGCTTCGACCGGATCATCCTGGCCGACGTGCTGGAGCATCTGCTCCACCCAGCCGCCGTACTCAGAGCCGCGGTGGGCCTGCTTGGCCCGCGGGGACAGGTCCTGGTCTCGATCCCCAACATCAGCCACGTGGACGTCATCCTGGCCCTCCTCCACGACAGGTGGGAGTACCGGGACTCAGGTCTCCTGGACCGCACCCACCTGCGCTTCTTCACCGAAGCTGGCTTTCGGGAACTAGCGGCCTCCGCAGGCGTTCGGGTCCGGTCCCTCCACCGCCTGACCCTTCCTCCGTTCCACACCGAACTCTGGGCCGGCGCGCCGCGGCCCCCCAACGATGCGCGCCTGCATGCGGTGGTCGGGGTGGCTAGCCAGCTCAACCGCAACTTCGGGGTCTACCAGTTCGTCTTCGTCCTGGACCGGCCAGCCCACACCTGGGCCGCGCTCCGTTCGCGATTACGTCTCGCGACCGAGCCCGCCGACTTCGCGGCCCGATAGCGTCCCCGGGCACAGGTGCCGCAGCACCGGGCTCCGAGGCCCGGCCCGCCGTACAGGCCTGCAGCAGGGGACACTCCAACTGGCGGAGCCCCACAAAGACGAAAGAGGGGCCCCAAAAGGGGCCCCTCTCCCGGTCTCTGCCTAGCTTCCGCTACTGTGCAATGTCGATCGTAACGGACGCACTCGGACTAGCAGTCCCCGAAGTACTGCTCTCGTTAGCCGTGATCGTTACGAACTCCGAGGTGCTCCCAGAGTCGTAGTAGGCGCTGCCACTGCCGTTGGTCATGGCAATGGAAGCCGGCGTGCAGGCCACAGGCGTCCCCCCGTTGGCCGAGCACCAGAGGTAGATGGTGGAGACTGCGGTGTTCGAGTCCGTGACCGTGATCTGAGACGCCGCCCCACCCTTGGTGAGGGTGGTCGGATTGGCGCTGATCGTGATCGTGTCCGGCGCCGCCTGGGCCTCTTGGAAGAGACCAGCGACGACATCGGTCGCCGGGTAGTTGTTAGCCGGAGTGAAGCTGTTGATAGAAAGAGTGGTCGCGCCGGCGGCCGCGCTGGCGCTGGTCGTGACAGTGACCGGGGTGTTGAGTCCGTTGTAGAGGACGAGCGTGCTTCCGCTGCCAAGGCCGGTGCCCAGAGCGGACCCCAGCGTGATGCTGGTGTACGCCGTGCCCGAGAAGAGCTCAGCGCCGAGGGTGTTGTTGACCGAGCTACCCGTCGCTCCGGTCGCCGCCTCGGTGGCAGTCACGGTGCACACTCCCGCTGGCCCGCTCGCCGGCGCTGTGTACGTGAAGGTCGCCACCCCGGTGGTCGCGCTGGTCGCCGCCGGGTTCGTCCCCGTGATGGTGCCACAGGCGGCTCCACTCAGCGAGAGCTGCACCGCATCGTTGGGAATTACTGCATTCCCAGCGGAGTTGTCGACGGTGACAGTGATGGTCGAGGTGCCCCCTCCCGCCACCAGGGACGGGCTGGGCGAGACGAATACCTCGTACGGCAGGTTGGTCGTCGCCCCGGACTTCAGGTCGAACGTGGCGCTCCCGGAGGCTGTGAAAGTGGTCCCACTGACAGTCCAACTGGCGTTAGCCGTCACTGTGCAGTAGCCGGCGTTGCCGGTGGCCTGGTTGGTGAAGATGGCGGTTGCCACTCCGCTCGAGTTGGTCGATGTGGCGGTGAAGCTGCCAACAGCGCACCAACTGGCAGTCCCGGAGGTGCCGGTGAAGGTGATCGACGCCCCGCTCACCGCCTGTCCGCTGCTGTTGTCCACGGTGATGGGGAACGCCTGGTTGCCGGTGCCGGCGGTGTAAGTCGCAGCCGTGCCCACGGTGACCGCAGTGGCCACCTGGTTGATGATCGTGGTAGCCGTGGCTGCGTCGCTGGCCGCCTGAGCGGTGATGGTGCAGGAACCGGTCCCGCTAGCGCTTGCGTAGTAGTCGACCGTGGCGGTGCCATTGGTCAGCGTCGCGAAGGTGGTCAAAGTGGGCGAGGAGCTGCTGCCGAAGCCCCCGCAGCTGGCCCCGCTAGCGCTGAACATCACCTGGTCGCTGGTGACTCCGGTGCCGCTCGAGTACTCGGTCGCCGTGATGGCGTCAGCGGAGGTGGAACCGGCAGTCACCGAGGTGGTGGCCGGAGTCACCGAGAAGAAGGTGCTGTTGGGAGCGGCGAAGTAGCCGAAGACATCGATCAGGATGCTGGTGCTGCCGCCACTTCCGTTGTACATCTCCACGGCGCCGTTGTTGCTGGCGGCATCCGAGAGGGCGCCCATGATCGCGAAGTTGGGCACATTCTCGCCGGGACCGGTCCAGTTGACGTCAGACGCCGTCGGCTGGCTCTGGCCCGCGGGGTAGATGGTCAGGTAGCCGTTGGCGGTGGTGCTGGCGGCGGTCACGTTGGCCGCCACAGCCGTGATCGGGGTGGCCGACGACTCGGCGGGGATCCCTCCGTTCCCGGTGATCTGGAAGGACTCGGTCCCGGTGGCCGGGATCGGGGTGCCGCCCACGCCGGCGCGGGTGTCAGCGATCCGCTGTGGGGTGACCGCGTAGAACGCGCTTCCCGAAGTCGCCCCGGAGGCGGTGTAGTAGCCGTCCACATCCACCACCACGTTGGTGGTCCCGTTGAAGTTGTAGAGGTCGATCTGACCGTTGGTGCCGACGCCCACGGTCACCCGGTTGGCGACCTGCGCTCCGGCGTTGAAGTTGATGTTGGAGGCGGTGGGCTGGGTGGCCCCGGCGGGGTAGGCGGTGATGTAGCCGCCGTCAGCCGTCGCCGACGCCTCGGTGAGGTTCACCACCACCGCGGTGGCGTTCGTGGGCACGCCGTCAGAGCCGACCACCGAGAGGGCGGTGACGCTGTTCGGGCCGAGCGGAGAGCCGGAGTCCGGCTGGCCCTGGCCGGAGCGCGTGTCCGCGATCCGATACGGGTTCGCGAGCGGGACGTAGAGCCCCGACCCGTTGGCGATGGCCGAGCTGTAGTAGCCCTGGACGTCGAAGATCACCTGGACCGAGCCCCCGGCCGCCTGGTTGTACAGGTAGCTGTGGAAGCTGATCATCCCGGTGGAGGAGACCGGAACGGTGGCCAGGTTGGCCA
>JAJYWM010000180.1 GCA_021791455.1 bacterium | reverse complement strand
GGTCAATCGCCGCATCCAGCCGTTCACGCCGGCCGCCGGTGAGAAGGCCCCCTTCGTGATCTATCAGCACGACATCGAGCGCGTGATCGAGCACCGGCGCTGTATCGAGTGCTTCCTGTGCCAGGATGTCTGCCACGTCATGCGCGAGCATGACGGTCAGCCCCGCTTCTTCGGGCCCCGGTTCATGGTGCGCATGGCCTCGTTAGAGATGCATCCCAAGGATGTCGCGGACCGCCTGCCGCAACTGCATGGGGAGGCGGGGGTCGCCATGTGCAACATCACCAAGTGCTGCACCGAGGTCTGTCCAGAGCACATCGCGATCACCGACAACGCCATCATCCCCATGAAGGAGCGGGTGGCCGACCGCCACTACGACCCGGTACGGGGCATCCTCCATCGGCTGCGGCCTCCGCAGAGCGGCTGACCGGGCGATCCGTCACCGCCGCGCGCTGTCGGGCCTCGGACCGGCGGGACTCCCCCGCAGGCGAGACTGCGGCTCCGGTCAAGGTCCGTCGCCGGCCCGCTATCAGACTGTCGAGGACAACGGCCCAGTGGTGATCGGCTGTCCGAGGTGGAGGAGGCACCGGCGGGGGAGGTCGGGCAGCGGGTGGCGCGGATGTCTCAGCAGAATTCGAAGATTGAGAATGTCGAAGCCGCCACGGTGCCCCTTGGCCAGGCGTTGAAGGCTTGTGCTGGCGGCGCGGCGCGGGCTGTCGCTCCAGTTCGGGGGAAGAACTCCACCCAGGCTGGCTGGGCACGCGCTCGCGCCAGGCTCAGATCAGGCGTCGGCCAGGGATCGCGCTGGGCTAATCCGGGCGGCTGCCTTCTCAATCTCGGCGGGGGCCAAATAGGACTTCTCAACCAGAGCGGAGTCCCGGTACACCAGCTTCAGGGTCCCCCCCTTGGCGCACTGTAGGCGGTGCAGCGCCCAGGGAGGCCGGTGGTCGGTTGTGGCCCAGAAAGCCTGGATCGGATCGCCGTGGCTAACACAGACGAACGTGGACCCCGGATGCTGCCGCCGACCCTCGGCGACGACCCGCTGAACCCGGGCGTGCATCATCCCCATGGTTTCGTCGCCGCGCAGGAGGCCAGGCCAGATCATGTGCACGTACCATCGAGGCTTCTTCCAGATCACGTCCCGGTGCCGAGTTCCCTGCAGATAGCGGCCGAATTCGGCCTCGACCAGGTCAGGGCGCTCCAGGATCTGAACTCCAGGCGGGAGTTGGTCAGCGATCAGGGTGGCGGTCTCTCGGGCCCGCTGCAGGGGGCTCGTGTAGATAGCCGCGATCGGAAACTGGGAGAGGAATCTGCCTAGCGCGGTCCCCTGGGCCCTGCCCTTCGCGCTAAGTCCGAAATTGGGCAGGTGGCCGTAGAGGATCCCCCCAGGGTTCTCCACGTCACAATGCCGCGTCAGGTAGCAGACGGTCTCCACCGCAGTCGGCGCGCTCATCAACTCCATGCTACGGTCTCGGCCGTTCCGGCCTTGACGCCAGGGCGGTGGGCGCGGGCGACAGCGTCACAATGGGAGCGGTAGCTGGCCCCCTTAGCTCAGTGGATCAGAGCGGCGCCCTTCTAAGGCGACGGTCGGTGGTTCGAATCCACCAGGGGGTACGGCCCAGGCGGTCTGGCACGAAGCCCCCGAGTCATACTTTGTCAATGCCTCACCTGATCACTCCGACCCCCTCGGGGTGGTGGCGCCGATTGGGCGGGAGCCGCAATGGGTGGGGTGATGACGCGATTCCCGGCTACGGATACCCGGGCTCGAGCGTAGGCGGTGCAGACCTCGAGGCTGAGGTGCGGAGCCCTGGGGCGGGGAGCAGGAAGAGTAGTCGGTGGTCGGCGGCCTCATGGCCATTGCCTTGAGATGCGTGGGGCTCGTCGGGCGGGGCGCATCAGTCCGTCAGGCCCACTCATGGCTACCTGCGGCTGCGGCCCCGATGTTCCACCCCCGCGGGCTGGTCGCGGTCGGTAGGTGAGCGAAGGGCCGATGAATCAGGCGAGCGAGTCCGATCGGAAGACGGCTGGCCAATCAGCCGGAGAGGTGGGGCAGGGCTTGGGCGTCGGTCGAGCTTCGCCACCAGCTGGCCAGATGGCACCGAGCGTGGGGATGGATGTTGCTCGCATACCCGAGGGGGTCAGGACCGACGGCGGCAGGTCATTCACTCTGAGGCTCACCCAAGCGGCCCTGCGGGGATTGATGCGGTGGCTCGCCCGCGACGGTCTAAAGGTGCGGGGGCTCGAGACGGTTCCTGAGGCGGGCCCAATCGTGGTGTGCTCCAACCATCTGTCCAACCTGGACCCCCTGGTGTTCGGGGCTGTCTTCCCCCGGGTGATGCACGCCATGGCCAAGGTGGAGATGTTCTCCAATCCCCTGCTCAGAGCCTACCTGCGGCGGTGCAATTGCTTTCCGGTCCGGCGGGGAGCCCCGGATAGGCAAGCGCTCCGTGCGGCCGCTCTGGTCCTGGGTTCGGGTGGGACCCTGGTGCTGTTCCCGGAGGGACACCGCGGCGATGGGTCGAAACTTCAGGCGTTTGAACCCGGGGTCGGATACATCGTGCGGCGCAGCCGGGCGCTGGTGGTTCCGTGTGCCATCTGGGGAACGGAACAAGCGCTGCCCAAGGGAAGGCTGTTGCCGCGACGCGCCCGAATGCACCTCACGATCGGCAGACCGTTTCAGCCCCAGGGGGCGTCGCCCGCTGAGGTGAGCGAGGAGATCCGGCAGCGGGTGGCGGAACTGCTGCCGGATACCTACCGCTAGTCAGCCCACGGACACCAGGGTGATGGTGAAGATCAGGGTCGAATTGGCGGGGATCTTGGGGCTCGGGCTGGTGCAGCCGTAACCCAGGGCCGGTGGGATCACCAGCTCGCGCACACCACCCACCTTCATTCCCGGCACTCCCTCGACCCAGCCCTCGATCACCTTGCCGGCCGCCAGGGTGAGTGAGACCGGCTTGCCGTGGTTGTCAACGGCGCTGCTGTCGAAGACGGTGCCGTTGGCCAACTTCCCCACGTAGGTCACGCTCACGGTGGAGTCGAGCTTGGCGGTCGCCCCTGTGCCCACCTTGAGGTCCTTGACCTGGAGATTGCCGGACAGCACCCGTGCCCCCGCCAGGGTGTAGTCCGCCTTGGTGGCGGGGTTGACACAGGCGCTGGGGGAGGCGGTGGGGGATGGGCTTGGCGAGGCTGCCGCCGGAGCCACCGCGGTTGGGCTCACGGCAGGCTCGCCGGAGTCGAACGAGGCGCCACACGAGCTGACCAGGATGGCCATTCCGAGGGCGAGCAGGGCCGTCACGGCGGTGCGGGCTGGTTTCAAAGAAATCTCTCCAAGTGCTGGGGCCGGCCCCTCCGGAGCCAGGGTAGCAATCCGCCCAACCGGGGGGCGAGCCAGCTGGGCAGGCGCGGTGGGTCAGATCGGATGATGACCATTGGTGGCCGGGCAGACGTGACCTTCGGGGTCGATGGGGAAGTGGCAGAGCGGGCAGATCGGGCGGCCGCCGGAGACTGCCCGGAGCGCGCTCTCGCCGAGCCGGCGGATCTGCCGGACGGTACCCACCAACCGTGCGGCACGTAGGTCCGAGGCTTCCTGATCGGCCTCCTCATCATCGGCGAGCTGCAGGCGGGGCATCTCCTCCAAGAGCAGGGTGCAGTTTCCCTCCGGCGCGTTCAGAGCGAGCTGGATGCTTCCTACGCGCCACCCCGGGGGGCCGTCAGGGCCGCCGATGGGATCCGGGGCGAATCCCGAGTGGCCCTCCTCGGGCTCAAGAATGTTCAGGATCTGAGTACCCAGCTCCTGCAGCTGGGCCTTCTCCAGAAGGACGGTGCAGGTGCGGGGGCCCTGCCGAGCCTCCAGGAAGAAGGTCCGGTGGCCCGGTTCGCCGACCACCCCCACGGTGATCACGTCGGCGGGGTCGAAGTCGACCTCAATCACTG
>JAJYWM010000304.1 GCA_021791455.1 bacterium | reverse complement strand
GGCGGCTTTGCGCTGGGTGCTGTTGGCGTCAGGATTGGCTGACGCGGATGGCTAGCACTGATTGTCGCTGAACGGGTGGATGTGCGGGGGCGAGTGAAGCGACACGGGCGACGGCCGGTGCGCCGTTTGAAGCGCGAAGGCCGTCGCCCGTGACTGTACGAATCGACGAAGGCGGCAAGGGTCGTCAGTGTGAGTGGGTCAGGGAGCCGCCTCCTGGTCATCGTCGGCCGTGAAGACGCGGACGCGGAGGATGCCGCAGCCGACCGCCATGGGGAGTTCGCCGGTGTCACGGTCATCGATCAGGGCCTGCAGAGCGCGATAGAGGACGTCCAGAGCCGTAGGGCCGTCGAAGCGGAGACGGAACTGCTGGCCGGGCACGATGAGGTCCAGGACCGCGTTCAGGGCGTAGCAGGCGTGCTCGTCGACGGGGGCGCGGTGCACGCTGGTGACGCAGGCGAAGTCGCCGCTATCCGGCAAGTGCAACTCCTCGATGAAGACCACCTGGTCGCTCATGCCTGCTGGAACTCCGCGAGTACGCGCTGGACGTGCTCCTCCTCGACCGTTTGCTGGTTGTGGGCGGCCACGTCCCACAGGCAGGCGGTAGCGAAGTTGTTGAGTAGTCGGGGCAGGCCGCGGGTATGGGCGTGTAGCGCGCGGATGGCGGATTCCTCGAAGACGGCGCGGGCGGCTCCGGCAGCCGTCATCTGGTGCTGCAGGTAGGCGGCGGTCTGCTCGAGGTCGAGGCCGGCGAGGTGGAAGCGGACGGTGATGCGCTGCGTGACGGCCTCCAGGGACTTGAGGCGCAGAAGGCTTCTCAGTTCGGGTTGACCGACCAGGACACAGGCGAACGGGGCGCCGGCATCGATGCCGAAGTTGGTCAAATAGCGAACCTCCTGGATCATGGCGGGGCTGAGCAGGTGCGCCTCGTCCAAACAGATCAGGGCCGTCTTGCCCTGGTGGCGGTGCCAATCCAGGAACAGGCTCTGGAACTGGCGGCGCACCTCGGCGCGGGGCTTGGCGGGCTCGACCCCACAGCGCTGCAGCACCTCGCGGTAGAACCCGGTCGGCTCCAGACCCGAGTCGGCGAAGTAGAGGATGGGGTTCTTGGCCGGGTCGAGCTGGTCGGACAGTGCGCGCAGGCAAGAACTCTTGCCGGCACCGATCTCGCCGGTCAAAAGGCCCAACCCCCGCGTGTCAAGCAGGTAATGCAGCCGCGCCAGGGCCTCCTGGAAGGGCGGAGAGGTGTAGAAGAAACAGGTCGGCAACTCCTGGGTGAACGGCAGATGGCGCAGGCTGAAGTAGCTGGCGATCATCCGCGGCCCTCCTTGTCCTCTGGCAGGTGATAGTGCAGCTGACCCAGTTGGCGGCGCTGCTGTTCGGCCTGGCGCTGGCGCAGCAGCTCGAGGTAATTGAGTCCCGTGGCCGCGCTGGGCGGCTCGGGGGCCGGTTCGACCTGGCGGTGGCGGTGGCGTTTGAGCTGCAACGGAACGGCGTCGCCAAGGCGCCGCCCGTCATGCCAGACCTGGATGACCGAGAGGTCGTAGGGGTCGTAGCGGAGGGCGATCACCCTGCCCGCCATCGCGGCCTCCACCTCGTAGGTGTTGCCCAGAAGCGACACGCAGCCGGTCTTGTCGACCCTGCGGCTGTCCTGCCAGACGAAGATTTCGCGCAGCCGCTGGGGGGAGATGCGGCGCAGTTCGGTCGTGTCGTCTTCCCAGCGCTGTTTGGGTGTCTGCTTGGTGGCGTTGTGGACCCGCTGGTCATAACCGACGTGCAGCCAGGCCCAGAACAGCTCGTTGAGCTGGTCGAGCGCGCGCAGCTTGCCGTCGTTGATCAAGGCCATGGCCTCGGGCAAGAAGCTGGTGTCGATGAGCTGGAACCACTTTTCCAACTTTCCGCGTCCACGAGGTCGACCCGGGCGGGAGTGGACCAACTCGACGCCCAACTCGCCGCAGATGCGCTCCAACTGCGTGGCGGAGTAGATGGACCCATTGTCAACGTACGCCATGCGTGGCACGCCACAGCGCAAAATCGCCTTCTTGAAGCAGTCCTCCAGCTTGGGCAGTCGCTCCTGGAAATAGAACTCGGCGTGCGGGATGCGGCGGCTGTGGTCATCCAGAAACGCCAGCAGGTAGGCCTGGCGCTTTCTGTCGGGGTTGTCGGGGTCGGGCAGGTGCAGGGTGTGCTGGCAATCGCCCATCCAGAGGTCGTTGCGATGCTGGGCCTGGAAGCGGCGCGCCACCGTCTCTTTGCGTAGGAGCTTGTCCATCTCGATCTTGCCGGCGCCGGCCCGCTCCAGGTGGTCGCGTAGGGTCGAACGGTTGATGCTGCCCTGTGCCACGGCCCCGCTGAGCACCAGGATGTCGATCACCTGCTGGACCGAACGGCTGGGCACCTCGCGGCGTAACGCCACCGCCCGGGCCAGGATCTCGGGTGAGAGCACGCGGCTCTTGCCCACGTCGGAACGGGGCGCCGGCAATAGGGCTGGCCAGCCGCCGGTGCGGTAGGCCACCACCAAACGCTGCAGGGTACGCACGGTCGGCTGCCAGGTCACCCCCCAAGGCGTTCGGTAGCTGCCGGCTGCCACATCGCGCAGCAGCACCCCCTGCTGGCGCGCCGTCAGTTCCCGCGTGACGGCGGCGGCGATCAGCCCGTAGCGAAAGTTCGCCACCGCCTCACGCCGTTGCTGATCGGACATCTCGGACATCGTCTCGCCTCCTGGGGGCGAGCATCCCATGGCCGGCGGCGGCCCCGGCAGAGACAGGTTTTGTGGAGTCGCGGGCCGGCAAAGGGCCGTCGCTGGCCACGGTGAGGCCCCCGTGGGCGTCCTTGTCGCCATGGGAGCCCTGTCCGCGGTGATCAGGGGGCCGGCAGGTGCCTGCTTTAGAGCCAGGACGACGCCCAAGCGCGGGCGTTGCACAGCCCGAACAACCCGACCGTCCATTCCCGCCGGTCCGACTGCCGCCCCCAACTCAGACGTCGGTAATGTTCGCCCAGCCGCAACAGTCCGATGACCGCCGCCGCCGCCGTCGTGCCCGCCGGCAGCAGCCCACTCGGGTCGACACCGGGGTAAAGATCCAGGATCGCCTCACTGATCGGTGCCAGCACCGCCGCCGACCGCGACCGAACCTCGCCCAGCCAGCGCACCACCGTGCGCGGCGACGCCACGTCGGCGAACTCCTCCATCAGCACCGACAACGGCCGCCCCCGTGCGTAGTGGCTGCGTGCCGCTGCCTCCCGCACCAATGTCGTCACCACCGTCCACGGGCGCACGAACGCCGGCAGCACCCCGAAGGTCTTGCCGCACTTGGGGCAGCGTTGGCGATACACGGCGATGCGGCGCTCACTGCTGCGGTCCACCACCCCGCGCTGATACCGGCCGTGCCGCCAGCACAGCACGCCGCAAAGCGGGCACCGCTGTCGCGCAACGCCCGAGGAATCCCGAACTCCAGCAACATACGCCTTGACGGTCGGCGCCAAGGCCACCACCATGGGGATTGGAATCCGCTCCTGAAAGCCCCCCAAGACGGTTGCGGCCTTGCAACTGACGACCGTCTTGGGGGCTTTCTCTTTATCCCGGACAACAAAAAAGCCCGGGCCTTCCCGGACTTCGACCACCCAACCCCCGCTACCAACCCGCGACTCCCAATTCTAGCAATTCACCATCCCACGCGCACTGCCAATCCCGACGTCAACACCCAAGCTGCGGCTGATGCACATAAGGGTCCTACGGACTTGGCGGGTAGCGCTCGACCGACGCAGCCAACGGGGCAGACACACATGGCAATGGTATGCCAGCAAGCCGTGGTTCCGGTTACCCGCGGCCCGGCTGCGGCCCAAGGCCGCAGCTTCAACGGCCTGACGCGCGAGAGATTCGGGAGCCGGATGCGGGAAATCTGCAAGTCCGGTTCTGCGGGGGAGGGTGGCCCAAG
>JAJYWM010000029.1 GCA_021791455.1 bacterium | reverse complement strand
GGAGGGGGCGAGCGCGGTCGGGATGGTGGGCCGCTTCGGGATTGGGGCCCCGGCCGCAGCCAACCGGCTGGAGGACCTGGCAGCGGCAGGGGTGGCGCAATTCATCGCCGTCGGTCTCGCCGGCGCTCTGCAACCCGAGATGGACATCGGCGACCTGGTGGTGTGCACCGAGGCGGTCCGCGACGACGGGGTCTCCCACCACTACCTACCGGGAGCTGCCCGGGCCCTGCCGAGTGCCGGCTTGACCGACCGGCTAGCCGATGAACTCGCCCGACGGGGAAGGCCGCTGCACCGCGGGCCGACCTGGACCATCGATGCTCCCTATCGCGAGACGGTGGAGGAGCTCCGGCACTACCGGGAGCAGGGGGTGCTGACCGTCGAGATGGAGGCGGCGGCGCTGGCAGCGGTGGCAGAGGTTCGCGGGGTAGGGTTCGCCGCCGGCTTCACTGTGAGCGACTCCCTGGCCGGGGACTCCTGGACTCCCCACTTCGAGGATCCTCTGGTGGACTCGGGACTGGACATGCTGGTCCGGGCCGCGGTACAGGCGCTGCGGTGCGCTTGAAGTAACGGAGACGCTGCCGCGGGTGCGGTGTCGCCGTCCGTGGGCTGGCCCGACGCAGTGAGGCCGCGACTTCGGTCCCGACTCGAAGCGGCTGAGCCCAAGCTCCGTAAAGTCTGGGTCGAACCTTAGAATGGCGCCCCGGGCCTTCCATCCAGGCACTCATTAGTGCACAATGGCTAGGCGGCGCGGGGATCTGAGAGGGGATGGCAGGTCTGGTGTCCGCATCCGCTGACGGTAGGAGTGCTGTGATGTCCCTAGTTGTGGTGGCCTGCGAGGAGCGCTTCCGGGACGCGCTCGAACCGCTGGTCGAGGGGGCCGGCTACCTCCTGCTGGATCCCACCACCAATCCTCCGGCGGGGCTGGCCGACGCTGACTTTCTCCCCAGCCCCGACACCGCAGTGGTCGTGAGCGAGATCTCAGGGCAGTCATGGGTTCACGTCTTCGACAGCCACGGGGTCCGCTACTGGCTGGTCAATGTGGGGAGTCCGGCGCACACCGGCTACCGGCCACCGGCCCGCCAGCCCCACCGTCGGCTACTCGGTTTAGGGCCTAACGACCGGGCCTACCTCACCCAGTTGCTGGATGACTGGCGGGACCGAGAGGTGGTCCGGGTGGATTGCTTCACCTTTGGCTATCGCGACGGGCTGCCGGCAGAGGCCGACTGGGTCGTGGACACGAGGTTCTTGGACAGCCCCTACTGGGTGCCAGAGATGCGGGACCTGCCGGGGAGCGACCCGCGGGTTCGCGCCAGCCTAATGGCCCAGCCGGGGGCACGGGAGCTGATCGACTCCTTCCTGCCCATGTTCCTGAACCTTCTCCCCCTGTACCGTGCCCAGCGCCGATCGGTTCTGCGCCTGGCGGTGGGCTGCACCGGCGGAAAGCACCGCTCAGTGGCCGTGGCCAGTGAGCTGGTCGACCGAATCAACGCAACTGGATCGGCAAGGGCCCGCAAGTTGGATCGGCCGCCGTTGCACGTCCCCCAGCTGCCCGACTGACGGCGGCGGCGAGAAGAGGGGTACGACCTGGCGCGTCGGGTGAGTCCAGACGCACGGTGATCGCCCACACCAGGGACACGACTGATGGCAGGGGGGCTTCGCGACCGATGCGGAGCTACTCCGCGGGGACCCAAAAGGTCCTCATCTCTCCGGTCGGCATGAGGCCACCCCGGCCGCTCGCCCTATAGGCGGCCGACTGGATCAACCCACTTCGGAATGACCCCATCGGCACACCGATGTGAAAGCGACCTACCACACCAGGGGTGGCAGACACCGCCATTTACGGTCCGTTCCGCAGATTGCGGTCAACCGCACCTCAGTCCGCGCAACCCGGCATCAGTCATGGCGTTTGGTGATGGGTGGTTGAGGAGGACATGCGAACCTACTGGCTGCACTCCCAGCCGCCACCCAGTCCGAAGCTGCCGCCGCCCCAAGGCGAGCTTCCGCCAGCTCTCTTCTTAGCTCCAGCCCGGCCACGCTCACCAGGACCAGGAGACCCAAAGGGGCAACGGTCTCTTGTGGGAAGAGGTAGGGAGTGAAGAAGGTCAAGGCGACTGGAACGGCCAGCAGGCTCATCAACAGCAACCAAGCGCGCGGTCGGCGAAGGTCTGCCGCCCTAGTCCCAAGCGCGAGCATGGCCAGGGGGAAGATTGCGGCCAAATCTTGAATGTGGCCATATGGGGTCACGAGGAGCCAGATCCCCAGCGGGAGAAGCACCAGCCAGCCGGTGCTACGCGGTCGGCGGAGTCGGCTCAGCTTCGGGGACCGGAGTAGAACGACTGTGACAGCGGCGGCCACTGCTACCCCGACCATCGCCACTGCGCCGACCGCTGGGTCGCGCAGGCCAGGCGCGAGGTTCCAGCGTGCAGGAGCGAACGCCGTCAGGCCCGGCAGGCCGACCAGCTCGCCCTGGAATGGCAGTGTCGCCCCGAAGTGGAGCAGCCGATGGATCCATTGGCCGAGGAGGTCGGCGCGCATCAGCAGTGGGGTCCCAAGCAGAGCCAGGGCCGCGATCGCTTCGCCCAACAGCCCGCGACGGAAAGTTGCCCAGCGCCAAGGTCGGGGCAAGACCCACAGCAGTGGTACCAGCGGCCAGAGGTCCTGCGGCAAGAGCAGAGCCCCTGCCATGGCAAGCGCCCCGGCCCAGTCAAGACGGCCACCGTCTACGGCCAGGAGAAAGGCCACGAGAAAACCCATGGAGAGTATGGCCACCTGACCCAGGTCATAATTGATGAAAGCTATCGTCGAGAGCGCCACCACCGCTGCCGCGCCGCCCGGGAATCTCCATCCCAGCGCTCGCGCCCATTGGTAGGTGCTGATCGCCAGGACGCCCAACATGAGTACATCCAAAAGACCATAAGCGGCCCAAAAGGGAAGCAGGCTGAGGGGGACCATGAGCAAGGCGAACCAGGGAACGTACAGAAATGGAGAAGGGACTGACGGTCCCCCGGGGGGGGTAACTCTTCCCATGACCGCTGTAAGGTGCGCGGCGCCGTAAGGGTCCTGTCCGTGGCGCAGCAAGTATCCAGCGGTATAGAAAACACGGAAGTCCCCGCCTGCCGGACGCGGTACCACGACGACCATGAACTTGAGGGTGAGCACTGCCACACCCAACGTCACCGCCACAGTCACCGTGGCGCACAGCACGATCCAGAGCGGGCACCTTCCCAGCCCCCACAACTGGACGGTCCCCATGCCGTCAGCATGGTACTCGGGTTCAGTCCGAAAGAATCTCCTTAGGGCCGATGCTCCCTCCGCAGCGTCGCCTCGAAGCCGGCGCCCCAGCCCGCCATCAGCTCTACTCCGGGAGCGTCCGGCCTGGCCCGCTTGCGCCTGTGGTACCGGTAGCCTTCCCACCTCCAGGGCGGGTCTACTGCCTGGCGTTCTACCCACTGCCCCGGCAGGTCGGTCCGGTCAGGTCAGTGGCCGACCCGGCCTGTCACGGAGTCCATTTAGAAGTGAGTCAAGGTGCCCGACCGGATTCATGGCATCTGCGCCGCCGGCTCGGCCCACGGATTGCTCGCGGTTTCGAGTTGCTAGGCGAGCCCAGTAGTCGCCTGCAGTTGGTGACCCGAAGCGTTCCGATAGAGGGGACCGTAACCGCTGGAGGACGAGGCGCGGAGAACGTCGGGCGATTTCAGGTGGCCCCGGCCGGAGGAAGCCCCACGAGCTGCCGATTCGCCAAGCCATCCGCATGGCCCGCGCCTAGCCGGCCATCCGTCGGAGGCGTATCTGGACGATCCGCCACCTATCCCGCTGGTTGATCTCCGTGGAGCGGGAGACGGGACTTGAACCCGCGACCTTCTCCTTGGCAAGGAGACGCTCTACCACTGAGCCACTCCCGCGGCCTCGTCGAGGATAGCAGACGCCTCACCGCGCTAGCGCC
>JAJYWM010000171.1 GCA_021791455.1 bacterium | reverse complement strand
CCTGCGATGCGCACAACCACGGGTCGAGAAGGGTGATCGAGGCCAACGGCGGTCTCTTCGAGGGTGAGCGAGCTGGCAGTCTGCGCTACTGGGTCCCCACCACATGACGGTTGGCCGAAGTGCCCGGCGCTGGCAGCCTCCGGTGGTGGCCGGGAGAGACCTGGCCCGTGGCCCCATGGCGTGCCCAGTTGGGACCCTCGGGCAGGATTGGTCAATTTGTTCCGCTGAGGGGGATGTAACCCTCGGCAGACGCGGATCGGCGGTCGCCGGCGCGCGCTCTCCGGGTCCCAACCGACTCTGGCTGTGCCGCGCCGATGCCTCAGGCCGGCGGGGGCACCCGACTGCCGGGTGCAGTGGTTAGGCCAGAGCGCGAGAGTGCCGAGCGTCCATCCGGTGCGGGTGTGCCAGGGGCGATGACGTTCCTCCAGGAGTCAGACCCCCAGGGAGCGGTCGTGAGCCAGGATGAGCGCGCCCCGCGGGTGCCGCAGGGGGTCCGGCTGGACGGCGGAAGGTCGTTCACATTGAGGCTGACCCAGGCCGCTCTCCGTGCGCTGGTCAACCTGGTGGCGGAGGGCGGGCTGGAGGTGCGGGGGCTGGAGGCGGTGCCCAAAACTGATGCCATCCTGGTGTGCTCGAATCATCTCTCCAACTTCGACCCTCTGGTGTTCGGGGCGGTATTTCCCAGAGTCATGCACGCCATGGCCAAAGCGGAGATGTTCTCCAACCCAATCCTCAGGGCCTACCTTCTTCGCTGCAACTGCTTCCCGGTGCGAAGGGGAACTCCGGACCGGAAGGCGCTGCGCGCCGCGGCTCTGGTACTCGGTTCGCGGGGAGCCCTGGTCGTGTTCCCGGAAGGACACCGTGGCGACGCCTCGAAGCTCCAGCCTTTCGAGCCAGGCGTTGGCTACATCGCGAAGCGCAGCCGGGCGCTGGTGGTGCCCTGCGCCATCTGGGGAACGGAGGCGGTGCTGCCCAAGGGAAAGCTGCTGCCGCGCCGCGCCCGGATCCACCTCAGGATAGGCGGCCCCTTCCAACCGCAGGGCCGGTCCGCGGGTGAGGTGAGCGACGAGATTCGCGATCGGGTGGCCGATCTGCTCCCGGACGCCTACCGCTAGTCAGCTCACGGATACCAGCGTGATGGTGAAGATCAGAGTGGAGTCGGCGGGGATCTTGGAACTGGGGCTGGTGCAGCCGTAGCCCAGCGCGGGGGGGATCACCAGCTCTCGCTCCCCGCCCACCCTCATGCCAGGGACCCCCTCAACCCAACCCTCAATAACCTTCCCGGCGGCCAGGGTCAAAGAGACCGGCTTGCCGCCATTGTCGGCGGCGCTGCTGTCGAAGACCGTCCCGTTGGCGAGGGTGCCCACATAGGAGACGCTGACGGTCGAACCCACCTTGGCGGTTGTGCCAGTCCCGATCTTGAGGTCCTTCACCTGCAGGTTTCCGCTCAGCGTCTTGGCGCCGGCCAGGGTGTAGTCAGCCTTGGTGGAGGGGTTGACGCAGGCGGTCGGGGAGGCGCTGGGGGACTTGGTTGACTGGGTGGCGGTGGTGGGGCTGGGCGAGGGGCTCGCCTCCCCGGACTGGAATGACGCGCCGCAGGCACTTATGCCAATGGCCAAGGCGCAGGCGCCCAGGGCGACCGTGAGCCGGGTCAAAGCGGGCTGTCCTAGGTTCAATGGGGCCTCCAGGTTGGCAACCGGGCTTGCGGGTATCTCCAGGTTACCCGAGCCGGGAAGGTTGCGATGCTTTGCCTCGGCGTGGTCGCCCCGCTTAGACCGGGTGATGCCCGTTGGTGGCGGGGCAGACGTGTCCGTCAGGATCAATTGGGAAGTGGCACAGAGGACACAGGGGCCGTCCACCGCCCACCACCCTCACGGCGCTCTCGCCAAGCCGCCGGATCTGGCGGACGCTCGCTACCAATCGGACAGCTCTCAAATCCTCGGGCTCCCCTGAGCCCTCCTCGTCGCGGTCCTCCGCCAGCGCCACGGTGGGCATCTCCTCCAGCAGCAGGGTGCAGCGTCCACCGGGCTCGTCCAAGGAGAGCTGGATGCTGCCGACTCGCCATCCCGGCGGGCTTGCGGGGCTGGTAACGGGATCGGGAGCGAAGCCGGAATGGCCCTCCTCGGGCTCCAGGATCGAAAGGATCTGCGCGCCCAGCTCTCGAAGCTGGGCCTTCTCCAGGATCACGGTACAAGTTGCGGTCCCCTGCCTGGCCTCCAGGAAGAAGGTTCGGTGGCCGGGCTCTCCCTCAACCCCCACCGTGATCGCGTCGGCCGGGTCGTAGTTCACCTCAATTGTTGCCATCGGTCAATTCTGCCCATCTGGGCCTGCCCGCTGCACGAAGGTCAGCGGATCGGATCCAGCGGTCCGCGGTTCTCAGCGGCTCGTTCGATATGGGCGGCGGCGTTGATGATGGCAAGGTGGGTGAAGGCCTGAGGGAAGTTGCCCAGGAGGTCTCCCGACTTGGGGTCCAACTCCTCGGAGAACAGGCCGAGATCGTTGCCGTGGGCGGTGAGTCGCTCAAAGAGATCGCGCGCTGGGCCGAGCTGCCGCTGCATCGCCAGGTTGTTGACAAGCCAGAACGAGCACAGTAGGAAGGTGCCCTCGCTACTGCCCAGGCCATCGTCACGACGGTACCGGTAGACGAAGCCGCTCTCGTCGGTCAGGTCATTCTGGATGGCCCTGGCCGTGCTGCGCACCCGCGGGTCCATGGCGGGCAGGAAGTTGAGCATGGGAATCATGAGGGCGGTGGCGTCGAGAGCGTCCTCGTCCAGGGCTTGCCGGAACGCCCCCAGCTTGTCGCTCCAGCCACGGCTCAGGATGGTGTGGCGGATCTCCTCCCTGGTCCACACCAGCTCCCTGCGCCTCGGCATGGGAATCTTGAGGTCATCGGCCAGCTTGAGGCCCCGGTCCAGGGCTACCCAGCAGAGCAGCTTGCTGTAGAGGAACTGCCTCAGTCCTCCGCGAACCTCCCAGATCCCGTTGTCAGGTTGATCCCAGCTCTCGGCGACGTGCTGGAGCATGTCCTTGAGCCCTGCCCGCACCCCGGGGGCCTCGATCTTCCCGTAGCGCAGGTGGAGGTAGACCGAGTCCATGGCCTCGCCATAGATGTCGAGCTGCAGCTGGGCGGCGGCGCCGTTGCCGACGCGCACGGGCTTGGAGCCCTGGTAGCCATCCAGGTCGAGCTCGACTTCAGGCAGATCGGTGCGGCCATCGATCCCGTACATGGTCTGCCACGACTTGGGATGCTCGCGGTGCACCCGACCGAGCCAGGACATGAAGGCTGTGCACTCTTCCTGGTAGCCCAGAAGTTGCAGGGCATAGACCAAAAACGACGAGTCCCTGAGCCAGGTGAATCGGTAGTCCCAGTTGCGGCTGCCCCCAAGCCACTCGGGGAGGGAGGTGGTGGGGGCCGCCACGATCGACCCCTCCGGTGCGTAGATCAAGAGTTTCAGGGTGAGCGCACTCCGCAGAACGAGGTCAAGGTATGGGCCGTCGTAATTGCAGCGACCGATCCAGTCCTCCCAGTACTTGCGGGTGTCGGCCAGGAGGGCCAGCGGGTCGGCGCCGTGCTCGTAGGTGCGTTGGCCGTCGTAGCGCAGGATCACCGCCTGTGGCTGTTGCGCGCGCAGCTCGAGGTGCTGCACGAATGTGCGCCCCTCGCTCTCCCACGCTCCCGGTCCGTCGAGGTGCATGTGGAGCTGTCCGTGCTCTAACTCCAGGCATGAGCCCCCGGATCCCGAGATGCGGCTCTCGGCGACTCCAGTGCCGTATTCCGGGCGGGCGTCCACGTGGACCGAGGCGCTCAGGTCCGCGTCGGGAGCCTCCAGCAACCGGACCAGGACGTGATCCTGCTCCAGGGTCCCCGAGCCCTCGCGGACCACCATGAAGTCGGTGATCCTAAGCCGTCCTCGGGGGCTGCTCAGGGTGGTCTGGAGGATGTTCGTCCCGGGCAGGT
>JAJYWM010000255.1 GCA_021791455.1 bacterium | reverse complement strand
CGGCACAGGAAACTGCTATCCGCCCCGCCATGGCCGCCGTGAGAGCGGACGCGACGGTTGAGAGATTAACCTTCGCGCATGTTCACGATCAGGCGGGACGGCGCTGGCGCCCCGCGGCCATCTCTCTGGAGGGGATCTGAGGCACCGTTTGCCGACCTTCCCGGCTGGCTCGGAGTGAGCCCGAAGCTGGGCAGCATACGTCAGATTGAGGTGGCGATCCTCGCCACCGTGGTGTTGCTCGCAGGGGTAGCGATCACCGTCGCCACGGGCCGTGCCGTGGTGGTGCTGCCGACTCTGCTGCTGGCCGCGCTGGGGGAGGCACTTGGCTCCCTCTACATGCGGCGGCGAATGGGCAGTTGGGGATACCTGGAACGTGAGCAGGACCTCCTGGTCCGCCGGGGCCTCCTGTTCCGGCGGCTTTCAGTGGTTCCCTACGGAAGGATGCAGACGGTCGACGTGACCGCCGGTCCCTTGGAACGCGCCTTCGGACTGGCCAGCCTCCGGCTGCACACCGCCTCGGCAGGCAGCGATTGCCGCATCCCGGGTCTTCCCAGCGAGGTGGCGGCCGGGCTGCGCGACCGTTTGGCCCGCCTTGGCGAGGCCAATGCGGAGGGCCTTTGAGCATCGCGCCCGACCTGCCCTGGCACCGCCTCCATCCCCTCTCTCCGGTGATCCAATTGGGCCGGAGCGCGGCCGCGCTCATCTTCGTCCTCGCGGTCCCGTACATCTCCAGCTCGGGTCATCCCAAGTCCGGTGACTACTTCGACCTGGGAATCGTGGTGCTGGCCGCCCTGGGTGGGCTCATCTCCTGGCTCGTGACCAGGTGGCGCATCGAGTCTGGGGCGCTCCTGGTGGAAACCGGGCTCATCCGGCGCCGCCACACCCATCTGCCGCTCAGCCGCATCCAGTCCGTCGACGTCGTGCGGCCAGCTCTGGCGCGCCTCTTCGGACTGGCGGAGGTGAGGGTCAGGACGGGGGTCGCCCGGGACGGGGACGCCCGCCTCGCCTACATCGCTGAGGAGCAGGCGGAGACGATCAGGGCCAACCTGCTGGCCTGGTCCCACGGCACAGCGCCGCAGGAGGTCGTCTACCAGGAGAGCGTGCTGGCGGCGGTCAGCGCCCGCCGCGTGATCGCCGCCGTGTGGCTGCAGGGGGCCGCCCCACTCCTCCTGGCCCTGGCGCTGGCCTTCGCCGTGGTCGGGATCCTGGCGCCGACCCGGGCGGCCCACGCCTCTCTGACCGGAACAGGCTTGGTCTGGCTCCTGCTCTCCCTGGTGGCGGTGCTCAAGAACCTCAACTCTCAGCTGTCCTACGAGGTCGCCCAGGCACCCGATGGGCTGAGGGTGCGGGGCGGCCTGATCGGCACCGTCGTCGAGACGATCCCGCAGCGGCGCATCCAGGCGGTGAGGCTCCTGGAACCCCTGCTGTGGCGCCCCATGGGCTGGGTCCGCCTCGACGTGGACGTCGCCGGAGGACAGCATCGCAAGGGCGAGGACAGAGCGGCAGCCGGGCAGCTGCGAATGCTGCTGCCGGTGGCCACCATGGAGGAGGCCCACGCCCTGTTGCTCCTGATCGCCCCCGACTCCAGGGTGGACCGGGCCAGCCCGCCTACCAGGGTGCGCCTCAAGGCGCCGCTCAGTTTCCACTTCCTGGAGGCGGGCCACTCGAAGACCTGGGCGGTCGCGGTGACGGGGCGGATCCAGAGGACCACCACCCTGGTGTCCCTGGCCAAGGTGCAGAGCGTGCGCTGGAGCGCGGGTCCGCTACAGCATCGGATGGGCCTGGCCAACGTCCATCTGGATGTCGCCGGGCACCGGGTCGGAGTCAGCCTCAAGGATCGCGACGCCCACGAGGCGCGGGAACTCGTGGAAACCCTGCCGGAGCTGTGTGCCCTGGCGCGACGTCCGGGCGGAGTCGTGGTTCCAAACCTCGCGGACCAAGGACCGGAGCCCAGTTTGAGGTGGTCACCCGCTCCCAGGGCCTCCGGCCTCGAGTAGCGTGGTCCCGGATGGCGTCCTCAGCGAGACACCGCGAATCGACGTCCTCGGCACAACCGAAGCCGCCTCCACCTGAGTCTCGCTTCTCCGGCTGGAACGCCACGAGCCCGCCTCCTGCCAGCCGCCCCTGCGCGACTCGACCCAGATGACACAGCGCAAGGACGTCGGCAAGCCCACCATGCGAATGACCAGCTGGGTGCCCCAGGCCTCCTGCTCGTATGAGACTGTGCCGGTGGCGTGAACACTGCGGTCGACGCTTGTGAACGAATATACAGTGGATGTCGGGCTCGACCGAAATAGCGCCAAGCCGGAGCCGATGGCGACCAGGAGGACGGCCGCTCCCACCGCCATCCCGACCAGCAACGGTCGGCTAGCCCACCTCCTGGTCCGGCGCCCGAGTGGCCACGCCCGCCCTTGGGCCACCAGCCCGCGGTCCAGGATGGCACGCAGGCTCTCCAGGTCCCGGAGCTCGTGCCTGCAGACCGGGCACTCCTGCAGATGCTGGTGAACCGCGACCATCTCGGCGGGATCCAGGGCTCCCAGGGAGTAAGCTCCCAGCGCCTCCAGATGGCGGTCGTGGATGCTCACCGCCGGTATCCCATCTCATCCAGGATGAGCCGCAGCGACCGCAGGGCGTAGTAGGTCCGCGACTTCACGGTGCCCTCAGGCACGGCCAGGACGGCGGCGGCCTCGGCGACGCTCCGCTCCCGCCAGACGCACTCCAGGAGCACCTCTCTGTGCTCCGGGCTGAGTCTGGCGAGGGCCTGCCTCAGCACCTCAGCCTCCAGCACAAGGTCGAGGTCGGACTCCCCATGGGCCACCTCGGATGCGGCGGCGGCCTCGGCCATGCGACGGCGCCCTCTGGCGCGCCAGCGGTCTGCTCCGATCCGCCTGGCGACGGTCAGCAGCCACCCCCGCGGCGAGCTGTCCGGCGAACGGAACGCCTGGGGGTGACGCCAGGCCCGCAGGAAGGTCTCCTGCGTGATCTCTTCCGCTGCCTGTCGGTCGCCCGTCGCCCGCAGGGCGGTCGCCAACACCGCCTGATGGTGCTCCCGGACGAGCCTTCCCACCAGTTCTGCGTCGCCCGGGTCAACCGGTGCTCCCTCGGGACCGTCGCTGGTCTTGTCCACCTCTCGACATGCTCCTGCTTGAACACCAGGAAATCAAGCCGGCCGCGGCCCGCGATGGAACTGGGCAACCGGCTTAAGCTATTGGGATGTACGCCAACTGCATCCGGGACGGCGAGCTCGCCTGGAGCCAACGCCCCGACCCCACGCCGAAGGACAGGCAGGTGCTGATTGAGGTCAGGGCGGCCGGCGTCAACGCGGCGGACGTGCTCCAGCTGCGCGGCAACTATCCCGCCCCGCCGGGGTCGCCGGATGACATACCTGGCATGGAGCTGGCCGGAGTCGTCCAGGCGGTCGGCTCCGAGGTCAGGCGGTTCAGCGCCGGAGATCGCGTGATGGCCTTGGTCGGAGGCGGGGCACACGCCCAGTTGGCGGTTGCCGACGAGGGCACCGTCCTACCCATGCCGGACCAGCTCGAGTTCACCGCTGCCGCGGGTTTTCCGGAGGTGTTCACCACCGCCTGGGACGCCATGTTTGATCAGGGCGGGCTCAAACCGGGCGAGCGGGTTCTGGTCACCGGCGCGGCCGGCGGGGTTGGCACGGCGGCCATCCAGTTGGCAGCGGCTGCCGGTGCATCGGTCGTGGCCTCCTGTCGAAACCAGGATCTCCTGGCGGACCTGATCGCCATGGGGGCCGAGGAGGCCCACCACCCCGACGCCGCATTGGAGCGGGGACCATTCGACCTCGTCCTGGAGTTGGTCGGCGGCGATGGCGTGGGAGCGGCCCTGGCCCGCCTGAGCACCAGAGGCAGGATCTCTGTCATCGGCCTGGGCGCCGGCCGCTCAACCCAACTTGACCTCTCCCTGCTGATGGGCAAGCGGGCCCGCGTCTTCGGCTCCACC
>JAJYWM010000316.1 GCA_021791455.1 bacterium | reverse complement strand
GAGCTGATGAATGCCCGCAGCCAGGATAGCTGCCGGCTGGTTCCGGCCTCAGTCGCCTCCAGCGCGGTGGCGCAGGCATCGGCGAGATCGGCTTCGAGCTGGTCGGCTACCGATCGGGCTCCGTAGAGCGCCAGCGCTCCCCGCGCGCTCGCCAGGACGACCGGGATCAGGGATTCATCGGTCTCTTGGGGCAGGTGGCGAGCCACCACCCGGACGAACCGGCTGGCCGGAAACTCCGCGTCCCTGACCATGTCCTGCAGGGCGTCCCAGACGATCGCGCGCGCCAGCGCGTCGTCGACCTCTCCCAGGTGGCCTTCGACGGTTGCCATGGAGACCGGGTCGAGACGGATCTTGGCGTAGGTCAGAGCCTCGTCGTTGGGCAGGAGCAGAGGTGGTCGGGTCTCCCCGACAAGCTCCGGGATCGCCGTGTGCTCGGAGTCGATGTCGATCTCGAGACGGCGGCGTCGCTGCAGGCTCCCCTCCATCCAGTCATAGAGGCCAACGGCCAGGCGGTGGGGCCGCAGGGTGGGCTGGGACGGGCGGGCCGACTGCACAGCATGGATCGCCTCGATCCCAGACCCGGAGGCTTCGGCCGCGGACTGGATCTCCAAGTTGATCGTGTTGATGCCCACCGTCTCCAGCCAGAGCTGGCTCCAGTGCACGACGTCTCGGCCCGAGGCGTCCCCCACGGCCCGGAGCAGGTCATGCAGGGTCGCGTTGCCCCAGCGGTTGCGCTCCAGGTGCTCGTGAACGCCGGCGAAGAACGAGTCCTCGCCGACCCAGGCCGCCAGCTGGCGGAGCACCGCCGAGCCCTTCTGGTAGGTGATGCGGTCGAAGTTGGCGTGCACCGACTCGGCGTCGGGCACCGCGGTTACCACCGGGTGGGAGGTGGTGTGCTGGTCCTCCTCCACCGCGAGCCTCTTGAACGCGGTGATCCACACCGTCCAGGCGTCGTGGAAGCCGGTCGCTCGATCGGTGGCGACCGCCGCCATGAAGGTGGCGAAGCTCTCGTTGAGCCAGAGGTCATCCCACCATCTGAGGGTGACCATGTCGCCGAACCACATGTGGGCCATCTCGTGGAGGATCACCTCGGCGCGCTGCGACCTCTCCCGTTCGGATGGCCGCCCTCGGAAGATCATGCGGTCGGTGATGGTGACACAGCCGGGAGACTCCATCGCCCCGTTCACCTTCTCCAAACAGAACACCTGGTCGTACTTGGTGAAGGGGTAGGGGATTCCGAACAACTCGCGGTAGAAGTCGAGCCCCTGGCCGGTCACTTCGAAGATGTCCCCGGCCGCCTTCTCGAGGTCCTGACCCAGGGAGAGCGGCGCATACAGCGCCAGATCAATGCCGTGGTGGTGCCGGCGCACCGCATGGAGGCGCCCGGCGGCTATCCCCAGCACGTAGGGGGAGATGCGCGGGGTCGTCGGGAAGTCCCACCACCGGGCACCGTCGGAGTCGGCGGCGGCCCCGGCGCGACCAGGTTCGGCCGAGACGACTGTCCAGTCCTGCGGGACCCGCACGCGCAGTTGGAAGGTGGCCTTGAGGTCCGGCTGGTCGAAGCAGGGGAACACCCGATGGGCCTCGGCGGGCTCCAGGTCGCTGTACAGGTACCGTTCCCCATCGGCCGGGTCGATCGCGAGATGCAGCCCAAGGCCGGCGCGATGGTAGTGGGAACGGCCCCAGACCTCGAGCACGTTGCGAGCCTTCAGGGCCGGCAGGTGGATCCGCTGCCCGGCCACGGCCTCCAGCCCCAGCGGCTTGTCCTGCCAGAGCATCCGCTCGATCTCGTTCACCTCGGCGTCGACGAAGGTCACAGCCCCCGGTTCGCCGGTGAACTCGAGGCGCACGTGAAAGGTGTAGCGGTCCGGGTCGTCCGCCAGGTCCAGCTCAAGCTGATAGGCGCAGTCCGCGATCACCGAGGCTCGCGCCTCGGCTTCGAGCTTGGTCAGAGAAACGGTGGCTTCATTCACACCGGCGAGTGTAAAGAAGCGGGGGCGTCGGACCCCTCCTGCCTACTGCGTGGAGGCTCCCTCCCCGGGGAGCTCGTAGGTGACGTCGGCGACCGCGAAGTCGGAGTGCCCCAGGAGAGCGGACTTGATGTGGAAGGCGCGGTGGTTGTGCAGCAGCTGGTTCCACCAGTGCCGGGTCACCAGCTCCGGTAGCACCACCGTGCAGAGGGCGTCCCGGTGGCTCTCCTTGTAGACCTGCAGGTAGCGGAGGACCGGCTGGACCACCGTCCGGTAGGGGGACAGCACCGTCGCCAGCTCGGGGCGCCCGGCGGCGCGCTCCCCCAGGTGGTTTCTGGCCAACCACGAGTCCCAGTTGGCGGCCAGGAGCTGCGCCTCCTCGCTGGGCTCCATCCCCAGGTCTTCGCCCCCGCCCGGGCCGGTCTCCCCGGCCAGGCCGCTCGGATGGTCCTGCGGCTGGCCCGTCGCCACATGGATCGCCACCACCTGGTCGGCGATGGATTCAGCGTAGCTGAGGGCGCGCTGGGCGAGGATGTCCAGCCCCGAGACCGGGACCAACGCCACCCGCCGCCGCGCTCCGGTGATGTCAACCGTCCGGGTGTTGCCCTCCCAGGCGGTGGGGAAGCTGGCGGCGACGACCCCGGGCCGGCGCAATAGGGCGAACTTCAGGCGCAGGGAACTGGGCCGGCGCAAGAGCTCCAGGGGGCCTGCGCTGGTCACGTACTCCGGCACCAAGACCGTGATGAGATCCTGCGCTCTTGCCCCGCGCAGCTCGTCCAGCACCTCGAGCAGGCCGCGCAGCCTCCGCTTGGTCGCGCCGGTTCGCACCTCGACCAGGGGCGGGCGCCGCTCTCCCAGTTCAGCGCACGCCCGGTCCAGCAGCCGGTGGATCGCCCCGCCCACCGCCGGGTCGCCGCTCAGGTCCACCACCACCAACCGGTGCCCCAGGGTGGTCGCGTAGAGCAGCGCCCGCTCGGTCGGGGAGTCGAGCGCTGAAACGGGGACCACCGTGGCGGAGGCCCGGACTGCCAGTGGTGATTCCGCCGCCCGCTTAAGCCGCCTGCGGGCGCTGTCGTAATGGCGGCTGACCGACCAGAAATACCAGATGAGCAAGGGCACGATGATGAGCACCACCCAGGCCCCCAGGGGGAACTTGACGACCAGGACGATGAGGTCCACCAGCAGAGTGGCGGCCGCCCCCAGTCCGTTGATGAAGACGTTGCGCCGCCAGTTGGGGCCGCGCGTACGCAGCCCGTAGCGGACCAGCGCCGCCTGGGCCAAGGTGAACGCGGTGAACACCCCGATCGCGTAGAGGTTGATCAGGTGGTCGGTGTTGGCGTCGAAGAGGACGATGACCGCGACCGAGACCGCGGTCAGCACGAAGATGGCGGCGGAGTAGACCAGGCGGTCCCCGAAGGCGCCGAAGCGGTGGGGCAGGCGGTCGTCCCGGGCCAGGAAAGCGCAGAGCCGGGGGAAGCCGTTGAAGCTGGCGTTGGCGGCGAGGATGAGGACCAAGGTGGTGGCGAACTGGATGAGGTAGAAGAAGAAGCGGCCCGGGCCGGAGAATACGTCGGTTGCGATCTGGGCCAGCACGGTCGGGCTGCCGGAAGGATGCGGCGCCACCCCGTACATGATGTCCAGAACGGTGACTCCCAGGAAGAGGATGACCAGGGACGCTCCGAGCAGGACCAGAGTCCGGGCGGCGTTGCGGCCCTGGGGCTGCCGGAAGCTGCGAACGCTGTTGGAGACCGCCTCGATCCCTGTCATCGACGAGCACCCGGAGGCGAACGCGGTCAGGACCAGGATGGGGGTCAGAGTCTCGGCCGGATGGGGGATCGGGGGATAGACGCCATAGGCGTGGTGGACCGCTCCGGTCAGCGCCCGGACCACCCCCACCACGATCAGGGATACCATCGTGAACACGAACAGGTAGGTGGGGAAGGAGAAGAGGGCGCCCGCCTCGCGGACCCCCCTAAGGTTGCCGGCACAGAGCACCAGCGCCAGGCCGACCGCGATCGGCATGCGCAGGTCGACGATCACCGGGAAGGCGGAGGCGAGCGCATCCGCCCCCGAGGACACGCTCACCGAGACGGTGAGCACGTAGTCGACCAGAAGCGCCGCCGCCGCCACCATCGCCGGCCACTTCCCGAGATGGTCGCGGGCCACCGCGTAGGAGCCCCCGTCGGCCTGCCGGGTCAGCACCAGCTGGCGGTAGGACAGAACCACCAGGACCATCAGGATGGCGATCGCGATCGCGATGGGCAGCTCGAACGCGAAGGCACCAACCCCCGCGAGCGCCAGCACCGACAGTCCCGCCTCGGGCCCGTAGGCGACCGATGAGAGGGCGTCGGAGGCGAGCGTGGGCAGCGCCTTCCATACCGGCAGCCGCTCGCTGTCCATCGCGGTGGTGGGGAGCCGGCGGCCGATGACCGCGCGCTTGAGCAAGAAGGAGAGCCGGGGGAGCCCGGAGGTGGGCTGGTCGGCTCTCTCGGTGGCGACCAGGGACCCGTGCGCGCCCCGTCGGAAGGAGCCGAGGTCCTCACGCTTGATCACCACGTAGCGATTCCCCGGCAGGCTCCCGGCCTGGGGGATGCGCTGCTCCAGCTCGGGCGAGCTCCCCGGAGTCGGCGGCCGGCGGTCGTCTCCCGGCCTGTCGACGGGGCGGTCCGCGGGGTCCTGGCTGGTCAAGGTGGAAGTTCCCTCGCTGGGTTGCTCGAACTCGGTGGCCGGCTGAGTCTGACCACTTCGGCGTCCGTCCCGCAACTTACCGCTTCCCCTGGGCAACGGGCGCGCCCTGCCCGCCGGGGCAAGGGGCCGGTACCGTGGTGGACGTGATCGGGAATGCGCCGCCCTCTGTGCGCGATGCCGTCGGCGGTGAGGCCCAGGCCGAGCGGCGCGCTCCAGCCCTGGGCCGGTTCGTCTTCGTCATGGGGACAGGGGTGATAAGCCTCAGCCTTTCGGCCGCTGGGATTCGCCCGCTGTCCTTCGTGTTCCTCGGGATCGCGGTGGCGGGCTACCTGGAGCTGGTCATCGTTGAGGGGCTGGTGATCCTGCGGCGCCCGCGCTCGCTGCTGGCAAGCTTCGCGACCTTGCGGGCTTCCCTGGGAGCGTTCACCTTCGCAGTCGGGACCCTGGTCCTGGCCTCGAGCTTCGCCCAATTGACCGCGGTTCCACTCGCATTCGCGCTCTTCATCTTGGGGGGAGCCGCGGCTGTCGCTCTCGCCTATCTGGTTCCCTTGAACGCCCTCTTGCGGCACTTTCCAACCGGCCGCCTGGGGTTGGGAGGTGGGCTGTGGCTGCTCTGGCCGGTGGCCCTCGATGCGACCAGCGTGGCCGCGTCTTCGATCTCAGCGACCGGAAGGGTGGCCGAGGGGATGCTGGCGGTCTTGGCGGTGGGGCCCTGGGCCCTGGGGATCGCGCTGTATCTGCCGCTCCTGGCAGCGCTCTTGGGCCGCCTGGTTCTGCGCGATGTGCCGCTGCGGGAGATCGGCCCCTCCTACTGGGTCACCATGGGAGCGGCGGCGCTATCGTGCCTGGCGGCGGCCCACATCGGCGGCAATCCCGCCACCCAGACCGATCTCGACCGGGGACTCGCCACCATGGCCCTGGACTTGAGCTGGCTGCTGTGGTTTCTGGCCACCGCGCTGCTGCCCTTTGTCCTGGGGCTGAGCGTCGCCCGCACGCGGTTCCGGAGCCAGCTCGCCGGCTCGCCCAAGGAGCTCTGGGTCCCGGTCTTCCCCGCCGCGATGTACGCGCTTGCCACTCGAACCCTCGGTCTCACGGCCGATGTGCGGTGGCTCGCGACCCTCGGAGGGTGGGCGGTCTGGCTGGGGATCGCGGTCTTCTTGGTGGAGGTCTTCCGCGGCGTCCGAATGCTCCTGCTCCCCGAGGGGTAGCCGAGGCGCGCGTCCTCGGCGAAGGTTCGTGATGCGTTCTCTCCATCTGGGTGGACTCCCGAGCAGCGACGCGGGCGACCTGCAGGGACCGGGCCTTCCCCTTCATCCACCCCACGCCCGCCACTGCGTCACCGGTCTCCGGCTCGCCGCGCCTGACCGTCACCCAAGCTCAGGGTCCTTGAAGGGCCGGCCGGAGATGCGGCCGCTCCGTGCCGACCTCGGGTCGGTGACCGGCAGCGGCCCGGGGCCGGCCCTCCGGGGATGGGTCAGCGGGCGAGTTGCCTCAGTAGCTGTACCCGCCAGAGCTGGCCGACGGCGATGCGGACGGAGAGGCCGAAGCCGCGGGGGCAAGGCTGGGGGTTGCCACGAACCACTTGCCCAGCACCCCCTCGCCGTGGCTCTGGTCGGGTCCGGTGTCGAGTGAGTAGATGTAGAGCGGGTGTCCGTTGTACTCCACCTGGGGGCCGTTCGCTCCCTTGTAGATGGTGAACGTGCCGCTAACCGAGGAGGGCGCGTTGACGCTGGTGGCGGAGGTGGTGAGGGGGGGCCAGATCCCGGCGCAGCTTCCCGAGCAGGCGATCTTGGTGGGCGAGTCCTCGGTGAAGTAGTAGAGGGTCCGGCCGGCGGCGTTGGTCAACACCGTCTCGGGCTTGCCGCTGACGGTGACCGTAGCCGTCTTGATCGTGATCGAGGATGTGGTCGGTGCCTTGGTCGGCTTGGGCGTTTTGGTGGCGGTCGGGGTGGTCGACTGGCCGCATCCCGCGACCACCAGGGCCAGGACCAGAGCCGGCAAGGCGATCACAAGGCGGCCCCGGCGACCTTTGGGACTCGTCCAAGCTCGGTCCATCAAAGCGCTCGCAGCTCGGCGGATGCTCACTGTCACGGTCTTCACCTCCATGAGCGGCTCGGCATGATCGGCTCTTGCGGGTTCGGCCCCATCATTTAGTGCAAACGCCGAGGGCCGGGCGGCGGTTCAATTCGGAACCGGACCATCGTCGAAGGTCGGCCCGGAGCGGTCGCCCAGTGGTCAGCCGGGCGCTTCCTCGGAGCCTTCCCCCGCACTCCGGGCCGCCAGCCACGAGTCGAACTCGGTTGCCACCAGGCGCTCGTCGGTCACCCCCGCCGCAGCTGGCGAGCAGAGCCAGCAGATGGGTGGTCCCATGATCGCCGGGTCCAGCAGGTGGCTGCGCCGCTCAGAGTCGAGATCCTCGGGGATCATCCCCGTCAACGTAGCTCCTCCGGGCAGCAGCATGTTGACGGTGACCCCGACCGGCTCCAGATCGGCCGCCATGATCCTGGAGAGCGACTCCGCGCCCGCACGCGACGGTCCGTAGGGGATGAAGCCGGGGCGGCGCATGGTCTCGTGGTTCATGGAGATGTTCACGATTCGGCCCCCTCCGCGCTCCAGAAAGTGGGGGACCACCGCCCGCGCGCAGAGGAAGTAGCCGGTGAGGTTGGTGGCGATGACGGCCGAGAAGGCGGCCGGGGAGACCTCCCAGAACGGCCGTGGGGAGCTCATGAAGGCCGGGTTCACGGTGCGCATCCCCAGCCCGGCGTTGTTGACCAGGACGTCGATTCCGCCGATCCGGTCGATCACGTCAGCGATTGCTTGGGCGATTGAGCGCTGATCGCGGACATCCATCGCCAAACCCATCGCCTTCGAGCTGCCGCCTGGCAGCGATGCGGCCGCCCGTTCGGCTCTCCCTCGATCCCGCGACCCGACCACGACGGTCGCCCCCGCCGCGACCAGGGCGCGGGCCATCGCCAGCCCGAGCCCGCTGGTGGCGCCGGTGATGAGGACCCGCACGCCATCGGCCCGGGACGCGGAAGGGGCCTGGCCGCTAGCTTGAAAGCTCAACAGGCCGGGAGCTTACTGGAGACGACGTCGCCGTTCACCCCCGGGCGGTCGGCCCAAATCGTCCGGTTCTGGTCCCGCGACCCGGTTTCGCCCGGCCCGCTTGGCCAGGTACATGGCGGCGTCGGCCCTTTCCAGCACGGCTCGGGCGTCGAGCTCACCCTCGGGCGGGTTGGCGATGCCGATGGACGCGGAGACAGGCATGGCCGTCGGCGCGGTGATGACACGGCGGCGGAGGTCGTCCGCCACGCCCCACGCCTGACGGGCTGTGGTGTCGGGCAGCAGGACCACGAATTCGTCCCCTCCCCAGCGCGCCGCGAAGTCGCCGCGGCGCAGCCGCTGCCGCAGCACGGCTGCCACCTGCTGCAAGACCTGGTCGCCGACACCATGGCCGAGCGAGTCGTTCACCTCCTTGAGATGGTCCAGGTCGCAGAAGAGGACGGAGTAGGGGGCCGGGCGGCGGGCGATCCGGGCCAGATCCTGGGTCAGCGTCTGCTCCAGGGCGTGGCGGTTGTGGAGCCCCGTCAGAGAGTCGGTGAGCGCCAGCTCCTCCATGTACCGGTAGATCTGAGCCCGGGAGATCGCGGCCGCGCACTGGTCCGCGAACAGCTCGAGCGCCCGCAGCTCGTCATTGGCTGGAAACCGCCGCCCCTGGGGCCGATCCAACGAGATGAGCCCGAGGAGCTGCCCCTTGGTGAGCTCCATGGGGATCGTGAGCGAGTCCAGAGGGTGCCACTGACCAGGACGCCATCGAGGAGGCATCGCCGGCACCGCCAAAGCCGTGTCGAGCACCGAGCCCGCTGGGAGCTTGTGGCGGCGGTGGTCGAAGAGATACGAGCGCCCCCTCCGCATGCTCGGTCGGAGGAGCGGCGCAAAGTCCTTGAGGGCGATGGGGACGGCGCGCATCCGGGCCTGTTCCTCGGCGCTGACGCCGACGATGGCGGTGGGTCGCAGGGTCTGGGTTTCCGCCTCCAGGATGTAGATCGCGACCGCCTCGAACCGAGCTGACTCGGCGAGGAGCTCGGCGACGCGCTGGAGCACCTGATCGAGGTTCAGGGCCTCGTGGATGCTGGCGCCGGCCTCGAGCAGCCCCTTGAGGAGCCGCCGTTCCCGAGCGATCCCGGCGGCATTGGGCGCAGCGCGCTCGCGCTGCCCGTGATTGTGGACCGCTCGAGCCAACCGGTCTGCAACGACCATGGTCAGCATCTGTTCCTCTGATCGGGGACCTTCGTCTATGGGAGCCCGGTCCAAGAGCAGCCACCCGCACGGTTCGGTCCCCGGGCCTGCGAGCTGTATCTGCTCTGCCCGAACCAGCGGCGAATCCGGAAACTCTTCCTCCAGGATGTCCGAGATGCGGTTCACTGGGGAGATCCTCAGTGGGTTCGCGGACCCGGGCGCGACGGCCGGCGGACTTCCCCACTCGCGCGTGAGGAACTCTTGGGTCTGGGCCGGTGTCAATCCATAGGCAGCCCAGCACAGGCAGGGCTCGTTCGGAGCCGCCGCGATGACCGCAGCCCTCTGCGCGCCAAGCGCGATGGCGGCTTCCTCGAGCAAGTGGGCCCGATCTGCAGCCGGTCCCACCCCGGCCGCTGGGTTGAGGGTCGAGCTTGCCGCAAGGAACGCTGCAAGCCGACCCACCACATCACCCTCGGCGGCCGCTCGCACACGGATCCGATCTTGCTTGGGGGACCGCCCTTTGTCTGGGCGTTGAGATGGCGCAAGGCCCGCGCGTGCCAGGCTGTGAGAGCCAGAGAGTCCGGGCGAGAACTCGGGCTCGGATGACTCCGCCGCCATCTTGATCATCCTAAGAGGGGAGGCTACGCGCACTTGGGGAAAGTTAGCCGCGGCGTGCGGAGCCTCCACCGGGCGGTTACCGACCTGTGATCGGTGCGAGGGGGAATGACGAGGACAGCGTGACACGAACGTAGTGCGTACGGCGGGGCCGGCCCGCAAGCCTTGGACGGGGGCCCGGACCGTGTCCCCGAGGTCCGCGTCCGCGGCACCGCATTGCTGGCGGGCAATGCCGCCAACGGCGACCCTGGTCGAACTGGGATCTTCCCCGGGTTGCAAGGCCCGTGCTACCCCGCCCCGTCCGTGGGGGATGCGAGCCCTCGGCTCAGTTTATGCTCTTGCCATGTGGCCTGCGAGGACCCGTCCGCTGCGACCTTTGCTCGCCGCGGCGATCGCGACGGCAGCGATAGTCCTGTCAGCGATCTTTGCCATCGGGCCGCGCTCGGTGCCACCATGCCGAACTGCCGGCTGGACCGGCTATGTTCCCCTGGGGGAGGGCGCGCCCGGCGCCGCCGTCGCGTATCAGGTCGACGGGAGTCTTTGGATCCCGGCGTGCGGGCCCTCGGTCCCTGGCCGGTGAAGTAGGCGTTCCGCCGACCGACAATCGCCGGGCCGGTTCCCCGCCAAGAATGGCCTCGCCTATTCTTGCGTGCCCTAGGAGCATGGGTCAGTAACGGGTAGAGGCAGGGAAGGGATCGCGCCCAGAGCGGTGCGACTAGAGATCGTCCGGCCGGGGCTGGCGGGCCAGGCTGCGGGTGTTGGGGCGTTCCAGGCTCCCACCATGGCCCGTAGGAGGGGTCGGATGATCCACCGCTGGCCTCCCGGGTTCACGCCGAGGCCAGCGAGCGGGGGCGGACCCCACTGTTGGCCAGCTTGCGAAGGTTGTGGCAGAGCGCGTGCAAGGTCCACTCGCCAGTAGCCCCCTCCAGACCGCGCAAACGGAGGTTCCCGGCCTGTTGTCGGACCTTCATCTGTCCAAAGGCGGGTTCAACGATGACTTTCCGACGGGCGTAGGCAGCCCTGCCCGGCTTGGTCCGCAGCCGCCGTGCCATTCGCTGTGTGATGGTGGCGTTCTTGGGAATGCGTCCGCGGGGTGCAGCCGCGACGACCTCGCCGTGCTTCAACCTGCCAGTGGCGATGAGAACGTCGACTTCCTGGCCATCCAAGGCGGTCAAGTTGGTTTCCGAGCAGTAGCCGGCGTCAGCCAGCAGCTGTCGCGGCATCGTCGATATCCCGGCCGCTGCCAGGGCCGCCTTGGTCTCCGCCATCATCGGCAGTAGCTGCTCGACGTCCCCGGCGCACTGGGTGACTTTGGTGGCCAGGATCACCTGACTGAGTTCGTCCACCACGGTTTGGGCGTTGTAGCCGTACTGGAAGCTGCCATCACCCATCTTCATCATGCGCGACTCGGGATCGGTGAAATTCCGCTGCGCTCGACGTGGAGGCACCGCCTTCGCGACCGCTCTGTCCACGGCCGCCTCGGTCTCTGGTTCGCTCTTGCCCTGCTTGGCACACCGCTCGGCGGCCGCAGCCGCAGCTTGCTGACGCGCCTCCTCCTCCAGCGCAGCCTTGGCCTCTTTCAGCTTGGCGATCCGGCTTTCACGACGCTGCAGCTCCGCAGGGATCTCATCGCCCCGATTCTGCTTCCCGTAGCGGCGGTCCTCGGCTTTGTCCTTCATCTCCGCCTCTACCATCAAGGCCCGCACCTAGGCCTGCAACTGCTGGAGGCGCGGATCGATGTGGTCGTAGCTCCTCGCCTTGTGCCGTGATGCGGAGGCCCGCAGCTTGGTGCCATCCAAGGCCACCCGACCCAACTTCACCAGCCCAGCCATGGCGCACCCCGCCAGCACCTGGGTGAAGAGCCCTTCCAGCGTCTTCAGGTGGCGGCGGCGGAACCGTGCGATGGAGCGGAAGTCCGGCGCCTGGTGGGCCGCCAGGTAGCGGCACGCCACATCGTTGATGCAGCTCCGCTCCAGCGCCCGTGACGAGGTCACCCCTACCGAGTATCCGTACAACAGCACCTTCAGCAGCATCCGCGGGTCGTACGGAGGCGCCCCACCTGGTTCCTCGTAGCTCGCGTACAGATCGCTCAGGTCCAGCAATTCGTCGACCGCCTCCGCGATGAACCGCGCTACATGGTTCTCAGGCAGCCAGTCATCCAGGCTTGGGGGCAGCAGGAATCCCTGCGCCGGGTTGTACGGGCGGAAGGTCTTGTTCCTGCCCGCCGGTACCAGTGGCGCCCCCTGCACCTTCACAGCGCCGCCCATGTCGAAGAGCACGTCCGGGTCGTTGGGGGGGGCTCATGTACAAATGTTCTCATCTTCACCCCGCCTGTGGGAAGGTACTGACCCACGCTAATGGGGGCATGCGGGAGCGGAAGGTAAGTGAGTAGTAGTAGTAGACGCTGGGGAGAGGGGCTCGGGGAGAGGGGCTCGGGGAGAGGGGGTGGAAAACTCAGCCGAAGTGTGGATGGTGGTGGCATGACGGGGACGACGGTCGTGTCTAGCCGGAGCGGTGAGGACGGGGTACCCAAGATCCCGTCGTGTAACGACGGCATTACGACCTGCCAGAGGTGTGGCTGCGACTTCGCCCCGATCGGTCACCAGCTTTGGTGCTCGGCAGCGGGCCGGGCCGCGGCGTGGCGGCAGCGTCATAACTGCAAGGGCCCAGCGGCTCCGCTGCCTGCCCGCAGTCAACGTCGCGCGGTCACCGTCTATGCGTGCGATTACTGCGATACGTGCGCGCTCGACGAGCAGCTCTGCAGACGAGTGCAACCGGTTCATGCGAGCGGTGGGCGTGGGCGGGGTCTGCCCCTGCTGTGAGGAGCCCATCGCCGTGGTCGAACTGGTCGAAGGGGGCCTTGGCCAATGAATCTCTTGCTCAACTTGCCCCAGCCCGACCCGAAGGGCCAGGCTGAAGGCTCCGAGCCGTCAGCGGGTGAGCACTACCTCACGCTGGGCATACGAGCCCTGCTAGGAGACCGTGCCCTCGCTGATTGGCGGGGGGATGAAGACCACAGGTGGGATGACGTGCCCTTGAGCACTGATCCATTAGCGCGTGAGCGAATCCCCTTCGGCTCATCTGGAGGGCGGTGATAACAGGAGGAGGAGATGATCTTCGTTGGCGACGACTGGGCGGAGGAGCACCACGACGTGGTGGTCCTGGACGAGGCGGGCGCGACCCTGGCCTACCGGCGGCTACCAGAGGGGGTGGCGGGGGTCGGTCGCCTCCACGCCTTGGTGGCCGAGCATGCCCAGGATCCGGCCCAGGTGGCAGTGGGCATCGAAACCGATCGGGGGTTGTGGGTGGCCTCGCTGGTGGCCGCCGGCTACCGAGTCTATGCGGTGAACCCCAAGGTGGCGGCCCGCTACCGGGAGCGACAGTCCAACTCCGGGGCCAAGTCCGACCGTGCCGATGCCAAGATGCTGGCCGACCTGGTGCGCACCGATCGCCACCTGCACCGTCAGGTGGCGGGTGACTCGGAGGAGGTGGCGGCAGTGCAGCTGCTGGCCCGTTCACACCAGCGCCTGATCTGGTCGCGCCAGCGGCAGCTGAACGGCCTGCGGGCCCAGCTCCGGGAGTACTACCCGGCTGCCTTGGTGGCCTTCGGTGACGATCTGGCTCACCACGACTCCCTGGCGGTATTGGCGCGTGCTTCCCGGCCTGAGCAGGGCCGGGCGCTCTCGCTTTCGGCCCTGCAGGCCACCCTGCGCCGAGGTGGCCGCCAGCGGAACCTGGAACGGCGAGCCCGGGAGATCCAGGAGGCGCTGCGGACCCCCCAGCTAACAGCTCCAGCGACGGTGACTCGCGCCTACGGGGTGGTGGGCGCCTCCACTATCGCGGTGGTCACCGAGATGACCCGCCAGATTAAGGCCCTGGAGGCCGAGCTGAAAGAGTCTTTTGAGAGTCACCCGGACGCCGACATCATCACCAGCTTGCCAGGGCTCGGTCCGATCCTCGGCGCCCGGGTGTTGGGCGAATTCGGGGATGACCCGAATCGCTACCAGGATGCCAGATCCCGCAAGAACTATGCCGGAACCGCTCCCATCACCAGGGCATCGGGGCCAAGAAGGTGGTCCTCGCGCGCTACGTGCGCAACCGCCGCCTGGGAGACGCCACCCGCCTATGGGCCTTTGCAGCCATCAGCAACTCCCCAGGCGCCAGGGCGTACTACGACTCCAGGAGGGTCGTAGGGGACGGGCACAACCAAGCGCTCCGAGCTCTTGCCAATCGCTTGGTGGGAATCCTGCATGGCTGCTTGGTCCACCACGAGACCTACGACGAGACCAAGGCCTGGGGACATCGGGCTGGAAATGCCCCCGACGGCACGGCCCAGGCAGCCTAACCCATGCGCCCATCAGTACGCCTTGAGGGCTTGGATTTGACAAGTTGAAGCCGTGGGATGTCTCCTAGACGACCAAGGTGGGCCGAGCGTTCACGTCGGCGACGCGGACGCGGTCAGCAGCGCGGACGGGACCGGTCTCGCCGTGGACAGGGTCGGGGTCCTGGACATCATGAGCGGTGACTTGCGAGGCTCTACGGCCTTCTCCGCGGCGTGCTTTGGCCCCGGCTGTGATCTGACCTGAATCAGTGGGTATGGGCAAGAGGGAATGGCTGGAGGAGATAGCAAAGATGCATCGCAGCGCCGCGCGACTCATACCGACCTGTGTGCGCCGACGTTTCGCGCGACTGCTTCGGGTCCTCGGGTCGGCCGGAGCGCCGAAACCCAGCGCGGCCGGACCCGGAAGGTCTTAGGAAGCCACCGCCGTCTCACTCCCGGCTTGTCCGTCACCGAGACGGCAGCCTGCCCCCGTTCCGCGGGTCAATCACAGCCTTAGATGCCAACCGCTGGGATCCCCGCTCTGACCGGTCGTGACGAACGGGCAACAGACTCCAGCCTTTGTAGCGCTGAGTGCGCCTCTGCCAGTAGACTTCGCCGGTGCGATCGTTCCGCTCGGCGACACCGATCGGCCGCGGTGAGGTTCTGGTCCTAGCTCTGTTCGCTCTCTGCCTCGCCGACATGGCAGGTGGCGGTTACGCCACTTGGCCCGCGTTCGCGGCTTTGGCTGCGTCACTCGTGCTTTTCCTTGTCGCAATGGTCCAGCATGAACGGCTTCCGTGGGGGTCTGTGCCTCCGCTGACTGGTCCCGCATTCGCTGCGCTGATGGTCTTGCGGTTTGGCCTGGGCGTACCGGTGGTCATTTGGAGTGCTACAGCCATGGCTATCCTGGCAGCACTGGCGAGCCTTACGTCCTACCCACTCATTCGGTATCTGTCTCTAGCCGCTCTGCTCCTGACGTGGGCCGTCACAGTGGGTCTTTGGCTAGCTATCTTCCCGATACACATCGACGTGCTCACGGTACTCCACGGCGGCGCGATGCGCTTGCTGCACGGCTTGAATCCGTACACGGGTTCGTACCGGTCGACCACTCCCGGGGTACGAACGGTCCCATACGACTACGGCCCTGTCACCGTCCTCCTATCCGTCCCCGGGGTCCTCCTCGGCCACGTTCGGTATGCGAACGCAGTCCTTGGGGCCGCAGGTCTCCTAGCGCTCTCAGCGCTCGCGAGCAGAGCTGTGGAACACAGGGGCCTGACCAGCTACCGGGCGCTGATCCCCACGACGATATGCCTACCGCTGATGACACTGCTGATCTGGTCGGGATGGACTGATGTCTATGTGGTGGCGCCGCTGGGCTGGTGGCTTCTCGTACGCGACCGCCATCCACGCGTTGCGATCGCATTCCTTGCGGCCGCCTTCGGTGGGACGCTGCTCGTAGCCCCGTTCATGGTGCCACTTGTGTTGTGGTCACCAAGAGTGAGACGTGAAACTGTATTTGCAGCCGCTGGCGCTCTTTTGGTGCTATATTGCCCGTTCATCCTATGGACAGGAGCGTCGAGGTTTCTCTACGACACCGTAGGTGTTTTCATTGGTCTCCCCGCAATCCCGCACTCCCTGGCGCTGCAGAGTCTGCTTGTTTTCTTTGGCCTACCTGGCCCGAACCTTGTCGTGACCGTGGTACTGCTTGTCGCGGTGTGCGTAGCGCTAACATTCTGGAAGCCGTCCGACCTGTCGGATCTCCTTCTCGCTTCAGCGGCATTCGGATTCGTGGCCTTTCTAGTAAACAGGTGGGCCTTTTTTGACTATTGGGCACTCGTTTGTTACGTGTTGTTAGCGGCTGCCGCTACAGTTGGCACTTCGGAACCGACGGCTTTGCCCCACCCGCTAGCGCGCGGCCACGAACGGTTACTGTCCTTCGCATTCGGGGCTGAGCATGACGCCAGTTAGCGCTAGAAGAATTCCGACACCTGTGATCGCGGGTAATATGCGCTTGAACACCCCCTGCGCCCCGGGTCATTTGTCACTTCACATCACCGGAGTATAAGTACAGCACATGGCACTCGAGCAGACACGACCGCCTTCCTCCGCGGACTCGGCCCCAAATCCAGCAGAATTCATCTACTCTGGTCGCCGGTACCTGGAGGTGATCAAGGCCGCTAAGCACTATAACGAGTTACTATGGACCTTTGTTGAACGGGAAGTAAAACCATGCGATGATGTTCTTGACTTCGGAGCTGGCCAAGGCACGCTGGCTCTACGACTAGTCGAGCGGGCCAGAAGCGTGACCTGTGTCGAGCCGGACGCTGAGTTCCAGAGCGCTCTGCGCGGGGGTGGACTCCCTTGCGCGAGCGACTTGAGCGGGATTCCGCAAGATAGTGTGGACTTCATCTACGCCTTGAACGTCTTAGAACACATAGACGACGACCAGGGAATTCTCCGTGATTTTCATGCGACCCTGCGAGACGGAGGGCGCCTTGTGGTATACGTTCCGGCATTTTTGTGTCTTTACAACAGTATGGACAAAGCGAGCGGCCACGTGAGACGTTACCGACGACGGCAGGTCGAGCAGCTACTGCGCGCCACTGGCTTTACCGTCGAACGCGTCGAGTACGTCGATAGTTTAGGCTTCGCTGCCACTCTGCTATGGAAACTTTTCGATGACGGAAGCGGGAGCATCAGCTCGGGACCGATTTACTTTTATGATCGCTATCTATTTTGGCTCAGCAGGGTCCTGGATTTGGCACTGCATAACCTAGTCGGAAAGAACGTGCTCGCGCTGGCGGCTAAGGGTCAGTCGGCGAATAGATCGAGCAGCCGTCAATGAGCTAGGAGCGTTGGCCAGATTCGTTCCAGAAGAAGGGTGGAAGAGAGAGGATTTGCATATGAGCTTGACACTCGCCAAGCACTCAGACTTGCTCTTGGAGATGGGTGGCTCCGTGAAGGCGCAGGCGGCGGGACTGGTGCTGGCTGGCAGGAATAGGAGCTGCCGGCCGTACAACCCGGCGGATGGATTTTTGCTGCCTTCCAGCCTAGACGACTGGCTGCGCCAGAACCAGGGAGGGGTCATCGCGGAGGCGGTGGACGATTCTGTGGACCTCCGCGGCCCGTACGCTAGCTGGGCTGAACCGGATGGGCCGCCGCTGTACGACGCGCGAACGAGGCTGAAGGTGCTGCTGTACGGATACTCGGTGGCGGTGACGTCATCGCGGGCGCTGGAGCGGAGCGGCGTCAACGATGTGGCCTGCCTTTACTTGGCGGCCAGCCAGGCGCTTGGCTTACGCTGCCTTCGGGTGGTTCCGCGGTACCACCCGAAGGGACTGGAACGGTTATTCACCCCGGCTGCCGGCGGGGGGTGCCATGGGACGACCGGGAAAGTTGGGTCGTGCAGCCCTGGACGGCCCCAAGCTGCGGGCCTCAGCTTCACGTCACAAGGCCATGAGCTACGACCATTTTGATCCGCGCGTCCACCAGCTGCAGGCGCGGGTGGTGGCCTTGATGGCGGAGGCAGAGATGAAGGACAAGGTGGAGGACCGCCGATACGAGGGGCAGAGTCGGGGCAAGGAGATCCCCTCGGAACTGCAGCGTTGCGAGAGGCACATCGCCAAGTTGAAGGAGTTTAAGGCGGCGCGTCAGCAAGCGACGGCCGCTGCCGCCAAGCGGTGTGCGCAGCAGGCCAGAGCGAACAGGAGATTCAGGCGGCCGTGGAGATGGCGGTCGCGGAAGTGGTGCCTCCACCTCAAGCGCGGCGCAATGTCACCGATTTCGAGCCTCGGATGATTAAGAAGGAAGATGGCAGTTTCTAGTACGGCTACGAGGCGCAAACTGTGGTGGACGAACACCGTTCGATGATTCTCGCCATGAAGGTCACACAGTGCGCCGGGGACGTCGAGCAGCAGCTGCCGATGATGACGGAGACCAGAGCAGTCCTGGTGGCGGCTGGGATATCGGCGCTGCCACGACAGGTGCTGGCCGACTCCGGCTACTGCTCGCAGAACAACGCGACTGCCTTGGATGACCAGGAGGTCGACGTTCTCATCGCCACTGGCAGATTGAAGCACGGCGAGGTGGCGGCCGCTGCATTTCGCGGACGCATCCCCAAGCACGCCGCCCGCCGCGAGCGAATGGCACCGCGGCTGCGCTCGAAGCTGGGCAGGGATGCCGACGTGCGCCGGACGGGCATCGTTGAACCTGCCTTTGGGCAGATGAAGGTCCGTCAGCACGCCGGAGATCTGCACCTGCGCCGTGGGTATTGGTGTACCGGTGAGTGGACCCTACAGGCGCTCTGCCACAACCTTCTCAAGCTAGCAAACAGCGGGAGCCGACCGCGCCGCTCGCCTCGGCGTGAAACGATACGGCCAGAGGTGGATCAGCAGACTCCCCCCCTACGGACCACTCTTGGAGATCAGAAGCGCGCGCTACGGGCTAACTGGCTTACCAGTTTCCGCCGCAATAAGCTCCTCCGCGCCGCTCGTCCCGCGATCCCTATCCACGTTGTACTCGTTTCTGGCCCCGGCCTCTGTACGATCCAAATTGACAGTGGCACGCCTTGCGCACCGCGGACGTCGATCAGCGGCTGATCTGTCCACTTGAGCGTCGCGTCGGAAGCCAGCAGTGGCTAGTTTGGCAAGCGCGAGCCGGAGCGCCCGACGACCTTGGCGCACGGTCGGTTGGTCCGGGGCACGCGGCCATGCCATTGCGTGGCTCATCATGGCGGCACAGGTGCTCTACATGACCGCACCAGCAATCTCGCACATCACTACTCTTCAGATCGGAGACGGCGGAGACGGCCTCTACGACCTGTGGGACATCGTATGGATCCGGGGGTGGATAGAAGGTCAGCATGGCTTGTATTTCACCCACCAACTCTTTGCGCCGGGCGGGGCAAACCTCGCGTGGATGACGCTGGCACTTCCCGCGAATTTGGGTGCAGCCCTCATCTCCCCGTTGCTGGGTTTGGTTGGCAGTTACAACGTTATGGTGCTGCTCTGCCAAACACTGAATGGCATAGCGATGTATCACTTAGCGCGCAGTGTGCGGGTAGGCTGGCTGGCCGGCATAGCTGGGGGAGCGGCGTTCATTGGCTCTGGCCACCTGGTTGCCGAGATGTTGGGTCACATTGACCTGCTACAGGCTTTCCTCCTCGTCTGGTTCGTCCAGCTGCTTTGGGGCATATTGGAAGTTCCCAACCCTCAGTGGGTACGCGTACTTTGTCTCGGCGCGCTATGGGGCGCTACATTTTATGCAATTCAGGACTATGCGCTCTACCAATTGGCGGCTTCCGTGCTGCTTTTCCTTGCCCATCCGGCCATCCGAGGGATTAGGACTTTGACCTTGATCGGTCGGTGGCGCGAGTGGCTCTTGGCGGCTGGAGTGGCCATCGCGGTGACTTTCCCACTGTGGACAAGCATGCTGTGGGGGCCGTTGAGTCCGACACTGTCGACAGCCGCCCAGTCTGCGACCACTCCCTACCTTGTCGATCTCGTAGAGTTCATCATCCCTGCCCCGTGGGGTCCCTTCTGGTGGCTCCAGTCCCATTGGGATCTATCCGCCGGACTGGTGGAGGTAGCGTTTCCCGGCTTTTTGGTGCTGGGAGCGCTATATGCCGCCCTCCGCTCTCAGTGGCCCACGCCGAGGGGCCAAGAGGGACTCCTGCAGGTCTCGCTAATTGGAATCGGGACCTTTGGCGTGTTGGAGCTAGGGCCTTACCTCCACGTGGACGGCATCGCGACCGGGGTCCCAATGCCGTATCTCTTCCTAAGCTACATTCCGGGATGGTCGGTTTCCCTGCCGGTCCGGCTGTCTGTGCTCACTGCGCTCTTCGGGAGCCTGTTGGTGGGGGTGATGGGTGATCGACTAATCGTGCGCGTAAGTTCTTGGTCGATTGTAAGGAAAGCAGGACTTGTCGCCGGGGCGGTCGGATTGTTGGCGCTCGGATGCTCCTGGCTTCCGTTTCCACTTGCTCCTGTCCCGAGAATCGCAGGTGCGGCTGAAATCCGCCGAGCGGGAGGAGAGGTCCTCTTCGCCCCAGCCGTCGTTCCGGGCACAGACATTGGCCAAGGACCGGTCGCGTATATGTACGTGGACGCGGTGCTCGGGCTACCGACTCCTGAAGGAGATGTGAGCCGCATACCAATCACGACGAGGCTAAAGGTTGATGGGAGTACCGTGCTGCGATTTCTCTGGAGCTTGCAGTTTCACCGAACCGCAGGCAAGAGTCTACGTCGGGCCGCGGGTCGGGACCTGATTAGGTACCTCGACCGCCACAGGGTTGGGAGCATAGTGGTCCTCAGGTCGGAAATCCGAGCACCAGGACCTCTGATCGCCTGGCTCCGCAATGAACTTGCGATCCGGTACCGGGTCACTTGGTTTCGAGGCGAAGTTGTCTTCATTCGTTCGCGCACTGATGGCTGATAGCAGCTGGTGGTACCAACGGTCTCACACCAAGGGTCCGGGGTGTGGCAGCGACCCTTCGAGGTCATAGACGCACATCGGTTCCGAAAGCAATTGCGGCTGCGACGCGGCTACGACGGACTTGAGTCCGCTGCAACTGCTGGAGATCGAAACCTGGTGCCCCCGGAAGGACTCGAACCTCCGACACGCGGTTTAGGAAACCGCTGCTCTATCCCCTGAGCTACGAGGGCGCATGGCTTGACCGAGCCGGCGGCCCATGGCGTGGTGTGGTTCGGGGGCTGGCCCCGACCCTGGGGACGACGCGCTCGGGCCGTTCCGGCTGCCGTTGAGTCTACCCGGCGAGGAGCGGAGGGGATCCTCCCGCTGACGAAAGGTTTTGGTGCCGAGGCGATGAGTCACGCTGCGACTCATGCCCCGCCCCCACCGGCGGCGTGACCGCAAGCCGTACGGACTGTCAGGAGGATGGGCAACCACCGAGGCGACCCGCCAGCAGGGCCGGTCCCAGCACGAGCCAGGCGCTCCCGTAGTAGGTCGGGTACTTGTGGCCCTCTGCCGCCGCCTCCTCGATCAGGCGCGCCGCGGCGGCATGGTCGCCGGCGGCCGTTGCGGTGGCGGCCGCGGCGATATAGGGGAGGGGATTGGTCTGCGGGTCGATCACGGCCCCGGTCGGGGACAGGGCGATCGCGCGGGCGCGGGCGGGATCGGCCTTGAAGTACCTCGTCCACCAAGCTCGGGCCAGCGCTCCGCCGCTCGCGTGGCAGCTCATGGCCATGAAGATCGGCACGCGGGCGGCGTCCAGCCCGTACTCGATCGGAGCCCCTCCGGAGGGACCGGGGATGGCGCGGATTCCCCCATCATCCAGCTCGGCCCAGTTCGGGGGCAGGGTCCTGCCGCCGGCCGTCAGCTGATCGGTCAGCCGGACGACCTCGCCCGCCATCTTGTTCCAGGTGCCATCCCGGGTTAGGTGGGCAAGGCTCATATAGATAGAGGGCATCCAGTAGGAGGGGTCCAGGACCGTCGGGATCCCGTTGGCCCACGGGCCCGCCGTGGGCACCGGTGCGCCATCTGGGCCAGGCACTGTCTCCCCCCGGAGTACGGCTGCCGCGAGCCTCAGGCCGGCCTGGTGGAGCTTGCCGGCTTGCGGCCCGCGATAGCGAAGCAGCGCGTAGGCAGCCAGGGTGTCGGCGTCAGTTGCCGCCTGGTGGGAGAGGAGCACCCCGGCCGCGGTCGCGTGATATGCCAGAAGCCCGTTGGGCTGGAGTAGATGCGCGCTGGTCCAAGACCAGATCCGGCGGACCTCAGCTGGTCTCCCGGCGAGCTCGGCGATCAGCATCCCGTAGGCCTGCCCCTCGCTCACCACATCGCCCCCCTGGTCGCGGCGGATCACCGCCCCTTGGGAGTTCACGTAGGTGGCGAGGAACGCCCTGGCCGAGGAGGCGAGCGATGGGCCTGGCGTGCCAGCTGGGCTGCCGCAGCCCGCCGCGAGCAGCCCCATCGCAACCAGCATCACTGCTGGTCCCAGCAGCGGTTGCCGCCAGCGACCTGCGAGATCGGTCGGGCGGATCGTCAGCCCAACCCCCCGGCACGGTCGCGCTGGCCTCTCACCTTCAGCACCAGCCCATCCCACCACAAGCGGACCAGCTTCGCTCGGGGCAGTTCCGCTGATTTCCGCGCCGGCTCCCAGAGGGTACGGCGGCTCGCCCGCGAGCCCGGTTGCGCACCGGAGAGGTGCGGGCTGCGGCCGGATCCTACCTCCGGGTCCAGATCCCGTCGATCGGGCGGTAGGTGATCGCCTCCTCGGCATCGACCTGGCGCCCCTGGCGGAGATCGATCTCGATGTTCTCCAACTGCTGACGCGTCGCCCGGGCCACGAAGCGCTCGAGGTCGAGTTGGGCCCGGCGCACCGCCTCCGCCAGCTCCTCGGCGGTTCCCTGGGCCTGCACCGAGGGGGCTGAGAGGAAGATGCGTGAATTGCGCCAGACCGTGCGGCGGTGGCAGACGGCCACCACCCCCAGGGCGGGCCGCCCAACCTCACCAGGGCCGATGTCGAGCACCGGGACTCCCATGGCGTCAATGGTGTCCATGAGCAGAAGGGCGGCGGCAACGGTCCCGTCCCCGCTGCGGATCAGCAGCTGCACCTCCTCGTCGGAGTGACCGTCATGGGCCATCAGCTCGATCGCAACCGCTGCCGCTGCCGACGGGTCGAGCTCGCCGGTGAGAGAGATCCGCGCCGGGGGATCGGCGCGCGCCGTCGTCTCCCCGGGACCCAGGAAGTGGGCAAGGTCCGTTCGGGGATCTTCACTCATCGGGGATGACCGGCAGATCGAGCCGCATCTGGACCACCATCGCGTAGCACTCAAGGGTCGAGGGCCGGGTGTCGGAGGCCCCCGACTCCAGGGGGGCCACGGCCGACTGGGATGGGCCCATCGGCGCCGCGACCTCCGTCTGCGAGAGGCCGAGCTCCAGTCTGCGCGACCAGGGCGCCGGCCAGTGACTGGCGCCGCTCGGCAACCTTGGCGAAGCTGGGCAGACGGATCTGGTAGGTCCCTGGGGTATGGATGTGCCCGGCGAAGGCTGGCGCGTCCCCGGCCCGGCCCGGCCGGCGGCCTCGTCCTGGATGTCTCCAATGGCGGTTCGGGGATGTCGGGTCAGGTATGACGCTCGGCCATCGGGCTGGGAGGAAAGGAGATGGGCACGGTGCCTACGGTTCTGGGTCAGTCAATGCGCGGAGAGCGCGCGTTCGACACCTACTCTCTTTCGCCCAAGGAGCGGATCGTCTTTCGGGGCCACGAGGTTGACGACCGGATCGCCAGCCTCCTGGTGGCGGAGATCCTCTACCTCGACACCCAGGACCCCGAGCGCGAGATCCAGCTCTACATCAACTCGCCGGGGGGCCTGGCCCACGCGGAGCTGGCGATCCACGAGGTGATGCAGCACGTCTCCTGCGAGGTCGCGACCCTCTGCATCGGGATGGGGATGTCGGCTGCGCCCACGGGGCTCTGCGGTGGGGCCAGGGGGAAGCGAAGGGCGCTGCTCAGCGCCAGGATCATGATCCACCGAGGGAGCGCCTGCACCCGGGGCGCCCCCAGGGACATGGAGACCCAGGTGAAGGAGGTCATGGTCAACACCCGCCGGATGGAGGAGATCATCGCCCACCACTCGAACCGCTCCCTGGGGGAGGTGGAGGGCGACATCGACCGCGACTACTTCATGACCGCTGAGGAGGCTCGATCCTACGGCCCCGCCGATGAGGTCCCGGAGCCCCGCCGAGGGATCGCGGTTCGCCCACCGGCGGCGGGGCTCACAGCGCGCCTGGCTCGATAGCCCTGGACGGTGGGGGCGCCTTCCGCCGAGAGCGGGTCCCCAGGGAAGGTCGCGGTTCGGGGCGGCGTCGGCCTTACGCCATCTTGGCCATGACACCGCCCACCCATCCCTTCGCACCCTGGGTGAGCGTGCGGGGATCGTCGGTGAGCTCGGTTGCGGGCGGCGTCGTAGGCGGCAAGGCCAACCTCACCCCATTGGGTGATGACAACCGCTCCACAGCCTGG
>JAJYWM010000429.1 GCA_021791455.1 bacterium | reverse complement strand
CGCTGAGTGCCTCCTGCTTGGAGCCGATGGGCGTCTCACAACCCCCATTTTCCAAGTCAGCGAGGCACTTCTGCTACCTGCCCCCAACCCTCCTTCCTGTCCTTATCCACTCCTTCAGGTCTGAACGGAGGGGTTCTCGCTGGTACCATAGTCGTCTCGACCACCGTGCCGTGAATTGGGAGCTGAACCAGCTGCGAGGCTTCGGGAGAGGTGGATGTCCAAGACGGCGCTGATCACCGGAGTTACGGGCCAGGACGGGTCCTATCTGGCGGAACTGCTGCTCTCCCGGGGGTATGACGTCCACGGGGTGGTTCGGCGCACCTCCAGCCTCAACCGCTCGCGCATCGAACATCTCCACGTTCCCCGCGACGAGATGGGTGGTCGGGCTCCGCTCACCCTGCACTATGGCGACCTCACCGACTCGGGCAACCTGAACCGGCTCATCAAGTCGATCCGGCCCGACGAAGTGTACAACCTGGCTGCTCAGAGCCACGTCCACATCTCCTTCGACCAGCCCGAATACACCGGAGAGGTTGACGGGCTCGGTGCCACCCGGCTCTTGGAGGCCATCCGAACCTCCGGCATCGATGCCCGTTTCTACCAGGCCAGCACGTCTGAGATGTTCGGTAGCTCCCCCCCTCCGCAGAACGAGCTGAGCCCTTTCCATCCCCGCAGCCCCTACGCAGCGGCGAAGGTCTATGCCCACTGGATCACCATCAACTACCGCGAGGCTCACCAAATGTTCGCCTGCAGCGGCATCTTGTTCAACCACGAGTCGCCTCGGCGGGGCGAGAATTTCGTCACTCGCAAGGTGACGCGCGGTGTGGCCGCTGCCCTCGCTTCCGGCGCCAAGTTACGCCTAGGCAACCTCGACGCCCGCCGCGACTGGGGCCATGCCCGGGACTACGTGGAGGCGATGTGGCTCATGCTCCAGCAGCCCACGCCCGAAGACTACGTGATAGGAACGGGCAAGAGCCGCTCAGTCCGCGATCTGCTGGACGTGGCCTTCGGTATGGTCGGTCTGGACTGGCATGAGTACGTGGAGACCGATGCTACCTACACGCGCCCCGCCGAAGTTCCCGACCTAGTCGCCGACCCCACCAAGGCGCGAGAGCGACTGCACTGGACATCCACGCGGTCCTTCGAATCCATGATCCGGGAGATGCTCGAGGCTGACCTCAGGGCGGCTGGCCTAAACCCGGATTCCAACCTTCGGACCCTAGCCGAAATCACCTCGGGGCCGGCGGCCCAGCCCAGGTAGGCGGTTCCGTCGCGGCCACCAGCCCGCGCTCGGAGAGTACGGGTCACCGAAGCTGGATGAGCCTTGGAGGGTCGCAACAGACGGCGACCGCTTGGGGTTCTCCGCCAACGCTGGGACGACACCGCCCTTCTCAGCGTCTCTCGCTGGCCCTACGCCTCAAGGGTCTGGGCCGACATCGTGTACCCGGCCACCTTCCTCTCGTGCAGGTTCAACTTCACCCGACCCAGTGCGTGGAGGTGAAGTCCCCTGTCGTGGTGTAAGAGGGGCACTCTTACTGTTTGCGTGGGCCTGCTAGCGATCATCTGAAACTCCCCAGAGCTGATCACCGAAATTCCCCACCTGAGAGCGGTCTTAGGGGGCCGTTCGGAAGGGTTCAAGAAGGGGCAGGGCTCCCCCAAGCTGGCGGTGTCAAGCCAACCAGCCGGAGGAGCCCCGGACCATGATCACACGGGGAGAAGACTTGGAAACAAGCGCACTACGGCAGCGGGGGTGGTCGATCGCCGCCATTGCCCGCCACCTGGGGAGAGACCGGAAGACGGTGGGGGCGCATCTAAGGGCCGAACGGGAGGCAGGCGTGCGGAAGCGGTCGGGGCCGGACCGGTGTCAATGGCCATTGAGAACTAGACAGTGGCGGCCACCAAAACTGGACAGCTGGCCGGAGGTTGGTGGGTTCTGTAGGTCCCTGGTAGTCGTAGTTGTGGAAGGAGCGGTGCAGGGAGGGAGGGTGGACAAGGTGGATTCGGCGGAACTCCAAGGCGTTGTCTGGCCCAGGGGGGTGCCAGAGTGGGCTCGAGGCCTTTGGGCAGGGGTCCCAGGAGGCGCGAGCCCCAGCCCGCGGGCCGCTACGGGACGCTCAGCGGCTCGTTTTGTGGCGCCGGGAACCAAATGGGGCCGAATCGAGCCCAGAGCTGTTGGCGATCATGAGCCGGTCCCCCGCCTCGGCGCCAGCCGGGACTTGGAGGCTGGGACGCTCAGGGCCAAGACCCCTTGCCCCGAAGTGGCCTCAGCCAAGCGGATGCTCTCGCCCGAGGTCACGCAGAGGTGGGGGCGGTGCATCAGCCGGTCTACCGTGGCGGTGGCCAGCGTCTTGGGCATCAGCTCGTCGAACCCGGCGGGGTGGAGGTTGGAGCTGATCGCCACGCTGCGGCGCTCGCAGGCGCTGTCCACCAGCCGGTAGTGCCCCTCGGCCGAGTCCGGGCTCACGGGGAGCAGGCCAATGTCATCGACCACGATCAGGTCCGCTCTTGACCGGACCCCCTGGCCCGGGTCCAGCTGACATGTACCCCGGTCAGTGATCCACTGCAATGAGAGTCGTGGCCAGGCTCTTGCGCACCAGCTCCCCCAGCCCTCCAGGGTGAACCAGGCCACCTTGAGGCCGTTCTCCACCGCCTCCTGCCCCAGCGCATCCAGGAAGAAGCTCTTGCCTGTCCCCGAGGGCCCGCAGACCACCAGGTTCTCCCGCCGACGCACCCACTCCAGGCTGCGCAGCGCCTCCTGGGTAGCGATGGGTACCGAGCAAAGCTGCGCATCCCAGGCCGCGAACGTCTTGCCGGTAGGGAAGCCGGCCGCCGCCCGGCGGGCGCCGGTGGCCGAACGCTCCCGGCCCTCCAACTCCTCCTGCAGCAGCACCTTGAGCACCTCGGCCGACTCCCAGCGCTAGGCCCGCGCCGTGGCCAGCACCTCCGGAGCCAGCCGGCGCAGGTGTGGCAGCCGGAGCCGGCGGAGCAGTCCCTCCAGCTCCTGGGGCAGCGGGGGCGCCGCAGTCTCTATGGTCATGCCCGCAACGCCGCCCACCCCGCGGCGCCCCCCTGCAGGCCGTGATCGTCCGAGGGTCGCAGCGCCGGCACCACCTGGGAAGTGGTCAGGTGGGCCACGATGGACTCCGAGTCACTGTCCGCGAACCGCCCGCTGGCTGCCGCCTGCCCCAGCGCCTCCACCACCCGGGACCCACCCAGAACCTTGGCCAGGCTCACCGCCAGCGCCATCTTGGAGCGCACCCGGGGTGCCCCGGCCGACCCGGCCGCCTTCAACCAGACCGCTGCCTGCGGCCCCAGCTGCAGAAACTCGGCCTCCTCCTGGGTCCGCGCCCTCGGCTCTCGGTCCAGCGGGTCACTCTGCCGAACCGGGAAGTGCCGGTCATCCACCCAGGGGGTCCCCGGTGTGGTCCTCAGGTGCCGGGCCACCTCCTTGGGCCCCTCGCGACCAACATGCACCACGATCACCTCCTCTCCATGCCCCCGCACCCACACCACCTGGCCCACCAGCTGGTCGGGCACCGAGTACGAGCCACCTTCATAGCTCACCATCGCCGTGGTCTGGCCCACCCGCCGGGCGGCCCCGAAGGCCAGCGTGTACGGCTCCTCCGGCAGGGGGTGCAGCCGGGCTCGCTCCTCCACCACCATCTCAGCCGGGATCCGCCGGGTCCCCCGGTGCTCCCGGCCGTTCACCTCCGCCTCCTGCTCCCGGCAGGCTTCCTCCAGCTCCCGGAAGCTGGAGTATTGGTCCAGAAGGTTGGCCTCGGTGGGGACCAGGTCCGCCTTGGCCACCCGGACCGTGGACTCCGATCCCCCCTTGCTCTCCGGGTCGTACGGCACGCAGCTGCGCAGGCTCACCCCGTACCAGCGCCCCACCAACACCATCACCGGCTCCCTTATGGCGATCCCGGCCACATGCTCCAAGGTCAAGGTCTTCTCGTTGTCACTCAACCCATACGTGGGACAGCCCCCGAACCGGCGCAGCGCCTGATCCAGGC
>JAJYWM010000291.1 GCA_021791455.1 bacterium | reverse complement strand
CCCCAACTCAGGGTGCGAGGGCGTGGCGCAAGAGTGCCTCGCGCCGCACCGCCTCCTCCAGCCGGCTGCGCTCCCGTTCCACGACCTCCTCCGGGGCGCTGGTCGCGAACGGGCCGGCCAGATGGGTCTCGAGGCGGGTGCGCAGTTTGCGCACCTGCTCCAGATCGCGCTCCATGCGACCGCGGATCTGGGGGCTCTCCAGGAGAGCGGCCCCGGTCAGGCGCACCGTCGTGCCCCCGACAACCAGGGGGGCCATGGCCTCGAGGGTGTCAGCGGGAGCCTCCTCCCAGGTGACCGGAACCATCGTCCCGAGATGGTCGCGGATCGCGGCGACCATCTCGGGATCGTCGCTGGTGGAGATACCGATGGGGATCCTGGGCGCGTTGCGACCAAACCTGACGCCTAAGTCCTGGAGCCAGCTGCGCAACTCCCCCGTCAGCTGCTGGAAGCCTCTCATCCCCTCCTCCGCCGCCGGGTCGAGCCAAGCAGGCTCGGCTTCCGGCCAATTGGCCAGATCCAGGGTGTCGGGCTGACCCTCGAACTGATCCGCCAGCGCGTCCGTGACGAAGGGCATGATCGGGTGCAGGAGTTCCAGAGTCCTGAGCAGCGCGGTCCGGGTGGTCCAGAGGGCCGCCGGATCCCACTCCGCCAGGCGATCCTTCACCAGCTCCAAGTACCAGTCCGCGAGCTCGCGCCAGGCGAATTGGTATATGCCGTCGATGGCCGCCCCGAGCTCCAGATCCTCCATCGCCGCCGTGACCGTGTCGGTCAGCCGCGCCAGCCGGGACAGGATCCAGCGGTCGGCCAGGGTTAGCTCCTCCCGGGCGGGCTCGCCCGCTCCTGGAATCCGGCCTTCACCCTGCGGGAAATGGACGTGGTGCAGGAGCCGCACCATGTTCCACAACTTGTTGGCGAACTTCGCGTAGCCGTCCACCTTGCTCTCATCGAACTTGCAGTCCTGGGTACCCATGGCGACGGCGGCCCCCCAGGCACGCAGGGCATCGGCCCCGTAGCGATCCACCATGTCCAGAGGGTCGACCACGTTGCCCTTCGACTTGGACTGGCGCGCCCCGTCTGCACCCAGGATGGTGGCATGCAGGATCACGTCGTGAAACGGGATCTCTCCAGTGAACCGGAGCCCCATCATGATCATCCGGGTCACCCAGAGCCAGAGTATGTCGCGCCCGGTGCTGAGGACCGTGGTGGGGTAGAAGCGGGCCAGCTCCTGCGTCTCCTCGGGCCAGCCCAGGATGGCGAACGGCCACAGGGCGCTGGAAAACCAGGTGTCGAGGACATCCGGGTCGGCCTGCAGGTTGGTGTCACCACACTCAGGGCAGCGGCTGGGCTCATCTATCCAGGCGAAGACGTGGTGGTTGGCGCAGGTTGAGACGGGTATGCGATGCCCCAACCAGATCTGCCGGCTGATGCACCAGTCCCGCAACCCCGCCACCCAGTCCAGGTACTGCCTCTTGAAGTGCTCGGGGTGGAGCACTATTTCGCCTTCGGCAACCACCCGATGGGCGGGCGCCGCCAGCTCCGCGACCCTGACCCACCACTGCGGGGTGACCAGCGGCTCGATGACTGCCCCACATCGGTCGCAGTGTCCGACCTGGTGTACCAGGGGCTCCTCCCGTTCCAGGGCTCCTGACTGGCGCAGCAGAGAGGCCGCCACCTCCCGGGCGGACTCGGCATCCAGCCCATCCAAGTCGGGCAACCCAGGCGCGATCATGCGCCCGTCGAGGGAGATTACCGTCAGCACGGGGAGGTGATGGCGCTCACCGATCTCGAAGTCCTCCGCGCTGTGGCCGGGAGTGATCTTGAGCGCCCCGGTGCCCAGCTTGGGATCCACCGCCCGGTCTTCGATGACCGGGATCAAGCGCTTTGTCAAGGGCTCCTCCACGCTGGTCCCCACCAGCGCCTGGAACCTCTGGTCCCCGGGTGGCACCGCCACGGCCACGTCGGCGAGGATGGTCTCCGGCCTGGTGGTGGCGACGACCAGCCCCTCGCCTCCACCCTCCCCCCGGTACCTGACGTGGTAGAAGACGTCCTGGTGCTCTCGGTACTCCACCTCCTCATCCGAGATGGCGCTCCGGCAGCGCGGGCACCAGTTGACGATTCGCGGCCCGCGGTAGATCAGGTTCTGGTCGAAGAGGTCCTTGAAGACCCGGCGTATCGCGCGCACATAGGCGGCGTCCAGAGTGAAGCGCTCACGGCTCCAGTCGCAGGTCGCCCCCATGCGCTGCAGCTGCTCCAGAATCCGGCCCTGGTAGGTCCTGTACCAAGCGCTCACACGCTCCTGGAAGGCGTCTCGCCCGAGCTCCTCCTTGGTAGTCCCCTCCTGAGCCAGCTGTCGTTCGATGACGTTCTGAGTCGCAATTGCGGCGTGGTCGGTCCCCGGCACCCAGCAGACCTCGAATCCCCGCATCCTGTGGTAGCGACAAAGAGAGTCCTGGATCACGGCGTTCAGCGCATGCCCCATGTGCAGAACCCCGGTTATGTTCGGAGGTGGCAGGGCGATCGAGAATGAGGGCTTGGGGCTCGCCGGATCGGCCCTGCCGAGATGCAGCTGGGCCCATCGTCGGCGCCAGTGTTCCTCGATGGGAGCTGGTTCGAAGGCTGGCTTCAAGCGGCCGGCACCATCTCAGCGGGTGCTGGCGGGGATGGCGCCCATCTCGGCTGCGACCTCCCGCGCCGCCGCCACCATGTTGCGGAGGGCGGGCTCGACCTCCTGCCAAGCCCTGGTCTTCAGGCCGCAGTCCGGGTTTGCCCACAACTGCTCCAGGGGGATCGCCGACGCCGCCGCCCGCAACCGGCCGGCCATCTCCTCCCGGCTCGGAACGACCGGGGAGTGGATGTCGTAGAGGCCAGGGCCGACGTCGTTGGGGTAGCCCACCTTGGCAAATGCCCTGAGCAGCTCCATGCCGGATCGTGCGGCCTCGATGAAGAGCGCATCGGCGTCGAGTTCGGCGATGGCGTCCATGATGTCCCCAAACTCCGAGTAGCACATGTGGGTATGGATCTGAACGTCCTCGCCTGCTCCCGCGGCGGCCAGCCGGAAGCTGTCGACCGCCCATCTCAGGTATGCCGCCTGCTCAGGTCGCCTGAGGGGCATCGCCTCCCGAAGGGCCGGCTCATCTATCTGGATGATCCGGATCCCGGCCGACTCCAGATCGGACACCTCGTCCCGGAGCGCCATCGCGATCTGCCGACAGGTCTCCTCGCGGGGCACGTCGTCGCGCGGGAACGACCATTGCAGGATGGTGACCGGGCCGGTGAGCATTCCCTTCACCGGCCGAGCGGTCAGGCTCTGGGCAAACTTGGCCCAGGAGACAGTCATAGCCCGGGGCCGTGAGACATCCCCGAAGATCAGAGGTGGCTTGGTGCAACGCGAGCCATAGGACTGAACCCATCCCGCCTGGGTGGTGGCGATGCCATCCAACTGCTCTGCGAAATACTCGACCATGTCATTTCGCTCCGGCTCGCCGTGGACCAGGACATCCAGTCCCACCTCCTCCTGGAAGGAGATCACCCGACGTATCTCGGCCTCCAGCAGAGCCGTGTAGCCAGCCTGGTCGATCTCCCCGCTGCGCAGGCTGGCGCGGGCCCGCCGCAGCTCCGCTCGCTGGGGGAACGAGCCAATCGTGGTGGTGGGCAGCAGGGGGATATCCAATGCCCGCCGGGACCGGCTGCGCCGCTCGGCGGAGGTGCCGGGGCGCCTCAGGGCGGCCGGACCCAGCCCCGCCATCCTCTGGGCCACCGCGGGATCCTTCCTGAGCGGCGACGCGCGGCGGCGCCCCGAAACCTCTCGGAGGTGGTCCATGGCGACCTTCGCCTGGTCCGTGCCGCCACCTGCAGCTGCCAACTGCACCAGCTCTGTCAGCTTGTCCTCGGCGAAGGCCAGCCAGGAGCGGATCTCCGGATCGAGCAGGTTCTCGTCCCGCACGCTCACTGGCACATACATGAGCGAGCAGGAGGGCGCCACTATCACTCGATCGGGCCCGAGAGTGCTCACCGCTCG
>JAJYWM010000273.1 GCA_021791455.1 bacterium | reverse complement strand
AGATCTGGTTATGCCGAGCGCGTGATTATGCCGAGTGGGTGGCGCCCGGGTTGAGTCGTGGCTGGTCAGATGGTCCGGAGCTGTCGGAGGGCTCGGCATAATCACAGGCCCGATAGGAAAGCGAGCAGCTCGTCTGGAGGGCGATAGCGGCCAGGTTTCGTGTTGGGCGGGGTCGTGCGGGCCAGGGCCTGCTCCTTGAGCGCCATGTCGGCGTGCAAGTAAAATTCCGATGTCGTCTGGGTACTTTCGTGTCCCAACCACAGCGCGATCACGGCAATATCGACATGGCTGTGGAGGAGGTTCATGGCGCAGGTATGTCGTAACACATGTGGAGATACTTTCTTCTTGGCGATAGATGGATATTGCTGCACAGCGGATGTTGCGTACTTACCCACGAGCCATTCAACGGCATCGACGCTGAGCGGACCTCCACGCGTGGTGGGAAAGAGCGGGTCGGTTTGTGACCCGGACCGCTCTTTCATCCACTCACGCAGTATCGCCACAGTTCGGGCCGTCAAGGGTGTGACACGGTGCTTTCGGCCCTTGCCATAGCACCTCACATGTGGCCCCGAACCGAGCTCGATGTCAGCGCAGACAAGGCCCGTCAGCTCGCTGACCCGCAGGCCGGTCTGGATATCGAGCACCAGAAGCGCGTGGTCTCTCCTCCCTATCCAAGTGGCCCGATCGGGGGCAGCGAGGAGCGCATCCACCTCGTCGGGTGTCAAGAAGCTGACCTCAGTCCGGTCGTGGCGCTTATTGGGGATGGCCAATACTCGCTGGATGGACTCCGCGTGCTCGGGGTGACGAAGTGCGGCGTAACGGAACAGCGAACGAATGCCGGCCAATCGGGTGTTTCGGGTGCGGGCAGTGTTGTGGCGCTCGTCTTCGAGATGGGTAAGGAAGGCGCCGATCAACTTGGCATCCACGTCGGCCACGTCAAGTTGGGACGGGGCCTTCCCGGTGCGAGCCTGGGCGAAGACCAGCAACATGGACAGCGTGTCGCGGTAGGCAGCGACGGTGCGCGGGCTGGCCTGGAGTTGGGTGACGAGCCTCTCGGTGAAAAAGGCCTCGATGGTGGGGGCGAACGTACTCATCGCTGTCCCTCCTCCCAGCGCTCCAGACCCTCGGCAGCCAGGCCCAACAGCTCGGGGCAGGCCTGGAGATACCAATACGTGTAGATCGGATCAGCATGACCGAGATAGGCCGAGAGCACCGGGAGTGTGGCCTGGGGATCGGTCCCTGAGCGGTAGCATTCGACTAAGGTCGCGATCGCAAAGTTGTGCCGCAGATCATGAATCCGGGGACGACCGGCCGGTGATTGCTGTGTGAGCCCGATATCGTCGACCAGCTTTCGGAACACCTCGTTGATGCAGACATAGAGCAGCCTGGTCCCCCGGGTGGAGATGAAGAAGCTGGAAGCCTTTGGTTTGGGGCACAGCTGGTCTCGCACTTCGACGTAGCGGCCGAGAGCGGCCACGGCCGAGTCGTGGAGAGGGATCCGACGATGCTTGCGGAACTTGGTGTCGTTGATCTCCAGCACGCCACCGTGCAGATCGACATCGCTGCGCTCGAGGCGGATCGTCTCCCCAATCCTCATGCCGGTGGTGGCCACCAACCCGAAGAGGGCTTCGTAGGTCGCTCCTCGGAGAACCGGTTCTAGCCTGCTGGCCGCTTCCACCAACCCGGTTTTGTCGGCCGTCGAAAAGAGGTAGGGGATGCGCCGCTGGCCCCGGCGGGCGAGCAGACCCACCGGGGGCACCTCGACGGAAGGGTCGGTGCCTTTGACATAGCGGGCGAAGCCCCGCACCGCGCAGAGCCGATCTGCCTGGTAGGACTGGGACACAGCCGGCGCGGTCGCCCACGACACGGCCGCTTGAATGGTGATGGTCCCCGCTCCACAACGCTCGAGGTAGTCCACGAAGTCGCCCAACAGCCGGTCATAATCCTGGAGCTTGAAACCCATAGTGCGGCGGATGGCCAGGTACTCATCTACCGCTTGACCTAGGCCGCTCATTGCCCGACTCCGGGCCAAGGCTGGGCGATACGCTTGAGAGCGCAAAGGTCGTCCTTGGCGTAGAGGGCCGTGTCGGTCATCCGGCGATGGCGTAGAATTTGACCGATCTCGAACAGCGGTGCCCCCGCACGTCGCATTGAAGTTGCGGCGCTGTGGCGTAATCGGTGTGGACCCATCCGAGCCAGCCCGGCTCGCTGGCATGCTCGGTACATCACCTCGGTGACGGCATGCGGCGCCAGGGGGCCATGGGGGGCCTGCACCTGTAAGAACAGGGCGCGATGGTCGTTTCGGGGCCGGCCTCGTCGGCAGTAGTCGGCCAGAGCCTCTCCGACGTCGACGGGAAGGGGCAGCCGGTCCTGCCGGCCGCCTTTGCCGTGAACGAGGACCTCGCCGGCACGCCAGTCCATGTCGTCCAGGCCAAGGGAAGCCACCTCACCCCTGCGCAGCCCGAGGCGGGCGAGGACCGTGAGTATGGCGAAGTCACGCTGACCTGCCGACTTTTGCCGGTCGCAACTGGCCAGAAGCCGATTCACCTCATCGGGGTCGAGTGCCACTGACCTCCCGCCATCACGCCAGGGGAGGGCCCGGGGGACCGCCTCGGACAGTGAGACGGTCGTGTAGCCTTCCAGGAACAAGAAGCGCGTGAACACCCCCAGAGCGATCACGACGTTCTTGGCGGAGCCGATGCTCCGCCCGGCGCACTCGGTGAGGACGAAAGCGTTGATCTCCGCAGACCCCAGCTCCTTGAGGCCACAGCCCTCCACGCGTGGATCGGGTGCGCACGCAGCCAGGAACAGCCTTGCAAAGCGCCGGTAGCTGGTGATGGTCCCTGGGGCAAGTCCCCGCTCGCTGGCGAGGTAATCGCCGAACTCCACCAAGAGGATGTCAACCGGGCTGCTCGGGACCGATGGTTCCGGCTCGGGGATCGCACCTACATTGCGCAGATACCCCAACAACGGGACGAGGGTTCGAGATGACGAGCGGCGGAGCTGGCCACTGGCGCGTCGGTCGATCAAGAGCTCTTCGACCCGCCGCTCGCTCAACTCGGCCGGCCCGAGGTCCCGCTCATCCAACCACCTGCTGACGTGGGCCATGAGATACATGTGCTCCGCTGCCGTCCAGGGTGAAAAGCTCTGTCTGGCCAGCTCCTCCTGAAAGCCCGCGGCAAACGGGGCAAGCGGGCCAGCCACCCGCGGTTGATCCGGTGTCTTCATGATTGCTTCCTCCTTCTTCCAGAGCCCTTGCTCCGAGGAGAAAGCTTCTCTCAGCCCACCAGGATTATGCCGAGCCCTCCGACAGCTCCGGACCATCTGACCAGCCACGACTCAACCCGGGCGCTACCCACTCGGCATAATCACGCGCTCGGCATAACCAGATCTTGTAGAGGTTGTTCTTCTCCTCGGCTGCGAACTCGGCGATGCCGACTGCGTCCACCCCCGGCGCCCCGGCGTTGGCCTGGACCTTCTTCCACGCCTGGTAGACCAGACGCTTGGATATATCAAACGAACTGGTTCTCCATCTTGGCGCAGTGCCACCGGCATCGTTCCTGGTCAGTGCGATGCTTGTGCGAGTCGGGAACTGGCCAACTGCAGTCAGATGGAGAACCACTTCAAACGACTTCACCTTCTGCTTCGGATTGCTCGGCGACTCCTTCCCAGACGGGTTGGTCTCCTCGCTCCCCTGAGCTGCCCGGCCCCTTTTCTCTGGCTCCATTACAGCGCCTTCATCGCTCGTACGGGCCGGTCCGCCCCTGTGTCTCGCATCGGTACTCTGCCCCTCGTGGTTCCTTCCACTTGGGGTCCTCCCTTTCGCGGCCAGGGGGTGTAACCACCACCCATTTCGACTGACCGTCGGCATCGAGACGACAGGTTCTCCTGTTCCTCATCTAGCGCAAGAAGGCCGGCACACCTATGGCGAGCAGATCGTGCTCTTGGTCCTCTAACGCCGATTTCCACACAGCGAATTCGGCACAACCTTCAGGCGAATTCGAAGCGCAGGACCCGACCTCCCCACCATGGG
>JAJYWM010000068.1 GCA_021791455.1 bacterium | reverse complement strand
ACCGATCGGTGAAGAACTCGGGCGACCTGGGGTCCGTGTCAGGGTCACTGAACAGCAGGTTGGTGTGGCCGCCATCGGGCCGGGCGTCCATGACCAGGACATCATTGGGAGAGGCCTCACCCACCAGATAGAGAAAGTCGCTGGAGGGGCGGAAGCGAAACTTTGAGTCGGCGGCCCGGGTCACGAGCTGGCCTGCGGGAATCACCAGGGTCACCCCGGCGAAGCGATCAGACAATCTCTGCCGGCGCTGCTGGTAGTGGCTTGCACCAGCTATTGGATGCGCAGCCAGCTGCGGCCGCTCGGCCCACCCGGTCCGCAGGTAGCTCAGCAGGGCCGGTGAAGGGGTCATATCATGAGCCGAGCGAGCTCCCCCGGACCGCCCGAGTCCCTGGTTCTCTGGCGCCAACTGGGTCCTCCGGTCAGAGTGCCGACTCAAGTTGCGCAGCTTCGAGTCTAGCAGCGTCCGCCTCCAGGTTCAGCCGCTGACGGTAGCGCCTGGACGCCCTTCTCAGGCGCCGGACGGTCCTCCCAAGCACCCCCCGCCGCAGCCCTTCTGGGCCGTGCGGGAGCCGCGACGACCAAGAAGGTGGCGGACCCGGATGGCCGGCGAGAATGGTCAGCTCTGCCGCTGCGTCAAGAGCGGGCGAGGGTCAGGTGGTCCCAGACGATGACGCGTGCAAGTCCCGCGGCATGGCCCTGCCGCCGTCGGCGGACGTGCCGGCGAGTCTGGACGTCTCCGCCACCCCACTCCCGTCCTCTGGCCTGCCCGGCGGGGCTGGTGGGATCGCCGCCAGCCGTAGCCAGCGGCGATCCCAGACAACCGTAGACCGCCAGGATCCGGGGTCTCCCCTGCAGCTGCTGGTCAGGCGGAGTAGGAGTAGAACTGAGGAAACAGTCCGTCGAGGATGCTCTGCGGGACCACCCCTTTCAGAGTGCTGCGATACATGGTCAACTGGTAGTACTCATTGGGCAGCCAGATGACTGGCAGGTTCTCCGCCAGGTAATCCTGGTAGCGGAATAGGGCTGTGCGTTCGGCGCTCGCGGTTGCGGCGGTGTGCGTGGCTGCGATGTTGGCGTCGTTGGTGGGGGAGGAGTAGTCACCCTGGTTGGAGGCGGCCCCGGTGCCAAACAGCTCACCGCCCGTGGGGAGGTAGTCCGGCCCATATACCCAGTCGAAGTTGTAGGCGGGAATCGCGATGTCCCAGTTGTTGCAGGGATTGGCGTAGGTGCAACCGTCGTAGGAAGTGGCCTCGACCTGGGAGCTCGGCTCGGATACCAGGGTGAGGGCGATGCCCGCGTCTGACTTCATGGTCGACTGCATCGCCTCGACCATGTCGGTGAGTGGGGTTATCCCACTCGCGTAGAGGAGTTTGAAGGACAGTGCCTGGTGAGAGGCGATACCGCTGCCGCAGTCACCAGGCGCCGTGCCCGGCTTGGCGCAGTAGCTCTGCCCGCTCGGGATCACATCCCAACCGTTGTCCTTCAGCAAGGAGACCGCCTTGGCCGGGTCGAATGGGTACACCTGGCCCTTGGCTTCGAGGGGGCTCTCATCAACGTTGTCCGGAGGGTACCCAGGCACGGGTCCGTTGTTAATCGAGCCGATTCCATCTCCGAAATCCTTGATGTATTCCTTCTGGTCGATCAAGCTTTGGAACGCCTGCCGGAAGTAGAGCTGTTTGAAAATCGGGCCGGAGGTGGCGTTGGTGAAGTTGTACGCCGAGTAGTTGATGGCAAAGTCATTCCAGACGTTGAAGGTATACCCCCGATGGCCGAGGGCGGTCTTTTGATTGATGTCCGTCACCGGCAGGTAGCCGATCGAGAGGCTGCCATCATTGAGGGCATTGAACTCGGAGGTGTCGCTCGTGAAGGGCTCCTCCTCGAAGGCGGAGATCTTCGGCTTCGGTGACCCGGAATAGGCCTGGTTGGGCACCAGCTTCACGAATCCGCTGGGGGTGAACTGGCTGAGACGGAATGGTCCCGATACCACCTGCCAGAGCGGATTGGTCTGGTAGGTGCTGAGGTCCTGGGCCTGAAGATTGAGGAACTCGGCCACTCCCAAAGCCCCCGTGGTGGCCGTGCCCGGGTTGGCCGGCACATATTCGGCAGGGGAGGTGCCCGCCAAGGCCTCCCTGGTCTGGGCCTCCTGGTCGTAGTTGCCCACTGAGCCACTGAGGGACAGCTTGTCCCAGGTCGCCTGGGGAATCGCCCAGATCTGACTCAACTCGTTATAGAGGTACCAGGTCGGGTTGTAGGACGCGTTCAGGTGCAGGACGACCGAATATTCCCCGACCTGGGAGTAGCTGACCACGTTCTCCGGGAATCCTCCGGGGACCTCAGCCCCCCATCCTGGCCCAGGGGCCGTCGAACTCCCCACCACTGGAGCCTTGGGGTCGGTGGCTGCGCTTAGAAGGTTCAACCAGAACATCACGTCGCGGGCAGTGACGGGCTGTCCGTTTGACCACTTCCAGTGCTTCAAGGTGATGGTCACGACGGTATTGTCTTGGGAGAATACCGGCTGCTGTGCCATAGAGAGGGAAGTGTTGACCACGGGCTGGAGGCCGGTGCCGAAGGTGTACAACTCCGGGTACATCAGGTTGATCACGTCGTCGAGGTTTGACACGTTGAAGTTGGCACTTCCAAGCAGGGGGAAGATGTAGTTGGGGGGGGCGCCCACCGGCTCCGCGAAAGTGACCACCCCGCCCTTATTGGTGGAGGTCGCGGTGGCGGTGCTGGCGCAGGCGGAAACCAGAAGGCCAACCACCACCGCTATTGCGGCGGACCGCCAAGCTACTCGCCGACCCAAGCTAGACAACATCTTCACCCTCCTGTGCGAGACAACCGTGGTCCCTCGAATGTGAGTCGGGCCCACCCCGACCCAGGAGCGTCATCTGACCCAGCCTCGCTGTGAGCGGCCCAGGCCCCAGGGCCGAGTCGTCCCGCTTGTGAGCAACGCCCGCCGTGGCCACGGGGTAGATGGCGGCGCTCCTGTGGGAGACGGCAATGGCCATGACCATTCGCACCCGATCCTCATCTTGCCTATCCTGTCGCCAGCCGGGGCCAGCCTCAGATTCGCCAGAAGTTTACACCGATGGCCAAACCTGGTGGGGGAGAGCCAGGGTGGCAGGTGGATGGCGGCCAGGACATGCTGTGCCAGTGGCATCGCCCGTCCTTCTCTTTACGCAAGCCATCCGGAACTGGCCCCTTAAGCTCCCGTCCCCCACCCCCGGCACGAGCCGGACCTGCCGAATTCAGGGCCCCAGCGCCCAGCAAGGGGGCCGCGCACGCCTGGGCCCCTGACGATTCGACAGGCGGCCATGGGTCACGGCCCCCCCGCGGAGCTGGAGGGGCTTGGGCTCTCCGCTGAAGCCCTGCAGCGATCACCTCCCAGAAGAGCGTGGCTGTGGGGGCCCGATTTGCCCAGACCCGGGACCGGTCACCTAGGCGTACGCCCTGCTGATCGCCGAGGTGACCGCCGCGTCGGCCGCAGCCTGCCGTCCCGGGCGTCGAGCCGCGTTGTTCCGAATCCAATTCAGAGCCGCTTCATCCAACTCGATATCGACCGGAAAGTCGGCCGCGGAGTGCGTGGTTTGGGTGTCTGCGGGGGCTCTCTCATCCATCGAATGTCTCCTCCATGGGGGTCAGCAGCGGGGCCTGCGGTTAACAAAAAAAGCCCCCCGGGTTTGACCGGGGGGCTTGCAGCTCAGTCCAGGTGCGCGAACTTTAGCTGATCAGCCCTCCTGCAATTAGGCGTACTAGGGCCGACAGGCTCTCGGTGGTCAGCGTGGGCGCACTACTGTGAATCAAGTTGCCGTCAGGTATACCAGACTCCTCGGCTCCAGTCAAGGTCCCCGCGCGGGGCACCTGGGCGGCGCCGATTTTTCCACCTGGCGTTAGGCCAGCCCGGTCTCTGTCGGGCAATGCCTCCGTGACCGAGCGGGGAGGCCATGGAATGGTGGCCGACATGTCTGCCCCGCCGCTCTTAAACTCATGTGATTGACTCGCCGCAGCTGGCGCCGGGCCCGCTGAACACGGAGGAAAGGTTCTTGCAACGCCTGTACCCGT
>JAJYWM010000248.1 GCA_021791455.1 bacterium | reverse complement strand
CGTCTGCTGGGTGGTGATCACGTCGAGTCCGCCGATCTCAGCTCCGGCCAGTCCGCAAGTTGCGACCTGGTGCTGGTGTGCGTGGGCTCTTCCCCCAGGGTCGACTTGGCCAGGCGCTCAGGGCTTTCGGTGGGAGGAGGCCATTCCCCGGGGATCCTGGTGAGCCGGCGAGGTCGGACCTCGGACCCCCGGATCTTCGCCGCCGGGGACGTGGCCAGCTTCTGGCACCCTGGCCTGGGGCAAAGGCTGCGCCTTGAGCACTGGGACAACGCCCAACGGCAAGGGGCCCATGTGGCCACGACCGTGCTCGGCGGCGGCGAGCCCTACCGCCCAACCCCATACTTCTGGACGGAGCAGTTCGGCAACCTGGTACAGCAGGTGGGACTCCAGCTGCCCGGTGAGGAGGCGATCCAACTTGGGGATCCTGCCGGGGATAGCTTCTCCGTGGTTCTGCTGCGGGGAGGACGCATCCATGCCTGTCTTGCGGTCAACCGTTTTCGTGACCTCTCCGCAGCTCGCCGGCTGATCGAGGCGGGGCGTGCCGTGGATCCTGACCAGCTGCGCAAGCCCGGAGCCGACCTGGGGGACATCGCCCGTTCTTGACCGGGCGTCAAGCAGCACTTTTTGGACATGCGGTCCAGGGGAGTTACTTCGAACTCATGCGGCCAGGCCGATGCAATAGGCACACTTTGTCCGTAAGCTAGGTTAAGAGTGAGCGGCAGGGTGGGCGTGCGGGTGGCGATCACCGGGATGGGAATGGTCACCCCCCTCGGCACGGGCGTAGAGGAAGTCTGGGATGGGCTGGTCCATGGCCGATCCGGAGTCGGTCCGATCTCCCACTTCAACGCCACGGGCTTTCCGACCAGGATCGCTGGCGAGGTACGAGACTTCGACCCCGAGCTGTACATGGATCGCAAGACCGCGCGCCACGTGGCGCGCTACTGCCAGCTGGCGCTGGCCGCCGCCAGGATGGCGGTCGACGATTCCGGGCTCAAGCCCGAGACTCTTGACGCGGATGCGGTAGGGGTGGTGGTCAGCTCGGCCGCCGGGGGCATGGAGGAGATCGAGAGGGCTCATCAGACCCTGATGGAGCGTGGCGTGAGCAGGATCAGCCCGTTCATGGCGCCGATGATGATCACCGACATGGCCGCCGGGCTCATCGCCATCGAACTCAAGGCGGGAGGGCCGAACTATGCAGTCGTATCGGCGTGCGCCAGCGGTTCCCACGCCTTGGCCGACGCGACGGAGGTGATCCGGCGGGGCGACGCGGTGGCAATGATCGCGGGCGGAGCGGAGGCCGCTATCACGCCGCTGCTGATAGGGGCCTTCTGTCAGATGAGTGCCATGAGCAGGCGCAATGATCAGCCCCAGGCGGCCTGCCGGCCCTTCGACCTGGGGCGGGACGGCTTCGTCATGTCGGAGGGGGCGGTGATCATGGTCTTGGAGGAGATGGAGCACGCCCGGGCGCGCAACGCCCACATATGGGCGGAGCTGCTGGGGTCCGGGTCCAGCGCCGACATGTACCACTTCACCGCACCAGACCCCGAGGGACGCGGGGCGGCGCGGGCGATGAGCGCCGCGCTGCGACACTCAGGAATCGCCCCGGAGCAGGTGGACTACGTCAACGCCCACGGCACCTCAACCTCCCTCGGGGACATCGCGGAGACCCTGGCCATCCGCCAGGTCCTCGGGGAACATGCGAACCGTGTCGCGGTCAGCTCGACCAAGTCGATGACAGGACATCTGCTGGGCGCCGCGGGCGCCATGGAAGCTGCCGCCTGCGTGCTTGCAATTCAAAGGGGACTGATCCCGCCGACCATCAACCTGGCAGATCAGGATCCTCGTTGCGACCTCGATTACGTGCCGAACTCGGCCCGGGTCGCCCCGGTTAGAGTTGCCCTTTCGAACTCGTTCGGGTTCGGCGGGCACAACGCCTGTCTGGTCCTCGGACCGGGCGAGGCCTAGCAATCGATTCAAGGAGAAACCCGCTTGCCCGACCAACAGCCCCCCTCAGACCAGCCCCTGGACTTCAGCGAGCTGCAGAAGTTAGCGTCCGAGATCCTCGGTGTCGAGCCCGATCGAGTTCAGATGGACGTCAGCTTCGCCCGCGACCTGGCGGCTGACTCATTGGACCTTGTGGAGCTGATCATGGCGATCGAGGATCGCTACTCGGTCACGCTGCCTCCCGAGGAGCTAGAACAGATGAAGCGCGTCGGGCAACTCTGGGACTACCTGCTGGAGCACCAGCCCCAGCGATGACCGCCTATCCCGCAGCTGACCCGGTCGGTCTGCTCCCTCCGGTGGCCCTCCTCTTCCCCGGGCAGGGAGTCCAGCGACCCGGCATGGGCCTGGACCTCACCAGGCGCTTCCCCGAGGCCGACCGGGCGATCAGCCACGCGGAGGAGGTGCTGGAGATGCCCGTTCGCCGGCTCTGCTTTGAGGGACCGGCCGAGCAGTTGCTCCTGACCGAGAACATTCAGCCCTGCCTGGTGGCAGTCTCCTATGCCGCGTTCGAAGCCTACCGAACCAGGTTCGATACAGGCTCCATCGCGGCGGTGGCGGGCCATAGCCTGGGGGAGATCAGCGCCTGCGCCGCGTCTGGAACGATCACCTGGGAGGATGCTCTCCTCCTGGTCAGAGAGCGTGGCCGCCTCATGGCGGACGCGGCCACCTCCAACCCCGGACGGATGCTGGCGGTCGTGGGCCTCTCCCAGGAGCGGATCGAAGAGATCCGCCAGGAGGCAAGCCGGGCCGGCGGGATCTGGCTGGCGAACCTGAACTCCAGCAATCAATTCATCCTCAGTGGCGAGGCGGCGGCGATCGAAGTCGCCGAGAACCTTTCGAACAGGGCCGGAGCACGTCGCGTTGTGCTCCTGGACATACCGCTGGGCGCCCACTCGCCCCTGATGAGTCGAGCAGCGGCTAAGCTCGCGGAAACGGTGAGGGCGCTTCCTCTTCGGGCCCCGCAAATCCCCCTGATCGCCAACGGCAGCGGCTTTGTGCTGCATTCCGTGGTGGCGGTCCGCTCCGAGCTCATTGGGCATTTGCTGCGCCCTGTTTTGTGGGCCAGGACCATGGCTGCCATGCAACGGCTGCACGTGGCAACCGTGGTGGAGCTGGGGCCGGGGAGGGTGCTGGCCAGCCTTGCGGCCAAACACATGGCCGGGGTGGTCACATGGAACGCCGACGAGCTTCTGATCGAAGAAATGGGGAGCTGAACATGGACATGGACCTGTCCGGACGGCGCGCCCTGGTGACCGGGGGGGGCAAGGGAATCGGAGCGGCGATCAGCTCGCAGCTGGTGGAGATGGGAGCGGAGGTGGTGATCAACTTCCGTTCGGACAGGACCAGCGCCGAATCCACGGCTCAGGGCCTGAAGGGGGTCAGCCTGCACCAGGCGGATGTCAGCGACCCGGGCGAGGTCGGCGACATGTTCGCGGCCAAGGGTCCGTTCGACGTGGTCGTGAACAACGCCGGTGTACTGCGCGATCGGCTCCTCTTACGGATGACCAAGGAGGACTGGGACCAGGTTCTGGGCACCGACCTGAGCGCGGCCTTCCACGTGATCAAGGCGGCGGTGCCCCACATGATGCGCCAGCGCTTTGGGCGCATCGTCAACGTGAGCTCGATCGTGGGACTGGGCGGGAACCCCGGCCAGGCCAACTACGCGGCGGCCAAGGCGGGGCTGATCGGCCTGACCAAGTCGGTGGCCAAGGAGCTGGGGTCGCGCTCCATCACCTGCAATGCGGTCGCTCCCGGCTACGTTCTGACCGAACTCACCTCGTCGTCGGTATCCGAGGAGATGCTGCGGGAGCTGATCCGGATGACGCCCGTGCGGCGTGCGGGAACGGCAGCGGAGATCGCGGCGGCGGTCGCCTTCCTTTGCAGCCCCGCCGCCTCCTTCATCACCGGAGAGGTGCTGGTGGTCGACGGGGGCCTCAGCGCCTGACTCAGGCCCGCAGCTCGCGGATCTTGCGGGCAACCGCCTCCACCGGATCAGCAGCAGCGGCGGCTTCCTCCAGCAGCAGGCTCGCCACCACCACCCCATCCGCCAGACCCGTGACTGCTCGCACCTGCTCCGCGGAACGAACGCCGAACCCCAGCACCAGCGGAGCGTCCGTATTCTGCCTGGCCCTCTGCAGGAGGGAGGTCCCCTCGTCACGGGCAGAGGCTGCCGCGCCAGTCACGCCGGTCCTGGAAACGCAGTAGATGAAGCCGGTGCTGAGGCCTCCCGCTCTGGCGATCCTGGAGCTTGGGGTGGTGGGTGCGACCATGGTGTTCATGGCGATCCCGTGGTCTTCGGCCAGGCCCGCCAGCTCCGCCATCTCTTCCAGGGGCAGGTCTGGCACCAGGATCCCGTCCACTCCCGACCGGGAGGCCAGCTCGCAGAAGTGCCCAAGTCCCATTCGGAGCAGGGGATTCAGGTACGTCATCACCACGAGCGGGATGGCCAACCCGCCCTCCCTCGCCTCCTGAACCTGGGCCAGGGCTCTGGCGACCGTCATCCCGTTGCCAAGCGCACGCTGGCCCGCCGATTGCACGACCGGACCATCCGCAAGCGGGTCAGAGTATGGCAATCCCAACTCCACCATCTTGACTCCAGCTGCCTCCGCCGCCAGCAGCATGGGCACGGTGTCATCGATCCGTGGGAAGCCCGCCATCACGTACGAGATAAGGACGGCGGGAACGGGATGGCCGCTCAGGGTCAACCTGATCCGCCGGACGGCCTGGTCCGCGCTCATTGGGCATCGCCTCCATCGAGCACCGTGGCCATGTCCTTGTCGCCACGCCCGCTGAGACAGACCACAACCGGACCCGCCTCCGGCGGCCCCAGGTGGACCGCGTGGTAGACCGCGTGCGATGACTCGAGCGCGGGGATGATGCCTTCCAGGCGGGCGAGCAGGTGAAGACCCTCTAGGGCCTGCCCGTCCTCGACCACCGTGTACCAGACCCGTCCGGTGCTCTTGAGCCAGGCGTGCTCGGGGCCAACTCCGGGGTAGTCCAGGCCGGCCGAGATGCTGTGGGTTGACTCCACCTGCCCGTCCTCGTCCTGGAGGAGGTATGACCTGGCTCCATGCAGCACTCCTGGGCTTCCAAGGCTGAGCGTCGCTCCATGCTCCCCTCGGCCGCGGCCCCTGCCCCCAGCCTCCACGCCGACCAGCGCCACCTCCGGGTCGTCCAGAAAAGCGGAGAAGATCCCGATGGCGTTGCTCCCGCCTCCGACGCACGCGATCACCCGGGACGGCAGCCTCCCAGCCTGTTCCAGCATCTGCTGGCGTGCTTCGACCCCGATAACTGACTGGAGAGTGCGGACCAGCCATGGGTACGGGTGGGGCCCGACCACGGACCCAATCACGTAGTGGGTGTCGCGAACGTTGGTGACCCAGTCCCGGATCGCCTCTGAGGTTGCGTCCTTGAGCGTCCTCGATCCGCTGTCGACTGCTTCGACGGTGGCGCCGAGAAGCTTCATCTTGGCGACATTCACGGCCTGGCGCCGGATGTCCTCTGAGCCCATGTAGACCACGCAGGGCATCCCCATCAGCGCGCAGGCGGTCGCGGTGGCCAGGCCGTGCTGGCCGGCCCCGGTCTCGGCGACGATGCGTCGCTTACCCATTCTCTGGGCCAGCAGCAGCTGGCCCAGGGCGTTATTGATCTTGTGGGCGCCGGTGTGCAGCAGGTCCTCCCGCTTGAGCCAGATGGGAAAACCGGCCCGATCCGAGAGCCGCTTGGCGAGGTAACAGGGGGTGGGGCGCCCCGCGTAATCTCGGAGCAGGCCGTTTAGGGAATCGCTGAACGCCTGGTCGCGGAACGCCAGGGAGGCCTGCTCCTCCAGCTCCTCGAGAGCTGGCATCACCGTCTCCGGGACGAAGCTCCCCCCAAAGTCTCCATACCTTCCCGCCCGCGGCGGAGGGGTGGTTATGGGGCGGCCCGGGGTTCTCACGAGTTGACCTCATTGTGCACCATGGCGGCGGCCTCCCGAGCGGCTTGAACATATGCCTCGACAAGGCGCGGGTCCTTTACCCCCGGCCTGCGCTCCAGGCCGGAACTGGCGTCCACTCCGTACGGCCTGACCCGGGCCACTGCCGCTGCCACATTGCCAGGACCGAGTCCACCGGCCAGCCAGACTGGCCTGTGCGCCGAAACCGCCCTGGCGATCTCGAGATCTCCGACCATCCCCGTCCCACCAGCCCCATCCCCACCCAGGCTGTCGAGCATTATGGGCAGGTCCGCCCACCAATCAGCGCGGATGGCGGCAGCTGGCTCGCTGCTGGAGACATAAGGCAGCACCGGCACCCCCAGCTCACCAGCCAAGCCGGGGTGACAGCTGCGGATGTGGACCTGGACCATGGTCAGGCAAAACTCGTCAACCAGCTCGGCCAGCTCCACCGGAGTGGCATCCACCACTACTCCCACCAGATCCGCCCTGCCCAGGGTGACTTCAGCGATCTGGTGGGCGCTGCGAGCCCCGACCCGTCGCGGGCTGGCGTTATGGAATACCATCCCCAGCGCATCAGCGCCAACCGAGATCGCCACGCTGGCGTCCTCGGGGCTGGTGATGCCGCACACCTTGACACGCATCACCCGACGATCTCAGGATGCCCCGTCAAACCCCTCAAGGCAACACCGACGACCGTGGCTCGCATGAGCGCCTCGCCCACCAGGATGGCACTCGCGCCGGCGCCTCGGACCCGCTCAACGTCGCGGGCGTCGCGGATCCCGGACTCGGAAACCACCAGGCAGCCGGCGCCGGCCATCGGCGCCAGCCGCTCCGTGGTTCTGAGGTCGGTGACAAGGGTGTCCAGATCGCGGTTGTTGATCCCGATCAGGGTCGCTCCTGAGCTCAGGGCTGCCTCCATGTCGGACTCGTCATGAACCTCGACCAATGCGTCCATGCCGAGCTCCAGAGCGGTCTCGAGACACCTTGCCAGCATCTCCCCGGGCAATGCTCTGACGATCAGCAGGACGGCGTCCGCGCCCGCTGACCTGGCTTCCAGGATCTGCACCGGATCGACGACGAAGTCCTTGCGCAAGACGGGCAGTTCGGTGGCCGAGGCAGCCTGACGCAGATCGTCCAGGCTGCCCCCAAAAGACACCGGCTCGGTGAGGACGGAAATCGCGGCCGCCCCACCGGCGGCAAACCGCAGCGCCATATCCTGCGGGTCAAGCTCCGGCCTCAGTAAGCCGGCCGACGGCGAGCTGCGCTTCATCTCCGCAATCACTGTGATGCGGGGACCGCCGAGGGCTTCGATGAGGCTGCGCGCGGGCCTGGCCCCCTCGGCAGCCCGGCGCAGTGGGTCCAGGCCACCCCGCGCCAGGGTCTGCGCCCGGACCAGGGAGCGGGCCAGAATCGGCTCCAGAACTCGAACCGTCATGCCGTCTCCCGAGCCGGCACGGACTCGAGCCCAACCCTAGCGATCGGGCCCAACGCCTCAGCCGACATCGGAAAACCCGGTGAGACCCGGACGGGGCTGCTCACGCATCTCCTGAACGACCTCGACGGATGCCGCCGCCGGCCCGACGCGAACGTGGAGCAGCAGCTCTTCCACCGCCGGCTGCTGTCCCTGCGCCCACAGCTCGACCGTGCCATCGGGAACATTCCGCACCCAGCCAGTGACCCCGAGTCGGCTCGCCCAGGTGACGGTGAAGGCTCGAAAGCCCACCATCTGCACCCTCCCCCCGATGCGGCAGCGGACTGCTACCTGCTCGGGCTGCGCCGTGGGCTCAGACATGACTCCAGGGTAGCGAGCACCGGCCCTGTCACTTGAGGGTGGTCGACCCGGCCTCTTCCTCGCGGGCCAGCATGAAGAGCAGATCCGACAGTCGGTTCAAGTAGCGCAGTACCTCGGGGTTGATGGACCCGTCCTGACGCGCCAGCGCCACCGTGCGCCTCTCGGCCCGGCGGACCATGGTGCGGGCGAGGTCGATGGCCGCTGCAGCCGGGGTGCCGCCGGGCAGAACGAAGCCGGACGGCAAACCGATCAACTCCTCAAGCCTGTGCACCTCATCCTCGAGGCGGTCGACCGCCTGGGCCTCGAGGACCGGAAAGTGCTTCTCCAGCTTGGCCCGGTCGCTGCCGGCCGTCGCCAGCTCAGCCCCCACGGTGAAGCATTCCCGCTCCAGCCCGAGCAGGGTGGCCGCGACCCCCTGGTGGCGGCACATGGACCTGGCCAGCCCCATGGCTGAGATCGCCTCATCGAGAGCGCCATAGGCCTCGGTGTGCAGATCGTCCTTGGCGACGCGCCCTCCGTAGAGCAGGCTCGTCTGGCCCTGGTCACCGCCCTTGGTGACAATGCTGCTCAAGAAGCGCCCACCAGGCTCGGGGCCTCCTCCACCAGTTTCGTGGCCGCCATGGCGGCCGTGGTCGCATCCCCCACCGCGGTGGTGACCTGCCGGGTCAACTGTGCCCGCACGTCTCCCGCCGCGAAGACGCCGGGGACGGAGGTTTGCATGTTGGTGTCGGTCAGGTAGTAACCCTGGGAGTCGTGGTCAGCATGGACGGTGAGCAGGCCGCTGTTGGGCAGGAAGCCGACAAAGATGAATACCCCGCCCACGGGAAGCTCACTGGTCGAGCCATCCCGGAGATGGCTGAGCCGGAGAGCCTCGACCCTCCGCCCGTCACCCACCACCTCATCCACCACGGCGTCGAGGAGGAACTCCATCTTGGGATTCCGGCGCGCCCGATCCACCAAAACGGGCTGGGCCCTAAACTCCCGGCGCCTGTGGATCAAGGTGACCCGAGACGCGTAGCGGGTTAGGAAAGCGGCCTCCTCCATGGCGGCGTCCCCCCCTCCGACGACCGCCAGGTGCTCCCCTTTGAAGAAGGCCCCGTCACAGACGGCGCAGTAGGATACCCCCTTGCCGGAATACTCCTGCTCGCCGGGCACCTCGAGCTTGCGCGGCTGCCCGCCTGCGGTCAGAATCACCGCTCGGGCGAAGTACGGATCCCCGTCCTCAACTTCCAGCCGGTGGCCACCATCAGCCTGAGGGGTCACGGCCACCACCCGGGCCGACACCATCTCGGCGCCGAAACTCAGCGCATGATCCGCCATCTTGGTGGCCAGGTCCGGTCCTGTTATTGAAGCGAATCCAGGGTAGTCCTCGATGGCCTCGGTATTGAGCAACTCACCGCCCGGCACCCCGGCCTCCAGCAGGACCGTCCGCTTCATCGCCCGGCCGGCATAGAGGGCCGCCGTCAGCCCCGCGGGCCCGGCGCCGACTATGGCAATCTCATACTGTCGCGAATCCACGGTGAACCCCCTGCTTGACGGCTGTACTCACTTCGAGTCTACCCAGCCTGATGCGAGCCCGCCCCAAGCAACAGGGCGCCCGCTCGTCAGCTGCGGGCCGGTCCTGCTACTGGGGCGGGCTGCTTGCGCGACAGGGGAGGCGCAGCCTTCGAGTATCGCTCCCAGACCTCGTTGCCGCCCGACTTCCAATTTACGCTGGGCTGCTCCAGCAGGATCGGATCGACCCGGGTGGCATGCCGCTCGACCATCTCGATCATGCTCTCCAACAGGGTGTCGCCGAGCAGGTGTGGCTGCAACCCAAGGTCCAGCAGCCGCTGGTGCTTGGCGTTGTAGTAATGCTCCTCGGCCTCCACCCTCGGGTTGGGGACGTGGGCGATGGTGGTCTCCAGCCCATGTTCGCCACGCACTTTGGCCACCAGCTCCGCCAGTTGGAGCACGCTGAACTGCTCTGTGAACTGATTGAACACCCGGCACTCGCCCTTCTCCGCGGGGTTCTCCAGGGCCAGGGTGATGCATGCCATGGTATCGCGAATGTCAAGAAACCCGCGGGTCTGACCGCCCTTACCGTAAACGGTGAGGGGCTGCCCGACCGCCGCCTGGACACAGAAGCGGTTCAGCGCGGTCCCCCAGATGGAGTCAAAGTCAAAACGAGTGTGCAGGTCCTCATGGAGCGCGGTCTCCTCTGTCTCAAAGCCGTACACCACGCCCTGGTTGAGATCGGTCGCGCGCACCCCCCAAGCCCTGGTGGCGAAGTGGATGTTGTTGCTGTCGTGGACCTTGGAGAGGTGGTAGAAACTGCCCGGTACCTTCGGGAAGGGCAGCCGATCGCGGCGTCCGTTGTGCTCGATGTCGATGTAGCCCTCTTCGATGTCGATGTTGGGCGTGCCGTACTCCCCCATGGTCCCAAGCTTGATCAGGTGGCAGTCCGGGGCCCGATCGCGGATCGCGAAAAGGACATTGAGGGTCCCCACCACATTGTTGACCTGGGTCATCTCCGCGTGCGCGCGATCGACCATGGAGAACGGCGCGCTGCGCTGCTCGGCAAAGTGGATGACCGCCTGGGGCGCGAATTCCGCGAAGAGGGCGTCGACCACCGCGCCGTCGCGCAGGTCGACGCGGCGCCACTCGACCTGATGCCCGGAGACCTGCTGCCAACGGTCGACCCTCTGGGGCATTGTCCGAAGCGGCAGCAAGCTGTAGGTGCCACCCTCTCGGTCCCACTTGCGCCGGGCCAGGTTGTCGACTGCCACCACCCTATGGCCCAGCCGGGACAGGTGCATCGCCATCGGCCAGCCGATGTAGCCGTCGGCCCCCAGGACCAGGATCGTCAGCCCTGCGCGCCCGTTTTTGCCGCTCATTCTTGTGGTCTCCTGTTGAGGTTCGGATCGGGCCACGATGCTCGTTCATGCCCGCCTACGCCGTCCCCCGGAGCGATGTTGGCAGATGCACGGCCCGGGCGTCAAACGGAAGCTCAGTTCCAGAGCGGAAGTCTCAGCCGATTCCTAGCCTTCCAGCCAGCGGTGGATCACAGGCGACAGCTCCTGCAGAGGCATGGCGAAAGCTCCTGGGCCGTCTTCGGCGGCCAGGGTCAGGACCCCCACCACCTGCCCCGCGGTGGTCAGCACAGGGCCTCCACTGTTGCCCGGGAAAATCTTGGCCGGAATGCGAATCAGGTCCGAGTAGTTGCTGAGCTCACCCGGTTCCGCGTGCTCGACAGTGGCACGCTCACCGAGACCGTCGACGACGGACTCGGTGACAGGAGGATGGCTCGTGGCCCCCTCAGACGCCAGCACGACAACAGGCTCTCCGAGGGCCGCGGGGTTGGGGTCGATCTCGAACGGCTGCTCGCGCAGGCCGATCACCTTCACCTCAGCCAGGTCGAGCGCAGGGTCCGCGTTGATCACTGAAGCCGGGTACTCGGCCCCGGTCTGAGTCACGGCGTAGAAGCTGATGCCGGCATGGACCACATGGTCGTTGGTGATGAAGTCACCGGAACCGTCGATCGGCCACCCGGTGCCAAGCTCGTCGCTCTGGCGGCCGATCGCCACTATCGTCACAATCTCCGGGAGATCGCTGGTGGCAACCGCGGCCAGGTCCTGGTCGCTGCTCGCCGGAGAGGCGCCCGGGGAGGGTGCGAACGAACCCTGGGTCTTGGTCTGATGAGCAGGAGTTGGGCTGAGCCGCACCGCCGCCAGGGAGCCAGCACCGATGGACAGCCCGACGATCACCAGCGCCGCGGCCAACGCCCTCCAGCGACGACCGGTCGAGGCCCGCCTGATGGGGGTCCCCCAGTCCGTGGCCGTCCATTGGGCGGCTGGCTCGGGCCCGCCCCCCCATTGGGGCGGCTCCTGTGCCGGTGGGATCCATGGCAATGGCTCTCTGCCGCCTTCGCGTTGGTGGCCTAGGGGTGGCTGGTCTGGCGTCGCCTCAACTCCTTGACGGTGGCGAGCTGAATGTCACCGCGTCCATCTGGACCCGCAGCCACCCGCAACCAGCATAGCCCGCGACGGTCGGTATCGTTCAACGGCGAGTCACTCGGGCGCGGCGACCGCCCGCACCGGGCACACACTGTCGAGCCGTACGGGACGCATGCGTCGGCGGCCCACTCCGAAGAGGAGCTCCCCCACCGGTCCGAGGGGGTACCCATCCATGGTGCCGGGAGCGGGACTCGAACCCGCACGCAGTGACCTGCACAGCGCCCTGAACGCTGCGTGTCTACCATTTCACCATCCCGGCCCAAGAGTGAGAATGCTACCTCAACGGCACGGTCCCGTCCTTAGAGCCGTTGCCTCAGGTGGTCCACAGCCCAACGTCCCCGAACCGTTGCAGGGGATCGCCATCCCTGGGTATGCCGGGAACGTGGACCGAGCTGAGGTGGGCGTACACGTCAACCGGGGTGTACAGGAAGACGGCCGGCATGTCCTGGGCCAACCTCTGCGCGACCTCCCGATAGGCCGTGGCCTTGGCGGCGGTCGTGGTCGCGGTGGCGAGTTGGTCCAGCTCGTGATTGAGGATGGGGTCCGGGGGTGCCTGGCTGAAGTTGAGGGACTGGCTCGAGCTCAGCCCTGAGCCCCAAAATGGCACGAGGTCCGGGTCCGGGCCGTTGTCGAAGCCGACCAGCGCAAGTTGGAATGACTCGGATGCCAGCACCGTGGACATGAAGGACGAGGCCTTGCCCTCCACCACGGTCACGGCGAAGCCCTGGGAATCCAACATCTTGGCCAGCGCCTCAGCCGCCTGCGGGAGCGGGTCAAGGCCTGGCACGCTGATCGTGAGGCTGAGCCTGCGACCGCCCTTCTCGAATACTCCAAGGGGGGGCGGCCGCAAGTATCCATCCGTTGCCAGCAAGGAGGTGGCACTGGGTCCTGTTCCCACCGCGGCACGGCCCAGCCTAGCCCAGGGGATGGACTGCGGTAGGGGCCCATATTGGGGAACGCCCATCCCCGCGACCCCGGCTGCCACCAGCTGCCGGCGGTCAATGGCCGCAGCCAGGGCCCGGCGCACGATCGGATCGGAGAGGGGGCCGGCCGCCTCGTTCATGAGCAGCTCGACGAAGGAGTAGGACGTGATCCGCTGGCGCACCACACCCTTGGGCAGCGCCGCCAGATCCTGCGGGGTGGCCGCCAGCCACCCGTCCACCGCACCCTTGCTGAGCAGGGCCCCAACCGCGGACGGGCTCGGCTCGAGGTCCAAATCGAACCCCGCCAGCAGCGGCGCCGGACGGAAGTACGGATTCCGTACCAGCGATATCTGGTCGGGCGTGTTCGCCGCCACGAAGAACGGCCCCGAACAGGGCGGGAATCGCGCCGTCGGGCGCTGATCGGAGCGCAGATACAGCTGGGGACGGTCATGGTATGGCGCCTCGGGGACGATGGGGACCTCCGCCGTCAGGGAGAAGTTGGGAGCCGGTTCGGGCAGCACGAAGGTCCCCGCCCAGAAGGAGGTGGCGTAAAGGGAGATGCCCCGCCAGGGAGCGGCCAGCGCTGGGTCGGGGAATGCCGCCGACTGCAGCACGGCCAGGGTGAACCCGACATCCCTGGTGGTGATGGGCTCGCCGTTGGACCAGCGTCCACCGCGGGGCAGGGTGAACGAGTATTTGGCCCCGCCGTCGAGCACGTGCCAGCTGGAGGCCAACCCCAGCACGGCCGTGCCCTGATTTCCCGCCTTGAGCAGCCCAGGTTGGGAGAGCGCCCCCACGGTCTCGGCAATCGGGTTCGAGGACGCGAGCAGTGCGTTGAGGGGCGACGGCCCGGTGGGTGCCACGATCGCCTCCTGATACACCTGATGGGTGACCATGGAGTGAGCCGAGAGGCCCACCAATCCTGCGCCCAGAAGCAGCACGGCGATGCTGCCGCCGAGGGCCGCGAACCTCAGGTGATGCCGGCTGGCGCCCCGCCGCCCCCTGGCAGCCTGGGCTAGTTGACCCGGATCTGGATGATCGCCACCAGGGCGAAGAGCACGGTCAGCCAGATTGAGGTTCGGAAAAGCACCCTCTCCAGGCCGCGCCGTGTGCGATAGCCCCCACCCATGTCCGTCCCGCCCCCGATGGTGCCTCCAAGGCCGCTGGACTTCGGGGTCTGCAGCAGAATCGTGATCACCAGCAGGATTGCCAGCACCACCTCCAGGGTCGTTACCGCGGTCTTCACCTTTCCTCCGCCACAAGATCGGGCGGATTATAGTGCGCCGCCGGGCCCCCGGGAATCTGCAACTCGGTCTCCACAAAGCTCTTGGGCTCATTCGCCTCAGCGAGCCGCCAGGCTGTCGCCCTGACTTGACGCCCGCCGTGCACCGCTATCACCACGTACTGATATCCCGCCCAGGCGTGGTCCGCGTCGAACTGGCTCGGACGAGCCGGGTGATCGGGATGGGTGTGGAAGAAACCCACGACCTCCTCTCCCCTTGCACGTGCCTGCTTCTCGGCGCGGATGATGTCCCGCGGATCCAACTCGTACCGGTCATGCCTGCGGTCTGTGACCAGATTTCGCCCCTCCAGGACCTCCGTGACGGCCGTGTGGTCCTCCCCAGGGATCCCGACCAAGACCCCGCACCCCTCATAGGGGTATGCGGCCTCAGCCAGAGTCCGCATGTATTCGAACTGTTGAACGGACATGCTGAGGACGGACAAGTTCACCAAGCTCCCGAGTCAGAGTAAACGCCTGAGCTGAGATATCGCGCCCCGCCATCTGGGGAGATCAGCACCACCACTCCTTCTCGTAAGCCGTCGTGGATGAGTTGCGCTACCCCCCAGAGCGCCAGACCAGTCGAGTGCCCGACGAGGATGCCCTGCTCGCGGGCGATCCTGCTGCCCAGATCATAGGCGGCATCGGTTGGCCCCTGCAGGTGCTGATCAGCGATCTCCGGGCGGTATATCCCGGGGATGATTGAGGATTCCATGTGCTTGAGCCCCTCCAGCCCGTGGAACGGGTCGTTCGGTTCCAGGCTGACGCAGACCACATCCGCGTTGAACTCCTTGAGCCGCAGTGAGGTCCCCACAAAGGTCCCACTGGTGCCGAGACCAGCGAGGAAGTGGGTCACCTGGCCCCCGGTCTGCTCCCAGATCTCCGGTCCGGTGCTGTCGTAGTGCGCCCGCCAGTTGGCGGGATTGTTGTACTGATCCGGGTAGAAGTAGCGCTCCGGATCGCGCTCGACGATCTCTCGGCAGACACGAATAGCGCCATCTGACCCCTCCTGGGGGTCACTTAGGACGAGTTCTGCCCCGTAGGCTCGGATCAGCGCCCGGCGCTCCCGGCTGACGTTGGCGGGCACGACCAGCCGGACCGGATACCCCAGGGCCGCCCCGAGCATGGCGTAGGCGACACCGGTGTTGCCGCTGGTGCTGTCCATGATCGTCTTGCCCGGAGCCAGCTGCCCCCCATCCAGGCCCGCTCGCAGCATCCAGAGGGCCGCCCTGTCCTTCACCGACCCGCCTGGATTGAGAAACTCGGCCTTCAGGAGAATGCGGAGATCAGGCGCGAGATCCTCAAAGATGCGGACCTCCAGCAGCGGCGTGCCCCCCACGAGATCGCAGACGGTCGCCTCTGGCAGACCCCTTAGGATCCGCAGGCCTGGCTCGGAAGTGCACCGCACAATCCCTACTGTATCAGTCGGGTTTCCCGAGCTGGCCACGGTTGCGGCTGAGGACCGCAGCCCCTCTGAAGCAGCCGCCAGCTCCCAGCTCCCGTTCGATTCGGAGCAGCCGGTTGTACTTCGCCACCCTCTCACTGCGGGAGGGGGCGCCGGACTTGATCTGCCCCGCGCCCAGGGCCACCGCCAAGTCCGCAATGGCTGTGTCCTCGGTCTCTCCCGAGCGATGGCTGACGACGGTCGCGTACCCGTGGCGCTGTGCCAAGTCCACCACGTCCATCGTCTCTGTCAAGGTCCCGATCTGGTTGAGCTTGATCAGGATCGCATTGGCAACCCCTTCTCGGATGCCCCGCTCCAGATACTCAGGATTGGTGACGAAGTTATCGTCGCCCACCAGTTGGACCTTCGCTCCGAGCCGCCCTGTGAGCTCCGCCCATCCCTGCCAGTCGTCCTCGGCCATGCCATCCTCCAAGGAGACGATGGGGTACTGACTGATCCAGCTCTCCCACAGATCCGTGAGCTGGGATGAGCTGAAGCTGCGCCCTTCACCGGGCAAGACGTACTGGCCGTCACGGAACAGGTGGCTTGGGGCAGGGTCAAGGGCTATCGCCACCTCTCCCGGCGCCGAGTACCCTGCCCTCTGGATCGCCTCCAGCACCAATTCCACGGCTTCGACGTTGCTCTGGAGATTGGGTGCGAAGCCACCCTCGTCCCCCTGACCCACGGCCAGATGCCGGTCAGCGAGTACCTGCCGCAGGCTGTGGAAGATCTCCGACCCGGCTCTCAGCGCCTCCTGGAAATTGGGCATCCCAACCGGCATAACCATGAACTCCTGGAAGTCCACCGAGGAGTTGGCGTGAAGCCCGCCGTTGAGGATGTTGAACTGAGGCACGGGTAGTAGCCGAGCCCGCAACCCACCAAGGTGGCGGAACAAGGGCAGCTCCTCGGCGATGGCGGCAGCCTGGGCGGCAGCCAAGCTTACTCCGAGGATGGCGTTGGCCCCCAGGCGGGCTTTGTTCGGGGTCCCGTCCACCTCTATCAGTCGCTGATCCAGGCTGCGCTGGTCGAGCGCATCCATGCCCAGGACCGCCGGACCCAGGACCTCGTTGACGTTCTCCACCGCCTTGCGAACCCCCTTGCCGGAAAATCGGCTGTCATCGTGATCCCGCAGCTCCACCGCTTCCCGGGTTCCCGTCGACGCGCCGGAGGGGACCGCCGCCCGACCCATCTCGCCGCCGATGAGCGTCACCTCAACCGCCACTGTGGGGTTGCCCCGCGAGTCCAGGATCTCCTCAGCTGCCACCTGCTCGATGAAGGTCATGGCCACCTCCGTGATCCCGCTGGTCGGGTTGAGACCGGCGAGGCGCTAATCTCAGAGAAGCTTGAAGACCGCTCCTCACTGGGTACCAAGATTAAGCGCCGGGCAGCTTCTTGCCATCGGTGTTATCGCGTTCTTGGCAATCTCGGCTTTCGTCGATGTGATCACCAGCGCCGGGTCGCTGGGCAAGAGCTCCGGCCCCCCCAAGGCCCAGATGGGAGGCGCCATCGGTGGTGCGGTGATGACCGTCGGCAAGGAGTCACGGCTGGCCTTCGGGCTCTATTTGGCCTCTGGAGGAGCCATGTCCCCCACCTGCATCGGCGGCAACCTCACCCCAGAGTTTCGGGTGGTCGAGGTGACCTTCCTCGGCTCCCGGGGATCAGCATGGCGCCACGACGAGTCCTGCGGGGGCATCCTGGAGTCCAATTCAACGATCCCCATCGTCATCTACCTGGTGCCGCTGCACCCCGGGGACTTCACCGTGAGCGTCGCACCCAAGGTGCTCCGCAAACGCGTCGGCGACGTGGTCAGCGGCCTGGTGTCAGTCCGCCCCTGACCAGGAGCGGACGGCGCTGAGAAGGGCGGCATGGACCCTGGGTGGGCCGGCCACGATGTCACCGGACACCAGGTGGCCCTGGTTGCCCTCCCAGTCGGTCACGATCCCTCCCGCCTCAGTCACCAGCAGCGCCCCCGCGGCTATGTCCCATACCTTGAGGCCCATCTCGAAGTACCCGCTGAACACGCCTGCCGCGGTGTAGGCGAGATCGAGGCTGGCGGCCCCGGGGCGACGCACGTCCTCGAACTTGCGCAGCACCATCTCCAAGGTTCCGATCAATCGGGGAATCCGTTCCGGCGCCTTGAATGGGAACCCCGTCGTCACCACGGCTGAAGCTGGCTCCGGGTCCGAGAGCCTGAGCCGGTTGCCGCGCTCGTCATACGCCCCCTGGCCAGCCCGGGCACTGTAGGTCCAGTTCAGAAATGGTGCGTGGACGCATCCCACAGCAGGGTAGCCGTCCACCAGCAAGGCCACCGATACCCCGACCATGGGGAAGCCCCTACTGAAGTTGGTGGTTCCGTCCACGGGGTCGATGACCCAGCCGGTCGGACGTCTCTCTCCCCCTCCCTCCTCGGCCAGGATTGGAAGGTCAGGAAACGCGGCCCGCACGACTCGGACGATCACCTCCTCACTCTGGCGGTCGACCGCGGTCACATAATCCCCTGGCCCCTTGGACTCCGCCTCGTGGCGACCTAGGCCTGCCGCCCTAACCACGCCCCCTCCAGCCTGGGCAGCGTAGCGAGCCGTGGCCAGGGCGAGATCCAGATCCACCTCCGCCGCAGAATCCATCAGCGGCACCAGAAAAATGGACGACAGGCGCTCAACGACCCCCTCGACCCCGCCCGCGCGGAGGTTCTCTGGAGGTCTTCTTCTTGTGCTTCTTCTGTTTCGGTTGCGGCACGGGCGTGAGCAGGTCGCGGGTTGGTTCGGAACTGCGCGGCGGCGGGCTTGGTAGCTCAGATTCGCTCATGCCCTAATGGTGCCAGCTTTGGTCCCCCAACGGGGCATCGGTCATCCCCACAACCTGGCTGGCTCGACCCGGATGAGCCGCGGCCGTCCGGGCCGCAGGACCGCTACCACCGGCCCCACCACCTGGCGCCTCGATATGGGGCCGAACTGGTCGCTGTCGGAGCTGCGCTCTCGGTTGTCCCCGGCGAGCCATACCAGATCCCCCTCGCGGCTGACCGCGGCTACCCTCTTGATGACCTCAAAACCCTCCCGAGCCGGGTGCTCCGCCACCACCACCTGCCCCAACCGAGGCATCCTGCCCGGCCACGGCAGCAGCAGCGCCCAAGCGCCATCCGCCAAGAGTGGCTCCATGCTGGGCCCGTCCACCGCCACCAACTGGGGCAGGCGCGGCCATGAGAGATGAGCGAGTTTGCCGGTGAACACCATGTGATGGTAGTTTGAGGCGAGCGGTGGAGCCAGCCAAGGGCTCCTCGAACGCGTTCAGGAGGGAGTCAGCTATGTTCGGTGGTCTCAAGGACTGGGGCGGTCCCCGGCGGGTGGTGCACGCCCATTGCGATATCCCCTGCGGAATCTACGACCCCCACGAGGCACAGCTCGCGGCTCAGACGGTGGAGACGATGGTGACAAAGATTCACCAGCTGCCCGACTCAACCTCCGAGGCCAGCCGAAACTCCTTCGTGCGGATGGTCGAGGTCAAAGAGCTGCACGCGGAGAAAGTCAAGCGTGAGGTGCAGGTGATCTGGTCGGACTACTTCAAGCCCGAGCACTTGGAGAAGTTTCCGGAGCTGCATCAGCACGTCTGGAAGACCCTCAAGGCGGCCTCCGCCTGCAAGCAGTCGATCGACGCGGAGAAGGCTGCCGAGCTGCGTCGCCTGGTCGATGAGTTCGCGCGGATGTTCTGGGAAACCAAGAAGTAGAGGCTGGCCGGTGCTACCGCTGGGTCGGCCGGTGCCGGTCCGGCGGCCACCAGACCAGTAATTTGCGGGAGAGGCTTTGGAGCGAATCAACTTTCATTTTGACCCGATCTGTCCCTGGGCATGGCTGACCTCCCGCTGGGCGACCCGGCTCCATGAGCTGGGTGAGGCAGAGGTGAATTGGAGATTCTTCTCCTTGGGGATCGTCCACCTGCCGGATGGTGAGGACGCATCTCGTGGGCCTGTCGGATACAGCGGCCCAGCCCTCCAGATCTTGGCCTTGGCGCGCCGGGAGGGAGGCAACGAGCAGGTTGCTCGCCTCTACGCGGAGCTCGGCCGCCTCATCCACGCCGCGGAGGTGAGGCCGGGTCCGGAGGACGCTGACCGTGTCCTGGCCTCAGCCATGGAGGCATCTGGGATGGACCCCCAGAAGCGCGAGGCCGCGCTCGCTGACCAGTCCCTGTGGCAGGCGGTCGTGTCCGACCACGAGGCCGCCGTCGGCGCCTGCCAGGCCTTCGGGGTACCCACATTGGTCTTCGACGGCGGGGATGGCCCTGGCATCTTCGGGCCGATCGTGACCGAGGTTCCCGGCGATGAGGAAGCCAAAGCTCTTCTGGTGGATGTGGCCCGGATGGCGAGGAGGCCTTACCTCTTCGAGTTGAAGCGAGAGCGTGATGGGCATCCCCCCATGCTGGTCGGATCGGTCTAGAATCTCCCCATACAACTGACGACGGTTGTATGGCTGGGGCCCTTGCCCCGGAGATCCCATGCCCAGCGGCCTGTTTGGCTTCCCCAACCCGGTCAACGAGCCGGCCAGTCGGCTTGTGGCGGGCGCGGTCGCGCTCATCGCGTGTGCCGCCATAGCCACCCAGCAGCCCTGGCTGAGCGCGGTCCTGGCCTACGGCTTCCTCGCCAGGGTGGCCACCGGACCCACCATGAGCCCACTCGGACAGTTGGCTACCCGAGTGGTGGCGCCCAGGCTCACCAAGGCGCCGAAGTTGGTGCCAGGGCCCCCGAAGCGATTCGCCCAGGGGATCGGCGCAACGGTCAGCTGTGCGGCGACGCTGTGCTTCTTCCTGGGCCATCTGGTGATTGTCACCTACGCCCTTCTCGGGCTCCTGGCTCTGGCTGCCGCCCTCGAGGCGGCCTTCGCGTTCTGCATCGGGTGCCGCGTTTTCGGCCTGCTGATGCGCTGGGGAGTGATACCCCAGGAGGTCTGCGTGGCGTGCGCCCGCCTGCCCGCCAGGGAGGGCAGGACCCCCTAGGGCAACACCTCCGAAGGCGGCGCGGATGTACCGGGAGGGCCACCCGTCAGAATGACCAAGCGTGGTGGTGCGCCGTCTGTCGAAACCCTCGCGCCGCAACTTTCAGCCGTGGTGGGACGGCCGTCCGGTGCCCAGCGTGTCAGCGGGCTCGGCCAAGATTTCATCGGCCGACCATTCCAGGAGAACGCCAGGAGTGTCCTCTTCCGCCGACGTGACCAGGTGGTTCCTGGAGCGAACAGAACGCGGGAACGCGGATACCACAATTGATGCGCTGCTCGACCGTGGTGCGGCCTGGACCGCTGGCAATGAGGTGTCGGCTCTGGTGGACGGCGAGGCATATTTCAGCAGGCTCCTGGACGAGCTGCGCCAGCTGTCGCGGGGGGACTCGGTCTGGTTCTCCGAGTGGGAGTGTGACCGAGATGAGCTTCTCACGAGCCAGGGGCCGACGATTGGTGACCTGCTGGCGGAGCTGGCCCACGACGGCGTGGACGTGCGGGGCCTGGTGTGGCGGTCAAGACCTCAGAGCATGTCCTTCGGGGAGGTGGGCAACCTGCGCCTAGAGGCCGAGATCAACCGCCGGGGCGGTCAGGTGCTTCTAGACCAGCGAGTGCTGCCGTTCGGCTCCCACCATCAGAAGTACGTGATCATCCTGCGGAGGGGTAGACCCCAGGAGAGTGTCGCCTTCGTCGGCGGGATAGACATCTGCCACGCGCGTCGCGACAGCCCGCGGCATGAGGGTGATCCGCAAACCAAGAGGATGGACCGCCGCTACGGGCCCCAAGCACCCTGGCACGACGTCCAGCTGGCCGTGAAGGGCCCCGCGATCTCCCAGCTTGCCATCAGCTTTCGAGAGCGATGGTCGGATCCCCACCGGCGCGGATTCCCGACGCCGGTGCGCGCCGTAATGGCCCACCTGGCGGCCGAACCGGCAGCTTCCACGCTGATCGGCTTCGCCGGCGAGCCACCGCCTGAGGTCGGCACCCAGCTGGTTCAGATCTTGCGGACGTACCCGGTCCGGCGCCCTAGCTATCCCTTCGCCAGGGCCGGCGAGTTCAGCGTGGCCCGCGGCCTGGCAAAGGCGATCGGCCAGGCCCAGCGACTGGTCTATATCGAAGAGCAGTACCTCTGGTCGGAGCTCTCGGTGCAACCGCTAGCCAGAAGGCTCTCCGAGTGCCCCACGCTGCAGGTCGTCCTGCTGCTGCCCCGCTGGCCGAGCGCAGACGGGGCGGTGACTGGCCCCTTGGCCCGGGTCAATCAAATCTCGGCCTTGGCCAAGCTCCGAGAAGCGGGAGGCGACCGTGTTGGCGTCTATGACTTGGAGAATGACCAGGGCTGTCCCACCTATGTGCATGCAAAGGTTTGCATAATCGACGACATCTGGGCGATGGTTGGATCGGCCAACCTCAACTTGCGTTCCCTTACCCATGACTCCGAGTTGTCCTGCGCGGTGCTCGACAGGGCCCTGGATGGAACGGGCTTTCCGCGATCACTGCGGCGGCAGCTGTGGGCAGAACACCTGGGCTTGGCCATCGACGCGCCCGAGCTGAGCGACCTCGACCACGCCGCCGCCCTCTGGTCTGAAGCCGGGCAGCAGGTTGCCTCGTGGCACGCCGAAGGCGGGATCGGGCCACACCCTCCCGGGCGGGTGATGCGCCATCGTCCCATGCCGGTTGCAGCTCTGACCCGACTATGGGCAGCGCCGATAGCCAGGTTGCTCTATGACCCCGATGGCCGCGGCCGCGAACAGCCAGCCGGGGAGTTGTTTTGATCGAGCCCAAGACGAGTGCGGCATCCCTCATGGCCCTGGCGGTCCCCTCAGCACATGACCGGCCGCCCGGCTAGGGTAGGGACCAGATCCTCAAACGATCGGCAACCTGCGCCACGTCGATCAATCCATGTCAAACGCCGCCCGGATCGCGGCCGCCAGCTGCGCCTCCTGCGAGGGTCCGAGCACTCCAAGCCGCTCTCCCAGGGCCGATGCGGGTATGGTTGTCACGCGGTCACAGCTGACCACCGCTTCTTCCGGCAGGCCGTTCCGAGGACCGACCGGCACCTCCGTCGAAAGTCCGCGGATGGTGCGGCTGATCGGGGCTACGGTCACCCAACTCAGGTAGGGACGCACCAGCTCCCTGGTCAGCACGACCGCGGGGCGAGCGCCCCACAGATGAACGGCATGGATGGGCCTCATGAGTCCGGCGCACGGGTGCCAGTCGTGTCCTGGCTGGATGCCAGCGTCTCGAGATCGGGGTCTGGCTCGATGGCGGCAAGGATGGCGACGTCCCGGAGGGCCGCCTCACGGCGCTGCTCGCGGCGCAGGGCTCGGGCCGCCAGATCCGCTCTGCTTCGAGCACTGCCAGCAGCGACCATTTGATCCATGAATTCGACGACTTCGTCCGGCAGGCGGACGGCGATCTGCTTGCTCATGGCCCGATGGTACCGAGGCCAGACCGGGCCGGTGCCTTGCAGCATCGCGCAGACACAGGAGGCGCGCTCTGGGCCCCCCCAGCCAGCGCCAGCGAGGTTGTCTTAACAGTCGCGGCATTCCCTGCTCCCGCCCCCGACCGCTCCCATGGATCGGCTCCAGATGAGCCCCTGATCGTGCCGAGCAAGCCGCCTGATCCCTGGGAGATTCTTCGGCCTTATCGAGCTCTCTGGTCAGAGTGGCTTGAGCCGCGCTCGCAGGAGACAGAATTCGTTGCCTTCTGGGTCTGCCAGGACATGCCAGCTCTCAGTTCCCGTTTGCCCAACATCCGCGGGCCGGGCACCGAGCGCAAGCAGACGTCGCAGCTCGGCTTCCTGGTCGCGATCCGTAGGGTTGACGTCGATGTGCAGGCGGAACTTGCCGGCGCGGGGGTCGCTGCTGGGGCTGAAGACCATGGTGGGCTGCGACCCGCCAAAGCCCGCTTCGGCCGGCCCGATCTCTATGCTGCCGTCGTCCTCCCGGCCAAGCTCGATGTAGCCGAGGACCTCGCTCCAGAAAGAGGCCAGCAGATTGGCGTCGGCGGCGGCGACAACCAATTCACTGATGCGGCACGCCATGCTCGCCAGGATATCAGGGGTTGCGAGAGGTATCAGTTCAGCTCTCAGCACAGGGAGAAGTGACGCTGGTCAGTGAGTTTCTCTCAGGCGTCTCCCGGCCCAGGAGTGCTGCTTCCAAGGCAGCTGCGAGGCCCCGGAAATTGGTTCCGTTCATCCTGACCCTCAGCACCGTGACTCAGGACCGCAGCGATGGCCGCCGCAACCGGATCGTTGTTGCAGTCGGCGCTACAGTCAGCGGGTCGAGGCCGTCGGACTCCGACCTCCAGTGGCTCTGGTCGCCCCGGACTCGTTGAGATGGCCGTCGCGGCCGCAAGGCTTGTAGCAGCCCGGATGGTGAACGCTGACGCTGGGCGACACCTGCGCAGGTGAAAACCTGGAGGCGCCTCCTGGATTCCACCCGGCGACCACGGCTTGGCAGGTCCCCCGGATTCGTCCGGGAGCGTCCGCCATCGTCCGCCCTGAGATCAAAACAAAACTGGGCGACCGCGGATGTGCGCCAGTGGCCGCAGAAGTCGGCCTGGGTTCGGGTCAAATTTGGGGTCAGGATCGGCGAGCTCTCTGCCTTTACGACGATCCATGGTCCACCGTTTCTGGACTCCATCCGTCCCGGTGTCATCGCTGGACTCGATACCAACCCAGGCGCCGGGGTCGTACGGTTATCGCCCCCTC
>JAJYWM010000070.1 GCA_021791455.1 bacterium | reverse complement strand
AGATCGCCAGGCTGGGGCGGTCCGTGGGGGTCCACCTCGTCTGCTGCACCCAGCGCCCGGATGCCGAGGCGGTGCCGGGGCAGCTGAAGGCCAACCTCCAGGGCACGGTGGCCTTCCGGGTCCGGGCCGCCGTGAACAGCTACATCCTCCTGGATAGCGACCGGGCCGCCCTGCTGCCGCCGCACCCCGGAAGGGCGATCTGGCAGGAGGAGACCATGGAGGAGTTCCAGGCGGTGGACTGCTCTTTGGAGGAGAGCCGCCAGCTGCTGCTCGCCCGGTGGTCCGGCAGAGCTTCTATCCCACCACAAGTGCCTGTCTCACAGTGGTGGGAAAATACATGCCCGAGTTCAGACGACCCTCCGGGTACCTCGTGATGGGTGGTCTTAGGATCCTCAGCTCGGGGGTGGACACCCTCCACTTCTCGGTCCGGGGGGATCTCCAGGAGGGGCTCCTGGTCTTCCTGGAGGCGCTGAAGCGGGAGGCGCAGTCCTCGAAGGAGCTCCAGGTGGTCACCTGGGGGGAGCAGTCCCTCTCGGTGGCGCTGCGGCCCCACGGGTGGCGGAGCTATCCGTTCTGGGCCAGCTCTCCCAACATCGAGGTGGCGATTGGCGCCGTTCCTCCTTTCCCGCCGGTGTTCATCCAGGCCCACTCGGCGCACCTCCATTCCCGTGGAGCGGACCAGGCGGTGGCCGAGGCATCCCAGTGGCTGGACGCCAACGTGATGCGCGACGAACCGATACTGGGGATCTCCCGTCTGGACGTCTACTGCGACCTTCAAGGCTGGTCTCCAGTCATTGAGGACTTCGACCGCTTCCACTGCCGTGGTGTCCGCCGGCGGGCGTACTCGATGCCAGCCCAGGACCAGGTCCACCGGAGGGGCCGCAGGCCGAGTGGTTTCGTCTTCGGCGGCGGTGACCTGATGGGTCGCTGCTACGACAAGACGCTGGAGCTCAGCGTGCGAGGGTCCGAATGGCCGAAGACACTGTGGGTGGACTGGGACCCGGATCAGCCCGTGTGGCGGGTCGAGTTCCAGTTCCGCCGGCGCTCCCTGGTGTCTCTGGGGTGCTCGACTCCCGCCGATGCGCTCGCGGCACGGCAGGAGCTGTGGCGCTATGCGACCGAGTGGCTGTCGCTGCGCACTCCCACCACCGACTCGAACCGGTCCCGCTGGCCGGAGGCTCCGGAGTGGGCGGTGATCCGCCAGGCCGAGATAGGGGCACCGACATCACCGCTGGTGCGGGACATGGTCCGGTCGGCTGACGAGTTGCGCATGATCCGGGGGCTGGTGGGCTACGCCTCCAGCCTGGCAGCCCTGGGAGCCGCTCCGGGCATCGGCGCGGCTCTTGCCAGGACCGTCCCCGGGATCCCCCGCTACCTCGAGCGGAAGGGCGAGGACTTCGCCGGCATCGTGGCTCGCAAGCGCCGACAGCGGATCGAGGTCGTCGCTGACTGGGATGCCGGAGACCCGACGAATGTCACAGGGGTGTCCACCGGCACCAGCCGCCCGTACGGGAGCGGCGATGGGGCTGACCGGCCATGACTCAGAGGTTACTGCTGAACGTCAACGAGGTCGCCTCACTCTTGGGCTGTGGGCGGACATATGTCTATGGAATGATCCAGCGAGGAGAGCTTCCCGTGGTGAAGCTGGGCCGTCTCACGAGGGTGCCGAGGGTTGCTGTCGAAGAGTATGTGGAAGTAACCCGATCTGCCCACATTTTCGTCCAGGACTCCGCGGTACCTGCCTTGTGGCCGCGCACGTCCATCGGAGAGCGCCGATGACAAGACGGGGTAATGGCGAGGGGACGATCAGGAAGCGTGCAGACCGAAGGTGGGAGGCGCTTCTGACCGTGACCCGTGAAGGGCGCATGGGGCGGCGCTCTATCTATGCGCACACCCGCGAAGAGGTAGCACGCCTCCTGCGGCAAGCCCTCAGGGAGGCGGAGGCCGGCGTCACCCCAGCTTCAGGGACCGAGACGCTAGCCACCTTTCTGGCAATGTGGCTGGAGGCTACACGGTCCAGCCTGCGGCCTCAGACTTGGAGCACCTACGAACGGCATCTGCGCCTCCACGTGCTGCCGTACGCCGGGCGGATCCGGCTAGCGAAGCTACAGCCTCACGATCTTCAAGCCCTCTACCGTGGGCGTCTTGAGGAGGGCCTCAGCCCCACGACGGTCCATCACGTTCACGCGATCCTGCACAGGGCCCTCGGGCAGGCGGTCAGGTGGGGGACAGTCCCCAGGAACGTCGCCGATCTGGTGGATCCCCCCCGGATGTCGCGATTCCAGATGAGAGCCCTGACGGCCGATGAAGTGCGGCGGCTTCTGGACGCAGCCAGGGCGGATCGACTGGAAGCGCTGTACGTTTTGGCAGTCTCCACCGGGATGCGTCGGGGCGAGCTCTTGGCACTTCACTGGCAGGACGTTGATCTCCGGCTCCGCCGCGCCTCGGTCACCGGAACGATGCAGCGCACCAGTGAGGGGCTGGTGATCGGCCAACCCAAAACGTCCAAGTCGCGACGGTTAGTGCTGCTCACCGATATGGCTTTGCGGGCCCTGGAGCGCCGCCAAGAAACCGAGATAGCGGAGAGGGTGTCGGCGGGACCACTGTGGGAAGAAGCCGGTCTCATTTTTCCCAACGCGATCGGGCGGCCACTCGAGCCGGGCAACTTGCTCAGGCGATCGTACTGGCCACTTCTCCAGCGAGCCGGTCTCCCGAGGATGCGCTTCCACGACCTGAGACATACGGCGGCGACCATCATGTTGAGCCGTGGGGTCCATCCGAAGGTTGCATCGGAGATCTTGGGGCACGCGACGGTCGCGATCACCCTCGACCTCTACTCACACGTCACCGAATCTATGCAGGTAGAGGCAGCACAGCTGATGGATGAGACTCTTGGGGGCCCGATCTGAACCGCGAACAGGTTGGAGACTGCTCTGAGCAAGGTGATCTGGCCCCCCGTGCTATGCTCTGGTAGGACATGGCGGCGCAGGGCAATCCATCAGAGGAGTACAGGTGTTCCCCTCGAACGGGCTAGCGTCTGAATACCAACGAGATTACGGGACTGCCGGCGGGGACATTGACGTCTCGGATGTGGTGAACAATCCCGTTGCCAACGGCGTATGCAGCGTCTTTGGTCTGCGCCTCCAAGAAGAGTTGCGCAACCAGCTCCGAGCGCAAGGTGGTGCGTTCCTCGATGATCGCCCCGATGCGCCTCTGGTCAGCTTCGACCGAGGCCAGTAGCTCCTTCAGCGGCTTTTGGTCGAGCCGTTGGGCGGCGGGGATGTCGAAGCCGACGCCGTGGAACATGAAGGTTGAGTGGGGACATGCGTAGCGTTCCTCACCGGCCAAGAAGACGGCGTTGCCTATCGAGTCAACGTTGCCGACGTTATGAGTTGTGAGTCGAAAAGGTAACGCTCTCAATACGTTGTATAGGTTGATGCCATTCATTACGTTGCCGCCCGGAGTGGACAAAAGCAGGCAGACATCGCGGGTCCCTTGATTCGCGAGATTGGTGCATGTGGCGATCAGGCTCTCGGTCGTGTTAGCGTTGATCTCGGCCGAGAACGAAATGAAGGTGGTCTGGGGTCTACCCGAAGGCTCTGCGCTCCCTGGTTCAGTGCTCATCTAGTGATCCTACCCTCTGCCTTGAGCAGTGGCACCTCGGATCGGGCCCTTCGGTCCGCTCCGGGCACAGACTCATCAAGCGTACTGCGTGAGGCCCTGAGCATGGTTTGGCGAGACTGTGGCGAAGTCTGGTGGACCACGACCCGCGCGTGCCGCAAGCCGAGATCCTGGGGGAGCTCCGAGACATCGTGGGTGTCGACCCTAGCGGAGTAGATCAGCGCTCAGATGGATGTGCGGCGGCTTTTACGTTCAGGGGCACCGTCATATGCGCTCCTCCGGCCGCAGCTGTGGTCAAAACTGTGGTCAATCGAGCCATCCTCCCAGCGTTGGGTGGTGTCGGTGAGATCAAACTCTGGTGCCGAGGGGCGGGATCGAACCGCCGACACCGGGTTTTTCAGACCCGTGCTCTACCAACTGAGCTACCTCGGCCCGGGGAATCGCTCCGGGCGACGGAGAGTCCCTA
>JAJYWM010000032.1 GCA_021791455.1 bacterium | reverse complement strand
ACAGCTCACCCACGCGCAGGGGGAGCCTTGCCAGAGTCGGAGTCATGACGACGTCACACCCCTCCCAAAGCCTGGCCACCGAACGTGCATGCGCCTGCAGCCGCGCCTGGCTCAGAAGCAGCTCCCCGCTGTTCACCCGAGCACCCAGCTCGACCAGCGCCCTGATGTGTCCCTCCATGGGGGCCGGCCGTGAGGATGCGTGCTCCAGCGCCAGAACGTTGGCCAGCATGCCCGCCGCCCAGACCCGGCGAAAGTCGTCCGCGAGGCCATCCCTGGTCCAATCCGGCTCCAGCCTCACCACCTCGTGCCCGAGGCTCGCCACGGTCTCCGCGGCCAGGTGGACGGCAGCCTCGCACTCCCGGTCCACGGCAGCCGCGACCGGGGCCTCCGTGGTCCAGCCGATCCGCAGGCGGCGGCCCTTGGTGGCGATGGCCGCCGTGAAGGGGATCCTGGGCTCGGGCGCGTAATACGGATCGCCCGCAGCCGGTCCCGCGGTCAGATCGAGGAGGAGGGCCATATCCGAGGTTCTCCGGGTCAGGAAACCAGGCGTCACGAGTCCCGCTCCCGCGTCTCCGGGGTCGGGGCTCAAGGAGATCCTGCCCCGCGATGGCTTGAGTCCCAAGAGGCCGCAGCACGAGGCTGGGATCCGGAGGCTGCCTCCACCGTCGTTGCCGTGGGCGACTGGCACCAGGCCGGCGGCGACTGCGGCCGCTGACCCACCGCTGGATCCACCCGGGGTCAAGTCGAGCGACCATGGGTTGCGGGTCGCCCCGAGAAGTGCGCTCTCGGTCACGGGGATGGCTCCGAACTCGGGGAGGGCCGTCTTGCCCACGACGATCGCACCTGCCGCGAGCAACCTGGAGACCACGAGGGAATCCACCGTGGCTGGACTCGTCGACGCGGCTCTCGACCCTCTGGTGGTGGGGAAGCCCGCGACCTGGGTGTTGTCCTTAATGGCAACCGGGACACCCTCCAGAGGTCGCGCCGCACCCGACGAGATACGGCGGTCCGCCTCTTCGGCCTTCGCCATGGTCGCCTCCCCGGCCACGACGACGAAGGCGCCAAGCGCCGGGTCCAGCGATTCGATGCGCGCCAGCGACGTTGAGACCAGGTCGCACGCCGAGACCCGACCCGAGCGGAGCATCTGCGACGTCTGGGCCAGGGATGGCCACGGACCTGTCAGCTGGGTCATCTGCCTTCAGTCTCGCACTTGGGCGGTGACGGCCACCGCCGAGGACGGCTCTGCCGGTATCATAGAACGGGTGTTCGCACAGCCCGCCGGCCAACCCGGCGCCGATTGAGGAGATAACCGATGAGGGGATTGCGGCCACGGCGGGTACGCTTACCGTGATGGGACAGTCGGTGGTTGCGGTGAGGGGGGCCCGGGAGCACAACCTCAAGGATGTTGACATAGACATTCCCAGAGACCGGCTCACCGTCATAACCGGGCTCAGCGGGTCGGGGAAGTCCTCGCTGGCATTCGACACCATCTATGCCGAGGGACAGCGCCGCTACGTGGAATCGCTGTCGGCGTACGCGAGGCAGTTTCTAGGTCAGATGGAGAAGCCTGACGTGGACCACATCGATGGCCTGTCGCCGGCCATCTCCATCGACCAGAAGGGAGCCGGTCGCAATCCCCGATCCACGGTTGGAACGGTCACCGAGGTCTACGACTATTTGCGCCTGCTCTACGCCCGCGTGGGGCATCCCCACTGCCCCAAGTGCGGTCGGGAGATCTCCCGGCAGACCGTGGAGCAGATTGCCGACCAGGTTGCCCAGCTGCCAGAGGGATCGCGGATCCTGATCCTGGCTCCGATCGTGCAGGGGCGCAAGGGTGAGCACCAGCAAGTGGTCGACCTGGCTCGGCGCCAGGGATACGTGCGGCTGCGGGTCGACGGGACTGTGTACGAGCTGGCTGATGTGCCGACTCTTGACAAGCGCTACAAGCATGACCTGGAGATAGTGGTAGACCGCTTGGTGGTGGATCCAAAGGCCATGTCGCGGCTGCGCGAATCGTGCGAGCAGGCCGCCGAGTTGGCCGGCGGCACGGTGATCGTGGCCAGTGCCGATCCGAAGTCGCGCGAGGCGGACATGCTCTTTTCGCAGCGGTTCGCCTGCGTGTACGACGGCATCTCCATGGAGGAGCCCCAGCCGCGCAACTTCTCCTTCAACAACCCCCACGGCGCCTGCCCGGACTGCACGGGCCTCGGGGCCAAGCTGGAGGTGGACCCGGATTCCCTGGTCACAGACCCCGAGCGCTCCATCTCGGACGGGGTGCTCTCGGGTTGGAGTTGGGGTCCGGCCCAGCAGTGGTCGGATGAGCTGGTGCGGGCGGTGTGCCGGTCCCAGCGCATACCGGTCGGCGTGCCCTGGAGGGAGTTGACCAAGGCCCAGCAGCAGACGCTGCTGTACGGCCTTAAGTCGGGGCAGACGGTGCCGATGACGATGACCTCGGCCAGGGGGCGGGAGCATAGCTTCCGGGCCCGCTTCGAAGGCGTCATCCCGAGCCTGGAGCGACGCTACCGGGAAACGGAGTCCGAGTCGGTCAAGGAGGGGATCGAGAAGCTGATGATGCAGCGCCCCTGCCCGGTGTGCAAGGGACGGCGCCTGCGGCCCGAGTTCCTGGCCGTGACCGTGAGCGGCATCGGGATCATGGACCTCTGCGCGATGCCGGTCGAGAGGTCGCTGCTGGAATTGGACTCCTGGCGACTTCCCGCCCGTGAGCATGAGATCTCCCGCCGGATCCTCAAGGAGATCAGGGAGCGACTGGGGTTCCTGTGCGACGTCGGGTTGCAATATCTCACCCTGGACCGGGGCGCCGCGACCCTCTCTGGGGGCGAGGCACAGCGCATCCGGCTGGCGACGCAGATCGGCAGTCGCCTGACGGGCGTGCTCTACATTCTCGACGAGCCCAGCATCGGCCTGCACCAGCGGGACAACGCCAAGTTGTTGGCGACGCTGTTTCGCCTGCGCGACCTGGGCAACACGGTGGTCGTGGTCGAACACGACGAGGAGACCATCAGGGCCGCGGACTTCGTGGTTGACATGGGGCCAGGCGCGGGTGAGCACGGCGGCGAGGTGGTCGCGGCCGGCACCGTCGACCAGGTGATGGCGGTCGAAGGATCGGTGACCGGCCAGTACCTGACCGGCAAGCGGTCGATAGGGACCCCCTCTAAGAGACGCCGGCCCCAGGGCGAGCTCGTGGTCCGCGGCGCCACGGCCAACAACCTCAAGTCCATTGACGTGCGGTTCCCGCTGGGCTGCCTGGTGGGTGTCGCCGGGGTGAGCGGCTCCGGCAAGAGCACCCTGGTCAACGACATCCTGTACCGCCGACTGGCACAGTATTTCTACTCCGCCAAGCAGCGCCCATCGGCCCACAGCCGCATAGAGGGACTTGAGCAGCTGGATAAGGTGGTGGACGTGGACCAGGCCCCCATCGGCAGAACCCCAAGGAGCAACCCGGCCACCTACACGGGGCTGTTCACCCCCATCCGGGAGCTCTTCTCGCAGCTTCCCGAAGCCCGAGTCCGAGGCTACAAGCCCGGCCGCTTCTCGTTCAACGTTAGAGGGGGGCGCTGCGAGGCGTGCGAGGGGGACGGCCTCATCAAGATCGAGATGCACTTTCTTCCCGACATATACGTGACCTGCGAGGTGTGCAAGGGCAAGCGCTACACCCAAGAGGTCCTAGAGGTGCGCTTCAAGGGGCACTCCATAGCCGACGTCCTGGGGCTCACCGTGAATGAGGCCCTGGAGGTGTTCCGCAACCAGCCGGGGATTTCCCGCAAGCTCCAGACCTTGGTGGACGTCGGCCTCGGCTACGTGCACCTGGGGCAGCCCGCGACTCAGCTCAGTGGCGGCGAGGCGCAGCGGGTGAAGCTCGCGACCGAGCTTTCGCGGCGCAGCACGGGCAGGACGCTGTACATCCTGGACGAACCCACGACCGGGCTCCACTTCGCGGACGTGGGGCGCCTGCTCGAGGTGCTGCACCGGCTCGTGGACCAGGGCAACACGGTGGTCGTGATCGAGCACAATCTGGATGTCCTGAAGAGCGCCGACTGGCTGGTGGAACTCGGCCCGGAGGGCGGTGACCGAGGTG
>JAJYWM010000238.1 GCA_021791455.1 bacterium | reverse complement strand
CCCACGCGCGAGCGCGATGCACCTGGGCCTCGTCGGGCACCGACGGGGGCGCCCACTACTGACTCCGGCAGGGTCGCCATGGGCGCTGTCTCGCCGGTTGAACGAGGGTGGCCGGCGACCAACGCGATCTGCCGCCGGCGGCCTGACCTCCACCGCAGGACGACTGCTCGATCGCGTAACCAGCGGATCTGAGCGCAGGAGGTAAAGTCGACGGGCAGCGGCCATCCCTTATCTGGCAGCAACGGCGAGCCCCGGGCAGAGGCCCCCTTGGCGTCGCTGCCGGTGAGGCGCGGTGCCCGGATCCAGGACTTCCCCCCAGGCGACGGCTGCCGGCGGCTCGACCGTGGAGTGCATGGGCCTCAGGCGTGGGAGTGGATCATCCGGGTGGCCGGGCCGATGCCCAAGTTGTCGCCCGCCCTCCGAAGTACGGTGATGCGGTACACCGGAGATCACTACCACGAGATCAACCAGGCCATGGTTGACGGCCGGGGCTCGCGGTGGGTCATGATCTGGGTGGAGCAGATGAGGGAGGCTCTGGCGCTCAGCCGCCTTCCGGTGCCGATCCGGCTCTACCGCTCCTCCTCTCCCCGCTGGTTGCACCGAAGGGGAGAGCAATTCACCGCCGATCACCTGATCAGCACCTCGCCCGATCCCCGGGTGGCCACAGACTGGGCGCCTGCGCAGCGGTACCGGCGCAGGACGCTTTGGGCCATCGATGCCCCGGTGGGCGTGCACGCCATCTGGGGCACGCCCAACAACCGGGACCAGGCGGAGGTGGTGCTTGGCTGAGGGCACGCGCTTTGAGGTCCTCGACGCGGTGCACAACTGTCGCGGTGACGCCCTCATGCACCTCCGCGTGGAATCAGGCGACAAGCCTCCGGAGTGAAGTCCGCTTCTGACCCGGGCTAAGGCGCCGCAGGGCTATTGGGTCGCCCAATTCCTGCCCCTCCCGGCTGTCCTGAAGAACGCATGGGGATCACGCCCCGATGTTGGCCAGGTCCTCAAGGAGGCTTGGCTGCTGGGGCCGCCATCCGAGGGTTTCCTGGGTGTGGCAGCTGGAGGCGGGCTGATCGGCAGCGAAGATCGGACCGAGCGGACCGAACGTTGCCGGGTCCACCCCCTGGACGGGCACCTGGAGATGGCGGCCGATGACCTCGGCGATCTCCCGCACGCGGTCCCCCTCATCGGCGACCGCATGCCAGGAGGATCCGGCGGGTGCCCGCTCCAGACAGATCCGGAAGAGGGCGGCCGCGTCCAGGGCATGGACCGCGGGCCAGCGCTGGCCGCCGTCCAGCGGGTACCTCGAGACCCCGTTCCGGCGCGCCATCTCGACCAGCATTCCGGCGAAGCCGCCCCTGCCCTCGTTGTGCACGGTACGGGGGAGGCGCACCGCACTGCTCCGCACCCCCTGGGAGGCGAGCGCGAGGGCCGCCATGACGGACTCAGCGCGCCCGCTGACTGGACCGCCGGTCGGAAGCGGGTCAGCTTCCGTCGAGCTGCGCCCGGCCACGGCTGGGGTGCCAGAGACGGTGACCAGTGGCCGGTCGCTGCCAACCAGCGCCTCGCCGATGACCGTGAGGACCGCGCGCTCCTCGGCGACGGCTCGGGCAATAGCCTCGGCACTGGTGAAGTCGTGACCGAACGCCAGGTGGATCACACCGTCCGACTGCGCGGCACCGGCCCGGACCACGTCCAGGTCCGCCAGGGACCCGCGCAGCGGCTCGGCGCCGGCGGTGGACAGCGACTCTGCCGAGGCGTCGGAGCGCGCCAGGGCGACCACGGTGTGGCCGCCCGTGAGGAGCTCACCGACTACAGCTGAACCAATGAGGCCGGAGCCGCCGGTGACAAAAACGCGCATGACAGTACCCCCACACGACCTCGGCCCCTGCCGGCTCGGGCCGCATACCTGATGTCAGTTACTGACGTAAGGCTAGCGCCTAGGAGCCAGTGATGTCAACTACTGTCATCAGGTAGGATCGGCGCATGGGTCGTTGGCCAGGCGGCGCAACCGAACGCCTGGAGCGAGCCGCGCTGGAGCTCTTTCAGAGCCGCGGCTTCGAGAGCGCCACGGTGGCGGAGATCGCCCAGCGTGCCGGGCTCACGGAGCGGACCTTCTACCGCCACTACGCGGACAAGCGCGAGGTGCTCTTCGCGGGCTCGACCCAGCTCGAGGATCTGCTGGTGCGGTTGGTGGTGGAGGCGGATCCATCGCTTTCTCCGATCCAGGCGATCACGGCCGCCCTGACCGGCGCCGCAGGCATCTTCGAAGGGCGGCGCTCTCTTGTCAGCCAGCGCCAGAAGGTGATCGCCGCCAACCCCGAGCTCCAGGAGCGCGAGTTGATCAAGCTGTCCAGGCTGGCGGCGGCGCTGGCTGGTGCCCTGCGGCAGCGAGGCGTCCCGGAGCCCGGAGCCACTCTCGTGGCGGAGGCCGGAGTGGCCATTTTCAGAGTGGCCTTCGATCGCTGGATCGGCGGGGCCGACCAGCGGTCGCTGGCCGTGGTGATCACCGACTCGGCCGGCCACCTACGTGCGTTGACCTCAGCACATTGACCTCTGGTTGAGGCGCTAACTCACCCGGCCGACGACCTGCCGCTTTTGGCCATTCATGCCGCACCGAACGGGGACTGAATCACGGGCTCCCGCCTCCGACCGCTGGCAGGCCTGGCCGTGACCATCCCCCTCCCTGCCTCCTTGGTGCTGCTTCACTCCGAACGCAATGGCAGGGTGAGGCGGGCCAAGACCACATTGCGCCGCCGGCGAAAGGCTGCCGACAGCACCAGATCCAGGTGGTTGTGAAGGAAGCGATGCCAGAAGCGTCGCGGCTCGATCACTGGGATGAGAAGGACCACCCGCCCGCTACTGCGTACTGCGCGGCCTCGCGACCGCCCACTGGGCCCGAGGTCACACTTTGGAGCGCTCGGGAGGCCCCGAGGCGTCACTGACCAGGATGGGGACGCTGCGTCCGGCGTAGCGGAGGGTCCCAGAGCCGACGCTGGAACAGATCTGGACCGGCGCCGGGCCGACCGAGCTCAGACCGTCCCCTGCTCCCAGGAGCTGAGGTAGTGGACCTGCTCATCGGTCAGGGTGTCGATGGCGACGCCGAGAGCGGCCAGCTTCAATCTGGCCACCTCCGCATCGATCTCCTCGGGCACCTCGTGGACTGCGGGCCCGAGTGTCTCCCACTCCTTGGCCAGGTGCGCCAGGCTCAGGGCCTGGTTGGCGAAGGACATGTCCATGACAGCGGCGGGATGCCCCTCGGCCGCGGCCAGGTTGAGGAGCCTCCCCTCCGCCAGCAGATACACCCTCCTGCCGCTGCGCAGGGTGTGCTCGGCCACCTCCGGGCGGGCCTCGCGGACCTCGGTCGTGAGGCTGTCCAGCGCCGCCAGGTTGATCTCGGAGTTGAAGTGGCCGCTGTTGGCGATCACACACCCGTCCTTGGCCAGCTCCAGATGCTGCCGGTCGACCACGTTGCAGTCCCCGGTCACGGTGATGATCACGTCCGCAATGGGGGCCGCGTCGGCCAGGGGCATCACCCGAAACCCCTCCATCACGGCCTCCAGAGCCCTTACCGGCTCGACCTCGGTCACGATCACCTGGGCGCCCATGCCCCGAGCCCTGGACGCGAGGCCCCGGCCACACCAGCCGAAGCCGCAGATCACCATGGTCCGTCCCGCCAGGAGAAGGTTGGTGGCTCGAATCAGCCCATCGATCGTCGACTGACCGGTGCCATAGCGATTGTCGAAGAGGTGCTTGGTCTGAGCTCCGTTGACCGCGATCACTGGGAAGCGAAGCACCCCGGCCCGGGCCATGGCCCGAAGGCGGATCACGCCGGTCGTGGTCTCCTCAGTGCCTCCCCGGATGGCTCCCCGCTGATCTTCGGGACGCCTGTGGAGCTCCCCCACGAGGTCGCCTCCATCGTCCATGGTGAGCTCGGGCGAGGCGGCGAGGACCGCTGCCAAATGACGGTAGTAGGTCGCGTTGTCCTCACCCCGGCGGGCGTATACGTGGACCCCCCCGTCCACCAGCCCCGCTGCCACCGAGTCCTGGGTGGAGAGGGGATTGCTGGCGCAGAGATGGACCACAGCGCCGCCCTCCTTCAGCGTGAGAGCCAGGTTGGCGGTCTCCGCGGTGACGTGGAGGCAGGCCCCGATCGTGAGGCCGGCGAAGGGCTGCTCCTTGCGGAAGCGTTCTCGGATCAAGCGCAGCACCGGCATTTCGGTGTCGGCCCAGGCGATTCTGCTTCGCCCCTCCTCCGCCAGGCGGAGGTCGGCGACATCGGAATCGAGCGCTGGATCAGTTGTCGAATGAGCCAATTGAGGTCCCCTAAAGTTCCAGCAGCGCTTCCACGCGGGCTCCGGCCAGTCGGGCCCTGCCCCCAAGCGCCAGCAGTTCGATCAAGAATCCGTACCCCGCGAGCTCCCCACCGAGAGTGGTGATCAGGTCGCGGGTCGCGACCGCGGTGCCGCCGGTCGCCAGTAGATCGTCCACCACCAGGATCCGCTGACCGGGGCTGATGGCATCCCGGTGCACCTCCAGCACGGCCTCGCCATACTCAAGGCTGTAGCTGGCGCTTATGGTCTCCGCCGGCAGCTTGCCCGCCTTGCGCACCGGGACGACCCCCAGGCCCAGCTGGTAGGCCAGCACCGCCCCGAAGGTGAATCCGCGCGACTCAATGGTCGCCACCGCGTCGAGGGCCACCCCGCGGTAACGCTCGGCCAGCCGGTCACAGGCTTGGCGAAAGGCCCGGGCCGACCCCAGCAAAGGCGTTATGTCCCGGAACAGAACCCCCGGGGCCGGATAGTCAGGCACGTCGCGTATGAACTGTCGCAGATCCAGCTGCGAGACATCCCTCTCGGCCTGCACGATGCCATGGTATTGGTTTGGGGGTGGGTCGCCCCGGCGGCGACTTCCAAGGATGGACCTCGCCGCCCACTCCCCCTGCGGCGGTCAGACCCCGAGGCCGGAGCTCCTCGCGGCTGCTGGAGTCTGGGACCACAGCGCTCCGAAGATCGCCATCAGCAGGGCCGCGATCCCAATCGGGCCAAGGACCAGGCCGAGGTGAGTGTCCTCCTCCAGGACCGCGAATCCGATCACCACCACAACCACGGCACCCACGACCGCCAGAAGGCGCGGCACCCTCACCTTGGCAAGGAGGTTGCCCAGGCCGGGGGCTGAGACCGCCAGGGTCCCGATCACGGCACCCACCACCAATCCCAGGCCGAGACCGGCCAGAACGTCCAGGGGCCAGTGGACCCCGGCCAGCACCCGAGCCCAACCGACACCCGCCATGATCAGCAGGGACAAGAGCGCCAGCCACCGCCGCCTCGTGACCCAGAGGGTTGCCACGATCGCCCCGCCAAACGCCAGATGGTCACTGGGGAACGAGTTGCCGTGGGCCGCGGCCGCGAGCAGGGGCACGTGATAGGAGGACAGGTAGGGCCTGGGCTCGTACCACAGAAGGCCCAGAACGTGGTTGAGGACCAAGGCGACCACCGCCGCGACAGCCGCGGCTATGGCGTCGACCCTGGCGTGGTCGTTGGGATTGCCAAAGAAGAGCAGGGCGACCAGCACGAACGCAAGGGAGAATATTCCCCACTCCGCCAGCGAGGCGGCGGCCACGTTCCAGAGGCCCCCGTGAGGCCCCTGTTTGGCGAGCACCTCATAGCCGGCATGGTTCCAGCGCAGGATGGCCGGGGAAATAGGCGTGGCGGAGAGGATTGCATTCATTGATTACCACCTGTGACGGGCCCAGGCTCCCACTCTAGCGTCAACAGGGGTCCTTGGCCACGCCGACGTACGCCAGGCGATCCGGCTCCCCACCAAGGTCACCCCACGAGACTCCTCGAAATCATGGAGGTGGTACCTGGGCCGGACGTCAGGTGAGGTGGGTGCAATTCGCACCCGCGCCACCAGCGATCTCAGCGCCGGGGAGCTAGGTCCGCCCCCCATGCTCGGGAAGGTTGCGGTCGGAGTGGCAGGGCCGCGAATGCGACCTCAGAGATGGAGGTGCGAGACGTCCAGCACGAAAAGATAGACCACGAAGACCATGACCACCAGGTACAGCGCTGTCATCACCCAGCGCCTGGAGTCATCCGCCCACCAGAATGCCCTGATCGCGCGCACGTCGAATACGAATGCCAGGACCGAGAGCAACGCTCCTATGACCGGTCCGAACCCCGCCAGCGCCCCTATCGCAGGAACAGCCAGGGGCAAAATCATGTAGGTGAAGATGCAGCGGGTGGCGGACAGGGCCAGCGAGGTGCTGAAGACCCTCTCCACCTCGGCATCGCTCGGTGCTGCCACGCCTTCTGGGATCAGCAACAGCCGCCTCATCGCCGCCTCGGCAGCGGGATGTCCCTCGTCGGTGACCCTGGTGGTGTCCTGCACGCACCCAAGACTACCCCGTGGCCGGTGAGCCAGTCCAGTTCGAATGTGCTCCCAGCCCCCAGGTCAGTGCCCCTGGCGCGGTCACCCTCCCATGGGGCCGTGATCTCAGCCGGTTGAGATCAGGGCTTCCTCAGCCAAGATGCTTGGCCAGCAGCTCCCCCCAGGGGGTTGGCCTGGCCCAGCGCTCGAGTTCGGCCTCGGAGATTCGCCGCCTCCCCAGGATCCGGCGTCGCTCCCCAAGGGTTAGGGGCATCCGGCGGGCCGCATCGAGCACGCCGAGGGCCGCCAGGGGATGGCGGCGTGCGGCCAGGCCCGTCCTCAGCAGGACCAGTCCGCTGGCCGAAACTGCCGGCCAACCGACAAGCCAGCAAGTTGGTGCGTTGCGCAACCAGAGGTGGGCTCGGTTGGCAAGGACGTGCCTTTCGATGAGCCGGCTGCGGTGCAGCCCGCTGCCTCCGCGCCGGTGAGTCGCCAGCGCGGAGGGCTCGAAGAAGCTGCGCCAGCCCCGCCAGCGGGCCCTCCAATCGAGGTCGACGTCCTCCAGATAGGCGAAGAACGCCTCACAGAAGACCTCGCCGTCCAGCGCCACGTCCTCCAGCATCTCACGCCGATACAGAGCCGCGGCGGCCGTCACTCCGAACACCTCCGCGACCTCCATCCCCCGGGCAGCCTGCCCCTGGCATCGGTTGGCGACCCAGCCGCTGCGGTGGAGCACGTGCCCAGCGGAGTCGACCACCCCCGGGTCCGCCTCCGAGAGCAGCAGGCCGCCCACGCTGCCGGTGTCGGGACTTGTGGCCATCCGCGCCACCGCCGCCTCCAGGAACCCCTCGTGAAGGCGCACGTCCAGGTTGCAGAGGAGGACCAGGTCGGCGCTGGTAGCCGCCACCCCCTGGTTCGCCGCGCGCGCGAACCCGGCGTTGGTTGGGTTCGCGATCACCACGACATCTGGCTGAGCTCGAAACCACTCCAGCGAGCCGTCGAGGGAGCCGTTATCGATGACCACGACCTCCGCCGGCGCCAGCCGCTGCCTCCTGATGCTGGCCAGGACGCCCTCGCAGTCGCGCCGCCCATTCCAGTTGACCAGTACGACCGCCGGCCCAGGCGCGCTGCTCATGCCAACCTCCTCAAGGGCTGACCCTGGGGTGCCGGCGTGCCAGGTTTATGGCCAGAAGGACCAGGAGGCGCCCACCGATGCCGGCCGCTACCAGCGGCTGGAGCCAAGCCCAGGGTCCCTGGCGGTAGTGCCGGGAGTAGAACCGCCACATGGACTTGTGGAACTGGACCAGCATCGCCATGGCCGCCTGCTCCGAGCTCCTGCCCTTCAAGTGGACCACCACAGCCCCAGGCTCGTACCAGACCACAAGCCCGCGCTCACGGATCTGCCAGCAGAGCTCGAGGTCCTCCCCGTACATGAAATAGCCCTCGTCGAGGCCACCCACCTCGTCCCAGACCACTCGTGGCAAGAGCAGGCACGCGCCTGTGCCGCTGTCCACGACCATCGCCCTATCGGCCGGTATGTGGGTCAGGTTGTAGGCTCCGAGGCGGGCGCTACCGGGGCTCAGACGGCTCAAACCACCGAGCCGGAAAAGAGCGGTGACCGGGTCCGGGAAGGTGCGCCGGCAGGCGGGGTCGAGCCGCCCGTCCGGCCGCTCGACCCGAGGCGAGATGGCGCCGCGGCGGGGGTCGGCGGCGAGTGCGTCCAGCATCACCTGGAGCGACCCGGCTCCCAGGCGCGCGTCCGGGTTGAGCAGAAGGATGAAGCTGCCCCCGGCCTCCCGGGCACCCCGGTTCACGGCGGCCGCGAAACCCAGGTTGCGTTCCATCACCAGCACCCGCGCCTGCGGGAAACGTTCCTTCACCAATTCCGGGGTGCCGTCTCGGGACAGGTTGTCCACCACGGAGATCTGGGCCTCTCCCATGCCGGACTCGAGGCAGGACCGAATCGCGTCGCAGACGTAATCGCGGGAGCGATAGGTGCAGATGACGACCCTTACTTCCGCGATGGAGGCCTGGTCAGCCACCGGAGAGCGCGGCGGCGACCGCCCCCTCCCGCTCGGCAAGGAGGTACTCTCGAAGTTCATCCTTCCAATCGGCCAGCGCGGGCCCGCCCAGGTGAACGTACTCGGAGTTGTCCAGCACCGAGTAGCGCGGCCTCGGCGCCGCTGCTCCCCATTCAGCCGTGGATACCGGGATCAACTCCGCCTGGATCTCGAGTTCGTCCAGGATCTCCCTGGCGAACTGGTACCAGCTGCAGGAACCAGCCCCGCTGAGGTGATGGATCCCGAAGTTCCGGGTGGCGATGAGCCAGGCCAGGGCACGGCTCAGATCAGCGGTCCAGGTCGGGCAGCCCAGCTGGTCGCGCACCACCCGCAGCTGCTTCGACCGGGTCGCTGCTCGCAGGATCGCCAGGGGAAAGTTGGGGCCGCGGTTGCCGTAGAGCCAGGAGGTGCGGACGATGAACAGCTCGCCGCCCGCATCCAGGCACGCCAGTTCCCCCTCGCGCTTGCTGGTGGCATAAACCCCGCGGGGCTCGGGGGTGTCGGTGACCCCCCATGGTCTTGGTGGGTGCCCGGGGTCCTGGGTGAACACGAAGTCCGTGGAGACGTGGCAGAGGGGCACCCCGGCCTGGGCACAGGCCCGGGCCACCAGGGCGGCCCCGTCCCGGTTTATCGCGAACGCCAGTTCCACCTCCCGCTCGGCCAGGTCAACCTTGGTATAGGCGGCCAGGTTGACGACGACGTCGGGGTGTCTGTCGCGCAAAGCCGCGGCCACGGGGGCCTCGGCGGTTATGTCCAGTTCCTCTCTGCTCAGGCCCTCCACCGCATGGCCCGCGGCGGCCAGGGCGGGGACAAGGTCGCGCCCCAGCTGGCCCCCGGCTCCCAGGACCAGGATCCTCATTCCCGGTTCAGCCGGGAGCCGCTTCCGCCAGGGGACGGTAGTTGCGGCGGTAGAACTGGAGGAACTCCCCGGACTTGATCGGCTCCCAGAACCAGCGGTTCTGCGCATACCAGGAGGCCGTGAGGGCCATGCCCTCGCGAAAGTCGAGCTCCGGCTGCCAGCCGAGGGCCCTGGCCCTGCCGCTGTCCAGAGCGTAGCGCCGGTCGTGGCCGGGGCGGTCCTTGACATGTTCTATCAGCGACCTGGGGCGGCCGGTCAGACGCAGGACCTCGTCAGCCACCTGCAGACCGTTGATCAGCTCACCGCTCTGGCCCAGGTTGTAGGCACCGCCAGCCTCCCCACGAGCGAGGACGGTCGCGATCCCGCGCGCGTGGTCATCGACGTAAAGGTAGTCCCGCACCGCGCCTCCGTCGCCGTACACGGGCAGCGGCAGCTCGTCCAGCGCCTGGGTCACGAACAGCGGGACTATCTTCTCGGGATACTGGTGGGGTCCGTAGGTGTTGGATCCTCTGGTGACCAGGATCGGAAGGTCGTAGGTGGCGCGATAGGCGAAGCATTGCATCTCCGCCCCGACCTTGCTCGCGGAATAGGGAGACCTGGGCCGCAAAGGATCGTCCTCAAATGACAGCCGGGGTGCCTCGACGTCCCCGTACACCTCATCGGTGGACACCTGCAGGAACCGGCGATGCCCGTTGAGCCGAGCCGCCTCCAGCAGAGAGAAGGTGCCGTAGACGTCGGTCCTGATGAAGGCATCGGGGTCCAGGATGGAGCGGTCCACATGGGTCTCGGCCGCGAAATTAACGATGCAGTCGACCTCGGCTCCCAGCCGGACCGCCAGATCCCGGTCGCAGATGTCCCCCTCCACGAACCGATACCCGGGGTGAGCTTCCACATCGCGCAGGTTGGCCAGGTTGCCAGCGTAGGTGAGCTTGTCCAGGACCGTCACCGAAGGCGCCCCAGGGCCGGCCAGCAGCAGCCGCACGAAGGCGGAGCCTATGAAGCCGGCACCTCCCGCCACCAAGAGCCTCTTCGGTAGCTCGGCCAGCAGCCCCGGGGGCAACCCCCTCTCCGGCGCCACTTCAGATGTTCTCGATGGTCCAGTCGAATCCGATGCGGGCATCGTTCCAGGGTATCCGGCCCTCGTCAGGGTCGTCCAGGCGGTACGGCTCGGTCACGTAGTAGCAGAGCACCACATCGCGCAGAGAGAGCGCCTGGTATCCATGGGCGACCAAGGGCGGGATTGCGATCATCTTGGGACTGTGCTCCCCGGCGATCAGCACCTGGATCTTCCCCGCGGTCGGCGACCCCTGGCGGAGGTCGACCAGCACGATCCTGGCATCGCCCGCAACCATATCCCAGTAGTCCCATTGCCGACTGTGCCAGTGGAACGCCTTGATCAGCTCGGGCGGGTTGCCGCCCCGCGCATAGGCGAGCGACCTGGACATCTGCGCAAAACCGTGCTCGGGCAGGAATGGGCGGCCCTGGTCGTCGACGTCTCCCCGCTTCAGCTGTTCTGTGAAGTGCCCTCGCTGATCGGCGTGCAGGCGCAGGGTCTTGACCATCACCTGGTCTATAGCCCCCAGTTTCTCCGAGAGCGGGTGCAGGCTCATCTCGTGCAGGACAGCGTCCATCTCCTCGGTGGGCCGCCGCCAAGCCATCAGCGGACCCTCATGCCAGGCTCACCCGGGAGTGGTCGCCCAGCATGAGCTTGTGGGCCCTGGGACGGGTGTCGCTCTTCTCGATCACGACATCCCGCCCGATCAGGGAGTCTTCGATCTTGCTGGCGCCGCGAATGACCGTGTTCTCGAGGACGATCGAGTGCTCGATCTCACTGCTCTCCACCAGCACGTCATGGTAAAGGGCGGTGAAGGGTCCGATGAAGGAGTCGATCACCCTGGTGTTGGCACCGACAACCACGGGGCCCCGGATGGTGCTGTGGCGGATCTCTGAGCCGGCCTCCAGGATCACCTTGCCCAGAAGGCGCGAGTCCTCGGACACCTCCCCCTCCCGGCGCTCGGGCAGGGTGTCCAGGACGACCCGGTTGCACTCCAGGAGGTCGTCCATCTTGCCGGTGTCGATCCAGCGCCCCTCCACCAGATGGGAGACCACGTTGCGCCCCTGGTCGATCTGCCACTGGATCGCATCGGTGATCTCCAGCTCGCCCCGAGGAGAGGGCGAGATGGAGTCGACCGCCGCCTGGATGCTGGGCTGGAAACAGTAGACGCCGACGAGGACCAGGTCCGAGCGAGGCACGAGCGGCTTCTCCTCCAGGCGGACCACCCGCCCTTGAACGAGTTCGGCGACCCCGAATCGCTCGGGGTGGGGCATCTGCTTCAGAAGGATGAGCACCTCCGGGCCCTCGCGCTGGAAGCGCTCCACCACCCCCCTAATTCCACCGGTGATGAAATTGTCGCCCAGGTACATCACGAACGGGGAGTCGGCCAGAAAGTCGCGCGAGATCTTGACCGCATGCGCCAGCCCCAGGGGAGCCTCCTGGGAGATGTACTCAACCCTGGCCCCGAACTGGGAACCGTCACCCACCGCCCGCCGGATCTCGTCTCCGGTATCCCCTACGACGATCCCTATCTCTTCGATGCCCGCCTCGACGAGCGCCTCCAGGCCGTAGAAGAGCACCGGCTTGTTCGCGATCGGGACCAGCTGCTTGGCGCCGGTGTGGGTGATGGGCCGCAGCCGGGTTCCCTTGCCGCCGCTGAGAACCAAGCCCTTCACGGATTGCAAGGCTACCAGCTGGGACGGTTCCGATCGCCGGCAGAGGTCGGCGTCTCAGTAGGCGTGGCGGTGGAACAGGATTCGCCAGGGAGTCAGCAGCAGGATCCTGAGGTCGAAGCTCAAAGACCAGTTCTCGATGTAGTAGAGGTCGTAGAAGATCCTCTCCTCCATCGAGTTCCCCTGCCTCAGGTCGTTCACCTGGGCCCAGCCGGTGCAGCCCGGGGGCGCCTGCAGGCGCTCCCGGTACCTGGGATAGGTGACCTCGAACTGATGGGCGAAGAACGGCCTCTCCGGCCGCGGGCCCACCAGGCTCATGTCCCCTAGGATCACGTTCCACAGCTGAGGCAGCTCATCGAGGCTGAATCGCCTCACGAAGCGGCCCACGGGCGTGCGCCGGTCGTCTCCGGCCGAGGCCATCACCGGCCCGGTCCCCTTCTCGGCGTCGGCCACCATGGAGCGCAGCTTCCACACCTTGAACGGTTTGCCGTGCAGCCCCAACCGCTCCTGGCCATAGAACGGTGAACCCTTGGACGTCAGGGAGATGGCGATGGCGCAGAGCGCCACCACCGGGGCCACGGGGATGGCCAGGATCGCGGTGAACAAAAGGTCGAACCCCCGCTTGTAGTGGAGATTGCGCCCCACCAGCCGGTTGGGCCGGAGCCCGATCAGGGGCAGGCCCGCAACCTGCTCGGTGCGCGCCGCCGAGGTCATGATCTCCAGGACATCGGGCAGCACCTTGACCTCGGCGCCCTGGTCGAGGCACTGGTTGGCCAGCTCCACCACCCGGCTGTGGCCGGCCTCTGCCAGGGCGAGAACGACCATGTCAGCCCGCTCCCGCTGCACTATGCGCCCCAATCCCTGAGTCGGCGAGAAGACCGAAATGTCCTGGGAAGGTGAGGCAGGAGCATCTCCCTCGGGCACCTGGCCGACCAGGTTGTAGCCGTAGTCGGGGAACATGCGCAGGCGGCGGATGAGGAGATCGGCCGTCTCCCCGCTGCCCACGACCAGGACCCGCACCGAGCCGAAGCCGGAGCTGAAGAGGGCCCCCTGCACCCCCCTGATCAGGGCCCGCTCCAAAATGAAGAGCAGCAGAGCCGCGATGGAGGCGTCCGCCAGGACCAGGCGGGAATAAGGGAAGCCCCGGTAGAGCCCCTCCAGGGCCAGTGCCAATACCACAAAGAGGGCCACGGATCCCGCCGATCCCAGGATCTCGTCTGCGAAGGACTGCCCGCGCTGGACCCGGTAGCGGCCGGTGAAGGCGAAGATGACGAGCCACAGGCCGACCACAACGGGGACCGCCATGGCGTAGTTCTGGAAGCTCGGCACCACCCCGCCGGGGATGGCGATCCCGGACAGGTGAAAGCGGTAGCCGTAGCCGATCAGAGCGCCCGCCGCCACAGCCAGAGCGTCCCCCACCACCCTTATCCCAATCAGCGGTCCCAGGCGCCGGTTGTGGGAGATCGCCCGAGAGAGCTCCAGGGGCCGTATCAGCGGGGGGGACTCAGCCAACGTCTATCCCCTCCACTTCCGGGGCCAAACGGCGGCGCAGACTCTGGCGGGCCATCCGCAGCTCCTCTGGGGTGACTCCACCGGTGAGCCACAGGGAGCCCAGATAGAGGATCCCTGCCACCGGCACGACCCAGAACACGTTCTCAGAGGAGAGCACCCCCATGACCCCAACCATAAGCCCTCCCGAGACGATGATGGGGATCAGAGATCTGACCCAGGGGAGGGGTCCAAGCTGCCGCCGCACGAGGACGTATCCGGCCACCAGCAGGAACACCTCCGTGATCACGGTCGCCCAACTGCAAGCAAGATAGCCCTTCTGATACGGGAAGAGGGGGATCATCACGAAGTTCAGGACCACGTTCACCACGATGCTCATCACCGAAAGCTTGATGCTGTCCAGCTGGCGGTCCATCGCTCCCAAGCCGAAGACGAAGGTGTTGTTCACGAACAGGAACACCAGGGCCAGGGCCAGGATGCTGACCGCCGGCGCGGACTGGGAGTAGATGTGCAGGAAGCCCAGCAGCGGGCCTGCCGCCAACGCCAGCGCGATCGCCATCGGCATCGCCAGTCCGGCCAGGAGTCTCAGGGTGACGGTGTAGGCCCGGCGCATGGATTCGGCAGCTCCCAGGTGGAGGATCGAAAGGGCGGGGAACACTGCGTTCATCACGGTCTGGGGCAGGAAGGACAACCCCTCCAGGAACTTGTAGCCAGCCTGGTAGTAGCCGACCTCGGTCGTGTTGCGCAGCGCATCCAGGATGAGCACGTCGATCTTGAAGTAGATGGTGTTGAGGAAGAAGACCATCGCGAACGGCAGCCCCATCCTGATCAGCCGTCGGACCAGGGGATAGTCGATCGCTATGTGGGGATGGAAATAGCGCCGGCCGATGATCACGACGGCGAAGAGGCAGGTGAACAGGTAGGAGGCGGCGTAGGCCCACAGGTATGCCGCCAGCCCCAGATGTTCCACCCAGGCGAAGGCGGTGCCGGCCAGCAGGATCGCCCCCTCGGACATGGTCTCGAACGCCTCGTAGCGCATCTCCCCGGTCGCGTAGAAGGTGCTCCGCAGCAGGTTGGCCAAAGAGGTGGCGACCAGGAGCGCGAACGCGGGCCAGAGCAGCGGCAGCACCGAGGGGTTCTTCGTGAACGACGACATCACGAAGAGACACAGGAGGCTGAGCAGCAGGAGGGGGACCTTGGCCCCGAGGATGGCCGCCAGATAGGGCTCGAGTCGTTTCCTGTCCCGGCTGCCCTCGCGCAGGTAGACGATCTGGAGCCCGCCATCGCCGACGATGCTGGAGAGGTTGCTCAGCACCACCACCACTCCGAACTCTCCGTAGCGGAAGGCGTGGAGGGCGTGCTGCTGGATGATGAAGGCGACGAACACCAGGAGCCTGGCTCCGGTCCGCGCCACGAACAGCATCGTGGTGTTGCGAACCGTGCGGTGGGCGAGGCTCACCCGGCTTGGCTCAGGTCTTGCGGGGGGGACGCCGCAGCTGCAGCTGTCTGGTCGCCGGGACCACGGCGACGACCACCAGCGCGGCGAGGGCCCACCACTCCACGGAGAGGTCGTTCTTCCAATATGGGCTGTCCACCAGCCCGTGAGCGAAGATACCTACCCAGGCCAGGGCCAGAGCGGCCGCCCAGGGGTGGCTCAGTGGGCCTGCTCTGACGGCGGGGGCGATGTAGCGGGCGAGCTCGAAGATGAAGCCGATGAGGAAGACGATCCCCATCACTCCCAGCTCCACCCAGAAGTCCAGCTCCAGCTGGTCCGGATAGACGTGGGTTTCGTGGACCACGTCGTGGAGCTGGGCCCGGTAGGGGCCGATCTCCTCCTGATAGTTGGCCAGCCCGCTCCCCGTGAACGGATGACCCGCGATCAGGTCCACTGTCGCGTGCCAGAGGTGAACCCTGGTCACGACCGAGTTGGCGGGGTTGTTGGGGTTGAGCTCGTTCTCCACCCGGTGGCGCACCGGGGGCAGGATCAGCGCGACCACCGCCAGGCCAACCAACCCCAAGAGCAGGATGCGGCGGCGCGGGTGGAGGACCGCCGCCACCAGGGCGATGACGACCAGGGCGAACCAGGAGCCGCGGCTCAAGGTGAGCACATCGCCCAAGCCCAGCAGAAGGAACATGGCCCAGTGCACCCGGCGGTGCTTGACCCCGCCGAAGAGGGCCAACCCCAGGGAGAGGGCGACCAGGGGGTCCAGGAAGATGCCGCCGAAATTGTTGTTGGTCCAGAGCCAGGTCGGGACCGGCGGATTGGTGTTGATGTTGAAGGTGTGCCCCGCCAGGGACTTCCCGAGCGCCACGAACTGGGACACGGCGACCACGGTCCCACTGACGTAGAGCCCGTAGGTGAGGCGTTCCCAGTCCCAGCTGGAGCGAAGCACGTTGATCACCACGAAGAAGTAGATGACAGGCTCCACGATGTAAGCCTTGGCGATCCCCAGGGCGTCCCTCTTCTCCGGGCTGACCGCAACCGCGATCACGGTGGCGACCAGGAGCACGGCGATCAGGACCGTGAACGGGGTTTCCAGATGCGGCATCCGCTTCTGGCGCCAGCTCTCGATCACGAAGGCGAGCACGGTCAAACCGAGCACCACCTCCAGTCCGGTGAACGGGAGCTTGCCGAGCAGGCTGCCGCGCAGGACGTAGGCGGGAAGTGCCGCGGCGGTTAGAAAGACGCCTATACGACTCCACCGCATCGGCGGGATTATAAGTTGCCCGCCCTGGTGGGCCCGGCTCCAGTCTCTTTGCCCAAGGCCTTGGGAACATCCATTCCCACCACGATTGAGCCGGGGAACCGACCCGCGCCCCGGGGGCCCGACGGCCGGCCACCCGCTGTGCGGCCAACGCCGCAGCGCCATGGCTGCTGCCGGTCAGGACCCTGTGGTTGGAAGAAGGCCCACGCGCCGGCGCACCTCGGACATGGTCTTACGGGCCGCCTCGTGGGCCACCTGCGCACCCCTCTCCAGAATGGAGTCCAGCGCCGTGGGGTCCGCGGTCAGCTCCCGGTGCCGCCGCTGGACTGGCTCCAGGGCCAGAACCACCTCGTCCGCCACCCGATCCTTGAGGACACCGTAGCCCAGGCCCTGGAACTCCGCTTCCAAGGTGTCCGAGTCACATCCGGTCAGGGCCCTGTAGATGTCCAGGAGATTGGCTACCCCTCCCGTGGCGGAATTGACGTCCACCTTGGTGCCGCTGTCGGTCTTGGCCCTGCGGAACTTCGCTCGAATGCGATCGGGAGGGTCCAGCAGCCCTATCCGCCCGGCCTCCGAATCCGAGCTCTTGCTCATCTTCCGGTCGGGGTTGTCCAGGGACATGACCCGGGATCCCGCGCCCATCAGGCCGATCTGTGGCTCCGGGATCCGAAACGTCTCGCCGAAGAGCCGGTTGAAGCGAGTGGCGAGATTTCTGGCGAGTTCGAGATGCTGGCGCTGGTCCTCCCCGACGGGCACGAGGCTGGTCTGGTACAGGAGGATGTCGGCCGCCATCAGCACGGGATAGGTGAAGAGCCCCGAAGATGTCCGCTCGGAGTCGCCCCGCCTCGACTTGTCCTTGTACTGGGTCATGCGTTCGAGCCACCCCGACGGGGTCAGGCATCCCAGGATCCACGCCAGCTCCGCATGCTCCGGCACATGGGACTGCACGAATACCGTCGACACCTGGGGGTCGATCCCGCAGGCCAGGTACAGAGCCGCCACCTCCTTGGTCTTGGGGCCGAGTTCGGCCGGATCCTGGGGCACCGTCAGGGCATGCAGGTCGACAACGCAGAAGTAGTTGTGGAACCGCCGCTGGCCGGCGACCCACGGGCGGAGGGCGCCGAGCAGGTTTCCCAGATGCAGATCGCCACTGGGCTGCATGCCACTGAAGACGACGGGGCGATCCTCCATGGCGGAGATTGTATCGATCGCAGAAATCCGCCTAGTGCTTCTCGGTGACCCGGTATTCGAGATGGGAACCGAAGAGCAGACGGGTCTGAGCCTCCAGGGCCGGGATGACGCTCAAAAGCAGGAAGACGACCGGGTAGGTGATGGTCTGGAGATCGGCGAACCGGCGTCTCCACCAATTCCAACTCTTGGGCCTGGGCTGCAGCCGGTTGTCCAGGATGGCGACCGCCAGGATGTTGAGCAGGGTCGTCTCCAGGATCAGGCTGGCGGCCGTCTCCAGGATCGCACCCGTGTTGGAGAGGCCGTAGTCGTAGTTGAAGATCGAGGGCAGAGAGCCGGCGACCAGGATCAGCAGGGGTACGGTCGCCCAGCTCAGGTGATTGAAGATCAACATCTTGAAGCGCTGAGCGCGCACGCGAAGTGGGATTTCGGGATGGTTGGGCATGCGGGCGGCCACATATGGGATGTCCGTCACGCCCCAGGCCCAGCGCTTGATCTGGTTGTACTGGCTGACCAGGGTCGCCCCATAATCCGCCGCCCTCGGCGCGTCACCGAACATCGGCATGAACGCCCCTCGTACGTTGAGCCTCTCCCCATAGGTGAAGAATGCCTTCCAGAAGAAGCGGGAGTCCTCCGGGATGACGTCGTCATCCCAGAACCCGACCTCCGCCACCAGCTTCAGGGACATGGAGTATGCGGAGAACATCACCAGCCGCTTGGGGTGCTGGTGTAAGTAGAGCTGCCACTGGGTGGCCAGGGTCGCCATCGAGCGCACCGCGGCGGGGACCTTAAAGAGGTTGTTCAAGAAGATCGGGACGGGCTGCCAGATGGAGGTGAGGCGGTCCTCCGCCAGACAGTAGTGATAGCTGATATAGGAGAAGTACTGGGGATGGACCCGGTAGTCGGAGTCGAGGTCGGTGACGATAACCCTCTCCGGGTCCAACCCGAGTCCGTCCAGGGCCCGCTTCAGGACCGGTCCGGCATACGCCATGGCCGCCGACTTGCCCACCACGATGCCGGGCAGCAGGGGATCCTTGATGTGCCAGAAGGCGCGAAACCGATCCCCGTACTCCTCTTGGAGCCGGGCGATGTTGCGGCACCCGTCAAGATCGGTCTCCCGGGTGATGATCGCCACCACCTTCAACTCCTTGGGGTAGTCGGCGTCGGCCAGGGCGGCGACCGTGGAGCGCAGCGTCTCGTACCGTTCGGTGTAGGTGGGGATCAGCACCGCATGGAGGAGGTCGGACGGATCGGGCGCTCCGGGGGGCAGTTGCGCCTGGCTCAGCACCTCGGTCCAGTTGGTCGCCTGCGCCTGCTCCAGCAACCCGATGCCCTTGAGCACGAATCTGAACGTGTAGACCAGCTTCACCAACCAGTAGAGGTCTAGCCCGACCGCGAATCCGCCCAGGATCCAGAGGTACTGGAAGTTGGCGAACGTGATCACGAAGCCAACCGCCATGGGCACCAGGAGGCAGAGCCAGACGGTGGCTCCGGGGGCCATCTCGAACGCCCGCTGAAGCACCCGTTGCCTTCGCGACAGCGGCTGAGCCACCCTGGTCAGCCGCTCTTCGGGGACGTAGGTGGGAAGAACCCCGACTGCGGGAGGCCCCTCGATCGGGGGGGAAGTGTCGACGCTGGGCTGGAGAGTCACTGTCGTGGATCGTAGTCGGTGCCGGCCGTCCCTGCGACGAAAGTCTCACGGCGCAGACATTTCTCAGGATGGTGGTGTATCGTCCGAGCTCGTGGGGAATCGCACCCTATCGAGAATGTTCACGGTCGGTCGCCGCCTGGTGGCGAATCCGGCGACCAGGGTCGCGGTCACGCTGCTGGCCTTCGCTATCTTCGTCCACTCGGTCAATCTCGGAACCGCCATCGCCGAGTTCGGACACCTCGACGGTGAGTGGGCTCTGCTGGCGATGGCTCTGGCGGGGTTGTCGGTGGTGGCGAGCGTTGTCGAGTGGGGAGCCCTTCTGCGTGGTGCTGGCCGCCGGATCGGCTGGCACTACCTGGGCTCCTGGTACATGAAGGGACTCTTCATCAACCAGATCTTTCCCGCGGGCGTCGGCAGCGATGCGGTGCGAGGCGTCCAGGTGGGCAAGGTCGTCGGGCACGGACCCGTGATCGCCTCCCTGGTGGGCAGCCGTATGGCTGGCACCATGGGCATGGCGTTCTGGGGCCTGGGTGGCGCGGTCGTGATCAGCACCGTCTTCCATACCACCGATGTCGTCGGCTTCGCGGTCTTCGCGGGGATGATGCTCCTGGCCTGGGGCGCGGCCCTGCTGGCGGAGCACGTGCTGGCCCGGCTGCGCGGTGTTGAGCCGGTCGGCCGCTCCTGGCGGACCCACCAACTGACCGAGCATCTGGCGACCTTTCTGCGCTCCCTGGGCAGGTATCGAGGCGCCCCGGCGGCGCTTGGGATCTCGATCGTCGCCGGAGGGGTCGGTTGGGGGCTGAACCTCCTCTCCATGGAGGCTTTCAGCCGGGCCCTCGGCTACGACATCTCCTGGGGTGTTTTCGCGCTGGCGCTGCCGATCGCCCTGCTGGTCACCTTCATCCCCATCTCCGCCAACGGCATCGGGATCAGGGAGGGGGTGCTGGTATTTCTGCTGGCCCAGTTCCACGTCCCCTTGGAGGTGGCCGTGGCCATGGCCCTGTTCGTGGACTTCCAGCTGCTGCCCTTCGCGGCCCTGGGAGGCATGGTCCATCTGGCAGAGACCACCGTGAAGCATGCCTATCGGAGGATGTTCAGAGAGGGCAGTCTTCAGGGTGGCCTGAGGGTGGCCCATGCCGCCCTGCACTGGCTCGTGCCGCCAGAGTCGCTGTGGGAGATCACCGGGGGCTGAGTCAAGCCCGATCAGCATGAGGGACGCTCCGGTCTCGATCCCTCGGCGCGGACCGTCAGCACAGGGCGAGCGTCCCCTCAGTGGCCGCTACTCGGGGCCTGCTGGTCATCGGACGATGGTGTCGGCCCCAGTCGGCCCGCCTCCCCCTACCTCGTCCTCAGTTCTGCTATCCCCCGTCGCGCCAGGGTGAGGATCTGGCCGACTGCGGTTGCCGCCAGGATGACACCCAGCACCAGATCGAAGGCCAGGGTCGGCGCCCCCGCCAGCACCAGAAGCGAGGACCCCGCCAGGGCCACCCCGCTGGCAAAGGTGTTGACTTTGCCGAACCTCGTCGCCACCATCTCCGGCCGCCTGGGCAGCCAGGGGTAGAGGGAAAGAAAGGCGATGGCGGGAATCCCGTAACGCGCCAGCACCAGCAGGACCAGCCACAGGGGCACAAAGCCGAGCACGAGGCAGCCTATGGCGGAGAGGGAGAAGAAGGTCGCATCCATGATCGGGTCGAGCGCCCGGCCCAGGATCGTGACCGGGCCGATTCTCCGCGCCACCCAGCCATCCAGCACATCCAGCAGGGCTATCGGCGAGGCGACGCAGAGGAACAGGGGGCGAGCCTCACCCTGGGGCGGCATGCTGGCGTACAGCAGGATGGGCACCGCCATGTAGGCTCTGATCGCGGTTAGGCCGTTGGGAAGGCCGAGTCGGCTGAGGGGAGCCCTGTCGGGAAACTGGCGATTCAGGTCCAGGGCGACCAGGAGGAAGGCGGTGGTCAGAACCCACCAGCTGATCCCCAGGGCCGCCCCCAGGGGTGCCTGGCCCCCGAGTTCCCCCGCACTAAGTCCGGACCCAAGGGCCAGCGCCAGTCCGAGGAGCGCCCACAGCCCAAAGGAACGGCGCAGCTCGGAAGACCCCACCCAGCGACTGCGGGAACGTGCGGCCAGATTCGCCAGCATCCGAGCTGGGCCGCGCACTCCTCGCACCGGGCCCAGGTCGACTCCCTGGGCGAGGTCGTCATCCAACGGGCTGTCGGCGCTCATGGGGCCAAGCTTATGCAAATGAGCTGAGATTTCGGAATCCGCACCGGGCTCCTTCCGGAGCCGCTTGCGGGACAATCGACAGATGGGACCGCCAGACCTCGCGGCTTCGCGCTCCGCCCTGATCGTGGTGGATGTCCAGAACGACTTTTCCGACCCGGCGGGCTCTCTCTTCGTCCCAGGGGGAGAGGAGGTCGCGGCCCGGGTCTCCTCCCTGATGGCGGAGGCGGAGAGGTCCGGCGGCCTGGTGGTCTGCAGCAAGGACTGGCACCCACCGCGCACCCCCCACTTCCGAGAGTTCGGAGGGAAATGGCCCAGGCACTGTGTCCGGGGCACCTGGGGCGCGGAGCTGCACCCGCTGCTGCCGAGACCCGCCGCGATAGTCCTCAAGGGGGAGGACGAGGCGGATGGCTACTCCGCCTTCTCCATCCGCGACCTGCGCACCGATGCCGTAACGGCCACCACCCTCCGCCGGCTCCTGGCTCACAGTGGTGTCGAGATCGTGACCGTGGTGGGCCTGGCTCTCGACGTCTGCGTGCTGGCGACCGCCCTGGATGCGGTCTCGCTGGGTTTCCGGACCCGCCTGATCGAGAGCGCCTGCGCCCCGGTCGAGCTCCAACCCGGGGCCGGCAGGAGGGCCGTCGAGGAGATGCGCCAGGCGGGAGTGGCCATAGTCTGAGCGGTCGGCGTCGGCCGGAGTTGAGGGTGCGCCGCTTCGAAACAGGCCCTGACCGGCAGGTTTGGGGACACCAGCGCCTGTGTGGCGCCGTTGCCAGCGGCTCCGAACAGGGCTGGCCGGACATATGAGCGGCCCAGCCCGCGCCACCTCCGCGTGGGCACCGAACCAGAGGCACGATGGGCATACGCTCGGGCTTGCGGCGGCGAAGAGAGGCCAAACCGACCTCTCTTCGCCGGAAGCTCTCAGAACCGGTAGTACTGCGGGCTCAGGGTCTCGTAGACGCCCTGGGGAACGAACCCACTCAGGTCCGACTTGTACACCGTGGCCTGGGTGAAGGCACTCGGCCAGTTGATCAGGGGCAGCTGCTGGGCGATGTAATCCTCGTAGGCGAAGAGCGCCTTCTGCTCCGCCGCGACGGTCGGAGCGGTGTGGGTCTCCTGGATCAGACGGTCGGCGGTCGCGCTGGTGTAGTCGCCCAGGTTGCTGGCGGCGCCACTCGCGAACAGCTCGCCCCCGGTGGGCAGGTAGTCCGGCGAGTAGACCCAGCCGCTTCCTCCGAAGTTCTCCAGGTCCCAGCTGCTGCAGGGGTGCGCGTAGGTGCAACCGGTGACCACTCCCGCCATCTCAGTTCCGGACTCGCTCTGGATCTGCCAGTCGATCCCCGCGTACTTCTGCTCGGTGGACTGGAACGACTCCATCTCGCTCTGGAGCTCGGTGTTGCCGGACGAGTAAAGAGCCGTGAAAGTGGCCTTCTGATCCAGGCTGATGCCCGCGCCGCACTCACCGACCCCGGTTCCCGGCTTGGAGCAGTAGCTCGTGCCCCCGGGGACCACCGTCCAGCCGTTTTGCTTCAGCAGGCTCACCGCCTTGCTTGGGTCGTAGGGGTAGATGAGGCCCCCGCCCTCCAACGGGCTCACGTCTGGGTTCTTGGCAGGATAGGTCGGCACCGGCCCGTTGGTGGGGATGCCCAGGCCGTTCTGAAAGTCCTTGATGTACTGGGTCTGGTTGACCAGGGACTGCACCGCCTGCCGGAAGTACAGCTGCTTCAAGATGTCGCCATTGGTCGGATTGGTGAAGTTGTAGTTCCAGTCGCTGGTCGAGAAGGTGTACCAGGGGTTGTACTTGTACCCCTCGCTCTTCTCCAGCTGGTTGACCTGGCCCAGATCCTGGGTCGGGACGTAGCCGATCGTGACGCTGCCGTTGTGGACGGCGTTGAACTCGGAGGTGTCCGAGGTGAAGGGGAGCTCCTCGAAGGCGCTGATGGACGGTTTTGGGGATCCCGAGTACTGCCGGTTGGGCACCATCTTGACGAAGCCGCTGGTGGTGAACTGGTTCAACACGAAGGGACCGCTGGCGACCTTCCACAACGGATCTGTCGCATAGGTGCTGAGATCCTGGGAGGCACTGTTCAGGAACTGAGCGACGCCGAGCGCGCCGCCGGTCGCCGTACCCGGGTTGACGGGTATGTATTGCACCGGGGAGGTGCCGCTCACGGCCTGCCGGGGCTGGGCGGAGGCGTCGTAGTCTCCGACCGCCCCGGACGCGGAGAGGCGGTCCCAGCTGGCCTGCGGCAACGGGGTTATCTGGCTCAGCTCGTTGTAGGTGAACCAGGTCGGGTTGTAGGACGCGTTCAGCTTGAACTGCACCTGATACGTCCCGGTCGCCTGGTAGCTCTCGACGTTGAAGGGAAAGGCCCCTGGCACCTCGGCTCCCCAACCGGGGCCGGGGGCGCTGCTGGAGCCGATAACAGGGGCGTTGGGATCGGTGACCGCGGACAGCAGGTTCATCCAGAAGACAACATCCCTGGAGGTGATCGGAGTCCCGTTGGACCACACCCAGTGCTTCAGGTTCACCGTCACCACGGTGTTGCCTTCCGAGAAGACCGGGGGGTCGGCGATGCTCAGCTGCTTGTTGAGCACCGGGTCCGCTCCGACGCCGAACGAATACAGGGGGACGTACATGATGTTAGAGAACAAGGAGTCATTGGCGATGCTGAAATAGGGGCCTCCTGCCAGTGGCAGGATGTAGTCGGGGTTTCCCCCGGCCGTCTCGGCGAAGGTGACAACACCTCCGGAAGCTGACTTCGAGGAGGATTGGGCAGCGCCACTGCAGGCGGACACCAGCAGCGTCGCCATGACCCCCACAGCCATCACCGCAAGTCCCGAACGGGTGAACAGCCGCTGCATCACAACCACCTCCCTGCTGGACCGTCGCGCGCCGCACTTCCGGGCCGCACGGTCCTGTCGTCTACTGAGGTGGGATAGTGTATTCCAAACAGCGTCG
>JAJYWM010000445.1 GCA_021791455.1 bacterium | reverse complement strand
GATCTGGGAGGCGGCCCAATGACTGAGAAGTTGCTCCTCAACGTGGATGAGGCCGCCCACCTGCTCGGGTGCAGGCGGACCTACCTCTACGGAATGATCCAGCGCGGAGAGCTACCTGTCGTCAAGCTGGGCCGGCTGACCCGCGTCCCGGCGGCAGCGGTCGAAGGTTACGTGCGCGAGCGGTGGGAGCGATCGCGACTGGCGGGCTTCGGACCCTCCCGAGAGCTGTGAATCCGACGTGGCCAAGCGAGCCAACGGCGAGGGCACGATCTACCACCGCAAGGATGGCCGCTGGGAGGCGGCGATATTCCTGGGAGGGCGCCGGCATCGCCTGTACGGCTCGACTCGCGAGGCCGTCAACCGGCAGTTGCTGGCCGCGCTCAAGTCCAACGAGGACGGCTTCCTCCCAAGCGGCGGCCGGGAGACCTTCGGGCACTACTGGGAGGTCTGGCTGCCTGGAATGCAGCCCCACCTCCGTCCTCGGACCCTGCAGCGATATGAGGAGCTCGGGCGCCTGCACCTGATCCCCGTCCTGGGACGGGTGCGCCTGTCGCAAGTCGGACCCCAACACGTGCGTGAGGTCCACCGCCGGATGCTGGACAAAGGGATCAGCCCGACCACGGCGCACCACGCCCACGCCGTCCTCCATCGCGCTCTCGCCGACGCCGTCCGGTGGGGCATGGTCCCGCGGAACGCCGCCGGACTTGTGCCTCCCCCAAGAATGGTCAGCGCCGAGATGAGGACCCTGACCTCAGAACAGGTGAAGCTCCTCTGCCGCGCGGCCGCAGAGAGTCCGTTCGAAGCCCTCTATGTGGTCGCGGTCACCACTGGGATGAGGCAAGGGGAGCTTCTGGCACTTCGGTGGTCTGCGATCGACCTCGGCCGCGGGACCGTCCAGGTGACCGGCACCGTGACCAAGGTGGGGTCACAGCTGCTCATCACGCCGCCGAAGACCGCTCGGTCCCGGAGAGCGGTGGTGCTCACGCCTCAAGCCGTGGCCGCGCTGGACCGCCATCGACTGAGGCAGGACCAGGATCGGGCGCGGCTCGGGGCCGCCTGGGAAGACCGCGACCTGGTCTTCACGACAGCCGTCGGCGGGCTCCTCGAGCGCGATCAGGTGGTTCGCCGCGACTTCGTGCCCCTGCTCAAGCGTGCCGGCCTGCCACCCGTGAGGTTTCATGATTTGCGCCATACGGCAGCAACCTTGCTCCTGAGCCAAGGGGTTCACCCAAAGGTGGCCAGCGAGATGCTCGGGCATGCCACGGTGGCGATCACCCTGGATCGGTACTCACACGTCACCGAGACTATGCAGCGAGCCGCGGCGCAATCGATAGCTGACCTGCTCGAATGAGCGACCGCTCGAAGGTGCATGAGTCCGACCCACCCTTGGGCCACATGTGACCCTGTCTCCGGGGCGCAAATCGTGAGCGCCGCTCTTCCTCTGCGCCAACGATCCGCCCGTGGATTATAATGCTGCTATGGCTAGCACTAAAAGTACTATGCCTCTAGACTTCACGAGTTCGGTGCCACTTCATGAGCAGGTCGGGGCCGCTCTCCGGCGCGCCATTGCGGATGGGGAGGTCGGCCCCGGCGACCGACTTCCACCAGCGCGCGACCTCGCGGCCATCCTTGGCGTGAACAGCAACACCGTCTTCAGAGCCCTCCGGGAACTGCGCGACGAGGGCATTCTGGAATTTCGACGGGGACGCGGAGTCCGCGTGGTGGCCGATGGCCCAGATAGGAGCCTCCTCGTCGCCAAGGCGCGAGACCTGGTGATGATGGCTCGTGCCCACGGGTACCGACTTGACGAGCTTGCCGAGATCATGGAGGCCATTGGATAGCGGTATGAAGACCCTTGAGCGCGACGATCCTGCTCTGTTGATCGCCGACCCAGAGGCACTCATCGAAGAAGCCAGGACTCGGCAACGGCGAAGGCACCGCCGACTCGCAACCATTTTGGTCCTGGCGGTGGCTGGCGGGGCAGGCCTGTTGATTTCCAAGCCAAGTGGTGGCGGTCGCGGGCCCAAGTCAGCCTCCGTCGCTTCACCCAGCCAAATACAGACCTTCCTCAAGCTGGCTCAGCGCGGCACCCAAGGCGTCTTCGCCGAGACCTATGCTGTAACGACTGCGTCCGGCCACGGAGGCACAATGCGCCTCCAGGTGAGCGCGGCGCAGCGCTCGCACGACCTGATCCGGTACCAAGTCACCCCTGCGGCCTTCTACGGGGAGGGAGCAAACCGGAGCTTCGAGGTCTTCGCGGCCGAGGCAGGACAGAAGCTGCCGCAGGGAGGTTCTGGACTCTATTCATGTTCTCTACCAACCGTCGGTGCTTCGTGGTCTTGCACGGGGCCCTACACCGGCATCGGGATGAGCACCACGAGCGGCCTCCTCGGCCCTTATCCACCACAAGCACTGCTGGTGGGCCTGCAGAACGCGGCCGAGACGTATACCGGTGTGCCCGGTGGGCGCAAGACTGCTGGTGGGCGAGCCGTCCTGTTTTCCAGGACCGTCGGTGGTCGATCACTCCGGTGCCTGAAATTCGAGCGTGGGGCAAGCCAACTCGGAAGTGTTTGCTTGGCCGCGAACGGCGTCATCGCGTCCTATGACATCCCAGGAGAGTTGACATTCGTCGGATACGGAACAGCGACTCTTCGCTCGTACTCAGAGCAGGTCGCCCTCAGCACCTTCGATCTTCCCTCTAGGCCATAAGAAGGTTCGGCCTTGGCGCTGGTCAGACGCCCCGATCTTGGATGGCACGAGGACAACGACCCACCCCCTGCGCTCAGCGCTAATTTCGACCTGGCTTTGAGCGGGGCTTTGTACCTCGCGCTGTCATGGTTTGGGGTAGACCACGTCCGAGAGCGCATCCAATGCACGCTCGGAGGCGAGACGAGCATCTCCCAGAAGAGTGACAGGCGCACTCCTCCTACCATCACGGGGCAGCCAGTGTCGCCGCTCTAAAGGGCCACAAGAGTCAACTTCAGGGGCCCGTTGCGCCCTGAGTGAATCTGGAAGGGACCGTAGGCGCCTTTGAGAGCACCTGGCGAGGTGGTGATCGCCGCTTCAACCCGATACGCACCTGGCGTAAGGTAAACGTGGAAGTCGCCATTCTGCGCAGTCCGAACGGTCACTGATGAGTACCCCAGGCCAGTTTCTAACTGGAAAGTGACTATTCCGCCGGACACTGGCGTCGGGGTCGGAGCACTATTAACGCCGCCTGTCGTCAGAAGAACGCCGCTCACCTCTACCGCGGGCGGTCCTTTGACCGCCTGGTCGCAGCACGTTGGTTTGACTGGAGTTGGGCCCGTGGCACAACCTGTGAGCAGGGCTGCCGCTATCCCCACCACGACGGCGGCTAACGGGCTCGTGAGTTGCTCTCGGATCACCGCTGTCCTTCATGGAGCACATTGAGGCCTCCAAATTCACACTCGTGGACATCGGGGGCTGAGCCTGGTCCTGTCCAGGCTGATCTCAGCAATTTTGACACTGCCCGCCCCAACTCACCACCATGGGGCAACCAGCGGCCTATCGGGGACAGACTCATCAGCAATTGATACCGCCTTCCGAACTGCGCCGGCAAAACGTCTGAAATTGGGGCTACGGGTGCCCATGAGTTTACGCCATCCGCTCAGCAGAGTCACTGAGCGGATTGAGCAGCCCGCACGACGAAGTCGTGCTAGACCGCTGACCTGGATTGGAGTGTCCGGATCTTGGGCCGCAGCCAGGCGTTGACGGCAACCATGACGGCAACCTGGGCGTATCCAGCCGCGCGCAGGCAGCCATTGGCGGACCCACGAGTGCCGATTCGTGATCACGGTGAACGTTGGCGGACGCCGGGGAACATCAGTGTGAGAGCTTGAAAACCGCTGAGGCGGCAACGCTTCCGGGGGTTCGAATCCCTCTCCCTCCGCCATCACCACGCGCTCACTGCCCTTCCAGCCGTCCGTCCTCGGCGGGGGATCGTGGCAGAGGATCGTCCGGTCGCGGAGTGGACCCACTCGACGGGCCTGACCTGGTGGTCGCCGCCCGGTACTCCTGACGGCGGCGCGTGGCCTTCAGGAGGCGTTCCCGCTCTTGACTGGGTGCCCGGTGCGGGGGGCGCAG
>JAJYWM010000359.1 GCA_021791455.1 bacterium | reverse complement strand
GGGCCGCCTGGGCCTGCTGGACCGCATCTGTCGCGTCACTCATGGGTTCACCTCCAAGATCCTTGTGCCGAAAGGGCCATCTGAACACTCTAGTACCGACCGGTGGCCAGGTGGACCATGAGAAGGGCCAGGGCCACGATCACCAGCCAGGGAAGCGGCCACCAGGCCTTCTCCAGCTCCCAGGTCCACTGCGACATGGTGGTCCAGGGAACCCGGCGGAAGAGGGCGGAGAGCTCCAGCACCCCGAAGAGGGCCAGCCAACCGAGCCAGACGACAGTGGAGATGGCCATCAGTTGCCCACGAACACCAGGGTCGGGGCGGTCGTGTAGGTGAACTTGATCGTGCCCCCGGCGGGGACGAAGTACGTCTGTCCCACCGAGAGGGAGGAGGCCACCGTCACACCCTGCACCACCACATCTGTCACAACGCCCGCGCCCGTGACGTATAGGGTCCCATCGGCGCCGCTGTTGTTGGTCCATGCGGTGCCAGAGGCGGGCAGGGTGAAGCTGGATGAAGGGGGCGTCCATTTGGTGTAGTTGTTGCCGGCGCCGCCAGAGTAGAAGTTCGAGGTCTTGTGGTTGAAGGAGTAGTTGTCGGAATCCACGGCGATGCCGTTAGATCCGATGCTGTCGGCCACATAGATGCCGTACTCGGCGGGGGTGTTGACACCGGCGCAGATATTGCCGCTCAGACGTGTGTTGATGGCCCCGCTGGCGATGTAGATGTCAGCGCTACCATTGACGCTCTGATCCGAGTCCCGGATGATGTTGTGGTGAATTAGCTTTTGGTAGTTGGCATACCCGCCCGAGGCCACATAGATACCGCTGTCGTAACATTGGGCTATCACCAGGTCGTGGACGATGTTCTCGTATCCTGCGATCCAGACGCCATAGTTGGTCTGTGTGATCCCCCCGTCATGGATGTAGACCTTGCCTATGTCCTCGCCAGCTATGTAAATGCCGTTCTGGCCGTCCCGAATCCAGAACTCGCTTACGAAAACCTCGGTCGTGAAGTCTCCACTGACCACCCAGATACCGTGTCCTCCACCGCCCTGCATCCAGAAGTTGGTAAACCACAGCTGAGAGACGGAGGGAGTGGAATATGTGGCCCCCTCTTGGTCGCAGATGAAACCAGTACCCGTCATGTGTGCCATTGAGAAGTCAGACGCATCAAAGAAAGCCGCGTTTCCTAGGTGACAGGCCGACACATTGCTCACGGTGCTCGCGTCCGAGCCATCAAACGACAGGTAGCGCAGCCCGCAGCCGTTGATCATGTTACTGGTGTTGTTGAAGTCCAGGACATAGGAGTTTTGTGGGAACGAGGATGTCGGGGCAAGCACCGCAAGGCTTGTGCCAAGGCTGACCGGGTTGGACGCTCCAGCCACCGGACTAGACCAGCCGCTGCCCACGAAGTGGACCGCCTGGCCGTTTATGGTGATGGTTGTGCTGACCGCGTACCTCCCCGGAGGAAGATAGACGACACCACCGTTGCCAGATTTACTGGCCACATTTGCGGTAGCCTGGATGGCCGCCGTGTCATCGTGCACCCCGTCGCCGAAGGCGCCATAGCTCTTGACGTTGTAGACCAGGCCGGCGCCGACCGGATCGAATGGGAAGCCCATGGCTCAGAGGGTGTACCGGGCGGCGGCCCGCTCGTTGGCCACCTCGGACATGACCTTGCCGGAGGCGGAGTAGGTCGCACCCGCCGTGGGTGAGGTGATCTTGATCCAGAGCCGCTGGCCGTCGGCGATCACCACCTGGCGGGAGGTGTACCAGCCGACCATGGGAAGGCTGGAGGCCACATCGAACCAGGTGGTGGTGATGAGTTGGTCCGAGTCCCCGGCCGAGGAGGCGAAGCAGTAGGCCGCCCCGGCGATGGCGACTGTCGGGTCGGTGCCGGCGACGGCCAGCCGGCGGAGGACCCAGGCCCGGCCGAGGGGCGGTCCGCCGCAGTCGAAGATCAGATCTCCCGTGGTGGGAGCCGTCCCGGAGCCTCGGATCGTGTGATCCAGCGGGATCAGATCCAGCTCGCGCTGTCGCTCCCGCTCTCGGCGGTCCCGATCACTGTCCTGGAGGCCGTCGAAACCGGCCTTGAGAGTGGCCGCCAGGTCCATCTGGAAGCCGAGGTCTATGGACGGGCCTCCGGCCCCTCCCTTGCCATCCTTGCTCATGAGGCCTCTCCGAACACGTCCTCGAACTTCTGGCGCTGCTGGATCCGCCGCCGGTTCTGAGCGGCCAGGGATCTGCCAGCCCTTCTCGATTCTACGGCCTCCCTCCGGCGGCGGGCGCCCTCGGTCCGCTCGTAGTCAGAGATGGTGGCGGAGTCCTGCCTGCCTTGGGTGATCGCCCGCTGAGTGCGGACCCCCTCCTCCTGCCGGCGGGCCCTGGCCCGAGCCGCCCTGAGCTGGGCCCGGCGCAGCGCCGCCTGGTGGCTCTCCTGGGCCGCCTGGCGGGCCTGGCGGGCCTGCGCCTGAGTAGCCTGCTCTCGCCGCTGCCTACTGGCCTGACGCTGCCCGGAGACGGCCCTGCCGGGGGCGGCCGCCGCTCCGACCACCGCCCCGAGCCCGGCCGAGCCGAAGGTCTTGGAGGTGGCCCGCCCGAGCTTGGTCTCGGCCAGGGCGCCCACCACTACCAACCCCAACCCGACGGTGAGGACCAGGCCACCACCCAGGATGAGCAGGGCGCCGTAGAAGCGGTAGAGCCCGGCCTCGGAGAAGATGCAGAAAGGGCCGACCCCAAAGGCACAGCCGGAGGAGGCGGAGCTGGAGCTCGAGCCAGAGCCGGTGCTGAGCCCGGGCCCACCGATCCCGCTCCCCCCGGTCCGGGTGGCATACTTCTGCCAGCTGCCGCTGCTGATCCCGGCCTGGATGGCCGCCGGGTTGGTGCCCCAAGTGCGCAGCTCTCCGCTTGCCGTGGGCACCAGCGTCTGTGAGGCGTTGCCCCCGGCGAAGGCGGCGCGGATGGCTGGATAGTAGCTGAGCTGCAAGGTTGCCACCGTGGCCTGAAGGCCCTGGGCCCAGGAGGTGTACTTCTTGACGCCTGGACCGTTGGTGGACACCGCCCCCGGCTCAGGCATGGTGGTGTCGAGCGGGTTGTAGGCATCCGGATTCTCCCAGTTGCCACCCTCGGCCTGCTCCCAGGACACCATGGCCGCGATGTTCGACTGCGTGGTCGGCCATCCCATGGCCGTGAGCAAGGCGGTGGCGAAGAGGAGGGGAGTCGTGTCCGCTGCGGTGGCCGCGGCTGACCCACCCCCACCGGTCCCCCCGACGATGGTCCCCTGGCCTGCCCCGGTGAGCATCAGGAAACCTCAGAGGCCGGATGGCGAAGGGCGTACTCGTACGAGATCAGAAGGGCCGTGCAGGCGATGGCCGTCCCCCAGAAGGGGAGGGCCGATCCCGCCGCCAGAGACGCCCCGAAACCGATCCCGAGGCTGGCCACGGTGGCGATCACCTCCCCCTGGCGGATCCGCTTCACGTTGCCGGCATGGGATCCCTGCTGGTGGAAGAAGTCCGAGGAGATGGTGAACATGGAGGGCAGCAGACCAGAGTAGGCGTTGAAGGCGTCCCCCATCGAGAGGATCGTGATGCCGATAGTCCCGGCGGTGAGAGCCGCGCCCTGCCGCGGGGCCACGCTAGCGCCTCTTCCGGGTCTTGCCCTGGGCCTGGCGCATCTCCTCCTCCATGACTCGCTGCGCCGCCGGGATGCGCTGCCCCCTGGGCTGCCGGAGGCTCAGGGCGGGAGACGGCCCCCTCAGCATGGCGTGATTCTCCGCGTCCATCCGCTGCTGCGGGAGGGAGGGGAAGACCCGGTAGGGGTAGGAGGATATCACGATGCCGCCCCGTTATACACCGGGGCCCCGTTGACCGGCTGAGGAGACGAGGAGCTGAGCGGGTAGGCCGGGATCACCGGAGGGCTGCTCGCCGCCGTTGGAGCCGACGGGTTGCCCGCCGTCCCGGAGGGCACCTGCATGTAAAGAGGAGTGCCAGGGGCGAGGCTGGCCATGTTGGAGGGCACCGGGATGAACACTCCGGGCAGCACCTCATAGTAGACCTGCACCCCCGAGCCCTGGATCGACTGGTACTCCTGGGGATCGATCCACTCGTACTCG
>JAJYWM010000178.1 GCA_021791455.1 bacterium | reverse complement strand
ACCCCTACCTGGCCGGTGGATCCAGGCTTAGTATTGAGATCAAATTGGTGGTGCCGAGGGGCGGGATCGAACCGCCGACACCGGGTTTTTCAGACCCGTGCTCTACCAACTGAGCTACCTCGGCCCGGGGTGTCATGAGATCAGTAGATGTTACCATGGAGCGCCAGCAACCGCCACCGTGTGCTATGATGGGCCGAACATTGGGCCGAACATTCGGGCCGAATGGGCCGAAGGAGCGGACGTGGCGGGTCGGGAGCGTCGTGCATACGGATCTGGAGGCTACACGATCGAGCCCAGGACGGGCCATGCGGTAGCGAAGTTCCGCCAGGCCGATGGCGTGGTGGTCAGGCGGACCTTCCCCACCGTGAACGCGGCAGAGGTCTGGCTCCAAGAACAGGTGTACCTGAGGAACCAGGGCATCGCCACGCCCAAGGGGGCCACCAAGGTCACGGTGGAGGAGTGGGCTGCGGAGTGGCTGATTGAGCTACGGTCATCAGCGGCCAGGGGGCGGGGTACAACCCGCCGGTGGGGGACAGTGGCCGGGTACGAGGACAAGCTGAACTGGCTCGTCCGAGCCTACGGACGGCACCGCCTCTCCGAGATCACGGCGGAGCACATTGAGGCCCTCTACGGGTGGCTCCGGATTGGCATGGTGCCACCGAACTCGTTCGGGGCACCGGTCGGAGCGAGGCTGAGCTCAAAGGGGACCCCACTCAAAGTACAGGGGGTCATCCACCTCCACCATGTCCTTGGGCCGATGTTCCGCCGTGCTAAACGGCGCGGGCTGATCGTGAAAACGCCGATGGAGGATGTCGACGTTCCCGGTATCCCGCCAGAGGAGAGCTTTGAGGGCGTGGCACTCGATTTGCGGGCCTGGCGCGAGATGCTCGCGGTAGCTGGGCGGCACCCCAATGGGGCCTCCGCCTTGACTGCAATGTTTCTGGGTAGCAGGAGAGGGGAGACCTTGGGCCTCACTTGGAGTGACGTAGTCCTGGACCACGAGCTGGGACCTCACCTGACTATCACGCGGTCCATCCAGCGCGTGACGGGTAGAGGCCTGGTGTCCGAGAACCCCAAGACGGAGAGAAGTCAGCGAACGGTAGCTATACCGCAACAGCTCGCTCAAGCCCTGCAGAAGCACCGGGACAGCGGCCAATCTGGTCCCGTCTTTGTCTTCACGAGCCCTCGGAACTCAGGGACAGCCATGGACACGGGCTACTGGCACCGCCGGGTCTGGACGCCTATCAAGGAAGAGATGAGGGTCGAAATGAGGCCTCACGACCTTAGGCACACGCTTAAGACCCTCTTGACCAGGCATGCGGACCCGGCGAAGGTTCGGTCGGAAGTGATAGAGCAGTACTTCGGGTGGTCGAAAGGAGGGGTGCCGTCTGACTACACCCACCTCAGGGTCAGGGATACCCGCCCTGTGGCGGACGAGCTCGAACGACTGAGCTCAGGCGGCTCGGCGTAGCTGCCGGATGTTGCTGTCGGGCGTCCTGGACTCCAGCAGCCTCTCAGGTAGAAGGTGCCTGCCCATCTGATCCAGGTAGAGGCGGTCGATGCCAACCTGCAGCATTTCCTCGGTCCACCACTTTTGCCCGCCCGGCGTAAGGCGGATGTAGGGGATGGTTGGGTTGACGTCAGCGGTCAGCTCGGTGAACAGGCTGGAAGACACTCCGAGGCGCGCCGCCGCACTGCGCCGATCGAGAAGCATTGTCGAACGAGCACCCAGCCCTAACTCTCCGTTGCTGAGGGTCTCACCGTTCTGGGGTCCTCGTTGCCCCGAAGCCGGCCCGGTCACGAAAGCGGCCATATCTCCAAAGTGCCACAAAACTCAGGGCAAGGCAAATGGTCGCCAAACTCCTATCTTTTGCTGTGCTTTATTGAAGGTGAGCGTACACCTGTGCGCCCTCGGCCTGAGCGGGCGGCGGTTCGGCAACCTGGATGGGCCAAGCGCTGCCGACTTGCCGGGCGGCGCGGGGATCGAATGCAAGGCGCTGTAGACTCTGTCGCGGGTTGGGACCGAGGTCTTGGACCATCGGGGTCTTCTGGGTCTTGGGACGCCTAGGCGCGGTTCCTGGAGGATGGCGCGGCGTGAAGAGGCAGACGGCGACCGATCTCCATTCGGTAGACCTCAAGGTGTGGAGGGCAGGGACCCATCTGAAAGCACTCAAGCGGGAGGCTGCCCAGATAGACCAGCTTGGGCTGCCCGGGTTCCGGGTGGAAATTGAACGAGAGGGACTCGACCACTCGTTCTTTCCCACCGGGCCAACCGCCGTGCCCGACTCCTTCCTGGTGACCTTCGGGGACTGCATCCACAACCTCCGGAGCGTCTTGGACCACCTCGCGGGCAATCTCGTCAGGCTCAGCGGAGCCAAACCGGACCGAGTCTCCTTCCCCGTCCTCCACGCTGTCCAGCGCACCAATCCCTGCACGGGGGCCAAGGAACCAAGTCTCAATCTGCCCGTCACCCCAGAGATCCGGAATTGGCTCGACTCGGTACAGCCTTACCAGCGAACGGAAGTGGGTAGGAGGCTCGGCATTCTCCACGAACTAGACATTGTGGACAAGCACCGGAGCATGCTCGTCAGCGCCTTCGCGGCCGAATCCCTCCGCTGGCACAAGGATGGGGAGAACTGGGCAGACGCCAACAGGTTCCCGTTCCCCAGTCACACTTGGTTCAGCGACCAGCCCCTGAAAGACGGCCAAAAATGTGTCACCGCCACCTACGACAGTCCACAACTCGAAGTAAACCCATATCTGAATGTCGGCGTGAAGATACTTTTTGCAGGGAGGAGCCCAGCGAGGGGCAAGGTCGTTGTCTCCGTCCTGGACGATCTCTACCGCCTAGTCGTCAGCGAGTTGCTGCCAGCGGCCGGCATCTTCTTCGGAATCGACCCGAAGGCTGCTCGCATCCGTGTTACGCAGAGGTGGTCCGTAGGCGGGAATCAGCGCTCCCTCAGCCATCGGTCAGCCCGCTAGGCTTGGCGCCACTTCTCAAGTGAGCGCACAGGCACTCGGGCGGCACCTATCGCTCCATGGTCATCGGTAGATCGAGGTCTCGGCCACTCTCGGCCCAGGGGTCCTGGGGCCAGGGTTCGAGCGTACGAAGAGGGAGATCGATCACCTCCGCGGGCCCGCTGCCCTGGCCGGGTTCCTCGACCTCGTCCTTGCGGACGGGCAAGGGCACGATCTCTGCTTCAGACGAACTGGGTGCGGCCTCACGAGCCCGCTCCGCAGCCACGATGGACAGCTCATCCGGGCGGGACCGACTGAAGGCGGCCGCCAGGGCCACCATCGCATCGTCGATGACCGTGTCGTAGGGCACACCGTCCGGCCATTCGGCCAGCTCTCGGATGGCCCCGTAGACCCACGAGCCCTCTCGGGCTCGGGTGACCGCCACATAGCCCGCTTCTTGGTCGGTCTGGGGGTGAGCCATGACCCGCACCCGGTCCACAGTCCGGCCTTGCGACCTCAGTGAGGAACAGGCGTAGTCGAGGCGGAGGCGGTTCACGCGATCGTCGGAGACCTCGACGAGTGAGCCAGACGACCGCCTCAAGGTGACCCGACTGCCATCGATGCCCGCGATGGTCAAGCTCTCGCCGTTGTGAACCCTAGAGCGAGTGGAGCGCTGGCGATCGCCCGCGGTGTCCAGATACGAGGTGTGGGTTAGCGCCACTCGATCACCTACGCGCAGGGTCTCCTCTCGCTCGTAGCCTTTCCGGGGGTCCTTAGAGGTGATCGTGAGCGACGGCCCATCGGCAGCGATCTGACCGACCGCAACCCGGGCGGCTTGACAAGCCTTGTTGATCTCGTCGATCTCGCGGTTGGAGCCGGTGGCTACGATCAATGAGGTCTTCCCTTCAATGGTGTCCTGAAGCCAGTGAGCGACCGCCTCGGCGCGGGCCTCCTCCACTGTGAGCTTCAGACAGATCCGTCCTTGGGCTCTGTAGCGGCTCAGGAAGTCCGTTGAGCGGCCCTCCCTTATTGCGTCCCATGCCTGCCCGTCGGACGCGTCTAGAGCCCTGTAGTTGGTCTTTATGGTCGCCAGCTCGCCCCTCTCGGCGGCCTCGTCGGCCAGGTGAGCAAAAAGGCCGCCCGGACCCGAAACCGCGCCC
>JAJYWM010000256.1 GCA_021791455.1 bacterium | reverse complement strand
AAGCGGGCGACAGACTCCCCGTCGACCGATATGACGCCATCGTCCCGGATCACCCGGAAGGTCCTGTCCCGCGCCTGGGGGCCCCGATACAGCTGGAACCGACCCGGCTCCGGGGACCGCCCCGATGGCCTCGCCAGAATCTTGGAGCACTCCTGCAGGAGGCTCTCCGTGCCCGCCCCGGTGGAAGCCGAGATCGAGACCACCGGCACCTCCGGCCCGAGCTCCGACACGAGCGCCGACTCGGCTTCCGCCAGCGCCTGCGGTGAGAGGAGGTCGATCTTGTTCAGGGCGACGACCGCGGGCTTGAGGGCCAGCTCCTGGCTGTGGAGCCTGAGCTCCTCCGCCACCTGTCCATACGCCGCCAAGACGCCTATGGTCCCAAGGCCGGCATCCACCACATGCACCAGCAGCCTGGTCCTCCCCAGATGGCGCAGGAACCCGACTCCGAGGCCCGCCCCCCGATGAGCTCCCTCGATCAGGCCGGGGACGTCAGCGGCCGTCACTGTCTGCCCGGAAGGCAGCTCCGCGACACCCAGATTTGGGGACAGGGTGGTGAAGGGGTAGTCCGCAATCCTGGGGTGAGCTCCTGTCAACGTCGCCAGCAGCGTGGACTTCCCCGCGTTGGGCAGACCGACAAGCCCGATGTCGGCGATGAGGCGCAGCTCCAGACGGATCTGCCGCTCCTCCCCTGGCTCCCCCAGCTCGCGCCTTGTCGGCGCCTGGTAGGTGGCGGTGGCGAAGTGGAAGTTGCCCTTTCCACCCCTCCCTCCCCGGGCGACCACGACCTGCTGCTCAGGACCATCGAGGTCGGCCAGCAGCTGCCCGTCACCGGCCTCGAAGATCATCGTGCCGCACGGCACCGCCAGAACGACGGACTCTCCGTCTGCACCGTGTCGCTTGGAGCCCTCCCCGGGGCGTCCGGGCTTGGCCCTGAAGGTGCGCTCCAGATGGAACCCCTGCAGCGAGCTGAGCCCCAGCCTGGACCTGATCAGGACATCCCCGCCACGGCCGCCGTCCCCGCCGTCGGGCCCGCCCTTGGGGACGAACTTCTCGCGACGGAGGCTGTTAGAGCCGGGCCCACCGTGGCCCGCGCTCACGGACAGGACTACCTCGTCCAGAAACATGGGTTCACAAAGGAGGAGCCCCGCCCGCGATCAGGCGACGGGAGCGCCACCCTCTTGGATGGAGACCCGAATCCGCGACGTGCGGTAGGGGTGGTAGTCGACCTGTCCGCTGCTGAGAGCGAAAAGGGTGTGGTCCTTGCCAACTCCGACCCCCTTCCCCGCCAGGATCCTGGTTCCACGCTGGCGCACCAGGACGGCACCGGCGCTGACCGTCTCGCCACCGTAGACCTTGACTCCCAGGCGTTGCGAATTGCTGTCCCGTCCGTTCCGGCTGCTGCCCCCACCCTTCTTATGCGCCATCACCGTCCTCCTCGTTGGGCACCTTCTCGGAGGGCTTCGGAGCCGCCGACTTGGTCGGCTGACGCTTCCTGGCGGTGGCGGGACGCGCCGTCTCCGACTTCTCTTCTGCGACCGCCGCCTCGATCGGCGCCGCAGCCACAGCCTCGGGTACCTCCGGCTTAAGCCCGGTCGCCTTGGGCTCAAGCGGCTTCGCCCTCCCGCCCTCTAGGCTCGCGATCGAATCGATACGGAGCTCGGTCAGGTCGGCGCGGAAACCGCGCTGTCGGCGGTAGCGCTTCTTGGGCTTGTACTTGAACACCAGGATCTTGGGCCCGCGAAGGTGCGACACCGCGGTCGCGTTGACCGTGACTTCGGAAAGCCGGGGCGTGCCCACCATCGTGGCGCCTGAGTCCCCCGCCTCGGCCACAACCATGCGCACGTCCTCAAGCTGCAGCTCCGCCCCGGGCTCGACATCCAAGCGATCAACCACGACCCTCTGCCCGGGCGTGGCGCGGTACTGGCGACCGCCAATCTGGACTATGGCGTACATTGCAACTCCTGAGGCTGGGCCGAGCCATGAGGGCTCCACCGCGGGGGGTTGGGAACTGACCCGATGCGTTCAGTTCACCTGGGATGGCAGTTTACCAGAGAAACAAGATGCCCTGGACTCTGGCACACGGGCCTACGGGCCGGTGACCGTCACCGGCGCCAGGGCGCCGTAGTTGAGCTGGAGGTCGTTCTGGGTGGCTGACCCATTGCTCGCGACCAGGCCGGCGGATGAAAGGTACATGCCCCGGCCCACATCGGCCAGGATCTGAACCTCAAAGCTGATGGAGAGGATGCCCGGTCCCGAGCTGGAGCGCCCGGGGATGTCGAAGCCCGACCAGGTCGGTATCACAGAGCCGACAACCGGATAGCTGGCCCCCGAGGTGCTGGCGTTGCCGGCGACCGACTCCGTGGTCACGTAGTCGAAGTCGGAGGGCAGGGTTATGCCAAGGCTCGCCCCTCCCGCAGAACCACCGCCGGTGTTGGTGATCACCGCCTGATACACCACGTCGGATCCGGCCTGGGCCGACTGCGGACTGACGTGGAGCACGAAGCTCAACGATGGCGCCGGCGTTATCTCCAGAGTGACGGGCTGGCCGGTCAGCGAGTTGGAGTACCCCGTGGCATAGACGAGGGGCGCCGCCTGTACCGAGCCGGCGTTGCCGGCCGCCTCCAGGTTGGCGGTGATGACCACCTGGCTCGCCTGCCCCGGTGCCCCTGGCCCGATGGTCCAGCTGCCCCAGGTCAAGGTCGAGTCGTGGGATGAAGGGGCGACATCGGACGACCGCACGGCGTCACCGCTCTCCACCAGCGAGGCGGTGCTGGTGTACACGAAGCCTGAGGGCACGTCCATGCGCAGGGTGACCCCCCGAACCGACGACTGCCCGGTGTTGGTCACGGTCATCTGCACCTGGGCCACGGTGCCCTGGGCGACAGGCTCCGATCGCCCCTGGCTGCCGGTCTGGGTGATGACCTGGGTGGATACGGAAAGGGTTGTGAGCTGGGATGAACCTCCGCACGAGCTCAGCAGCCCCACCGCCAAACCGACCACGGGAAAGCAGGCGGCCACCCCCATCTGTCGGCGCAGCTTCAGCGCGTCCCTCCGCTCCGGTTGGAGCTGGCCAAGGGTCGCCTCGTGGTGGCCGACTTCCCCAGCGGCACCGGATGGTCAGGGGCGGTGGGCAGGGGATTGGGGTACCCCACATCCGTGAGCAGCTGCATCGCCATCTGGCAGTCCAGCCCGATAACCGTGTCGGTGCGCCCCCCGATTGCATCCACCAGCGACCCGCCCAGGCCCTGCACCGCATAAGCTCCCGCCTTGTCGAGTGGCTCTCCGCCGGCCACGTACTGCTCCAGCTCCTCATCGCTGAACTGACGCATGCGCACCGCCGAACGGGATACCCCGGTGCTCTCCTTCATGGTCGCCGGGCAGAGGGCACAGATTCCCGTGAGCACCACGTGGCGGGTGCCCCGGAGCTCGCTCAGCATCTCCTTCGCCCGCTGGTCGGTGCCGGGCTTTCCCAGCGCTCCACTGGGCCCCATCACGATGGTGTCGGCGGCCAGCACATACGCGCCGGCGCGGTTCTGCAGCTGGCCGATTATCGCGTGAGCCTTGGCGCGCGCCACCAGCTGCACGGCCAGGTCGGCGCACATGCCGGGCGCCATCTGCTCCTCCATCTGCGCCGGGATCACGCTGAAGCGCAGACCCAGGCGAACCAGGAGCTCACGGCGTCGGGCTGAACCGGAGGCCAGGACTAACTCCGCCACGTCCCTGATGAGCCTCCCAGTTCAGATGATTGACCGCGGCCGGGGCCGGGTCTTTGCCCGCTGGAGGTTAGCACCCTCACGGGAATTACAGTTTAGCAGCCGTCCCCGTGCCGGCCGGGTCAAGCCCCCGAAGAGGGGTGTGCTTCAGAGCCAGCGCCCAGGCCGTCCCCAGCGCCAGCGAGCCCGCCAGGATGACGACCAGGTCCAATTCGAATGGAAGCAAGCGGAGGGCCGGGAAGCAGATCAGCACGGCCACCCCGAAGCGGACTGCCCAGGAGAGGCCCGAGAGAGAGGTGAGGTAAGGGTGGGGGCCAGAGGCCCAGGGCGCCACCACCAGGCACAGCAGCCCCACGGCCAACCGCCCCAGCAGCGCCCCTGGGCCGGGAGCCGCCAGGATCGCCGC
>JAJYWM010000170.1 GCA_021791455.1 bacterium | reverse complement strand
AGTGGTCGAGTCCTCGGTGTTGCCGTCAGTCACCCGATGGGCCAAGGGGACCGCACCATCGGCGGCCACGGTGAGAATCCAGACCAGCTGCTTGAGATCCGGCCGCCGCTATCATCAGCCTGCGCTGCCAGGAGGCCAGCAACCGCTGGGAGGAGCTTTGGGAATGGCTTCCCCGCCAGACCAGGGTCTCCTGACCCCCGGCTACCCACAAATGTGTCTCACACCCCATAGCTGCGTACACGGCCGGCGTTACAGGTGTGCTCAAGTGGAACGCCTCGACGGCCGAGCGTGTCCGCGAACGATCGTCTACGCAACTTTGGTCCTGACCTCCAGGACATGTCAGATCCCCACGGTCCGCGGTCTGCTAACAACCCCTCCGCAGGTGCGCGCGTATACTCCGGCTGGGGGGAACTCCGGAGGCATGGCATTGGCAGGTATTGGCAAGGTCACTGTCGGCGCGATTGTGGGTCTCCCGACTGGGTGTGGAGTCTTGGCAGGGCCAGCGACACTCAGTGGACATGCCCAGGCCTCTTGTGGCCCCGGCTCTGTAATCCTCACATCGAATGTGACACTGCCCGGGGGCGGGGAGCGACTCACGTACTCGGCGGCCGGAGCACAGTGGTTCACAGTCATACCGCCGGCTGGGTTCAGTCCGCTCACGGCAACCGCTGGCCAATTGGTCGAGTACAACTTTCCGCCGCGCCCCACAGCAAGTGCCGCACTGACGCAGTGGACGAGCGACATGTCAGCCTACCGGTCCACTCCCCTTCCTCAGTACACGCTTGGGTGCACGCCGCTCACATCTTCGATTACCCGGAGCACGGCGGCACCCGCCTCTACGTTCTACTACCCGCCAAACTGGTCCGGGTACGAGGCGGACAGTTCGTCGACGACCAACTTCGTAGCAGTCCAGGGTAATTTCGATCAGCCGGCGAAGCAGTCGTCGTGCTTGAACGCGGGTGAAGCGACATGGATGGGCCTTGGCGGAGGACACGGTGGGGGAAGCGAGCTTATCCAGGGAGGCACTGCGATATACGGCCCTTATTCATCCCAGGAGTACGAGGTCTGGTTTGAAGACATTGGGTCCCAGAACGTAGGACCTGTATATGACGCCTCCGTGTCTCTGTCTCCAGGCAATGCGATCCACATCTACGTTTCCTACGAAGCGTCCAACCGCATCGCCACGATCTACATAGCAGACAACTCCACGGGACAAGCTGACAACCAGGGCACTGGCCCCCTTTCTGGTGGCGACTACAACGGGGCCACGGCGGAGTGGATAGCTGAGTGGCCCGGGGGGAAGAGCGGCGGTCTGATTCCCTTTGGCCAGGTCGATTGGTCCAACGCGCAGACGGAGACCCGTACTGGAACGTGGGAGGGTGTGGGAGGGGTCTGGAACTCTGGCCATGGCGGCCTTGACACCATGTACTACAGGGGCACCGGACTCGCGCACCCCAGCTACCCTCCCAGCGGTTACAACTTCACCGACTATTGGGATAACTGCATCTAGAGAGATGGCAGCGAGGTCGACCAAGACCGTAACCTTGGACGTCAGGCGAGTCCGAGCCGCTCTCGTGCTCGGTTTAGGCGTAGTCGCCCTCTCGTTGAGTTCGTGCGGTCTACTGTCGAGCGGTCCTTCGCGCGCGGAACCAGGTGGGCAACAGGCCGCTCGGATAACCTCGCCGGGACCCTGCCAGGGCGTCCTGGTACCCCAGACGGCGATCATCCGACGTGAGCCTGACCCCGATGCCAGGGCTACCGGCTTCCCCTTGAAGAACGTATCTCCCTTAAGCCGCAGCCTCGGGAACGAGTCTGTCACTCGACAACTTATGGCCGCTGCCTGCGCAACTCCACCCGGGAGATGCGTCACGATGACCGTTCTCCCGGGAACGGCGTTGAATGGCTACATTGCTACCTTCTTCTACGAGAAGCATCGCGTTGCGACGCTGGTCGGCACTCCCTCCGTTCCGTGCGGGACGTTGTTCCTCATCGCTGGGGCGCGCGCGCCAAGCCCTGCGCAGCAGGTGGCCCCTTTCCTGGAGGGCTACCCTGGGTGGGTCGACCTCGCGGGCAATGCGCATGGCTTCTTCGCCGAGCTGGCTTTCGCTCTCAAGGTGCCAGTCGCGACGCTGATCTCATAGGTGAAGGCTCCCTGGGCACCCCGGTGGCGAGCTGATCCACGAACTCGAGATCAAGGAACCCCCTGTAGATGTCGGTGCTGTTGCCAAGGGTCCCTCTCTGGATTGGCAGTCGACACGCCGCGTGGTCCGCTGATAGCCGTACATGCTGGGCATCACCCTCATCGGCAACGTTTCACTGTCGCCCATGAGCTTGGCCATATCGTCATGGGCCACCTTGACGCGTTTCACCTCGATCTGACTGTTCCCTCGTCCCAGTCAGGAGAGCCTCCGAACTACAACTGGCAGCACGAGCGGGCAGCCAACGAGTTCGCGGCGAACCTCCTCATGCCAGTCGAGTTTGTGCGTAGTGCGTTCAGAGAGACCAACGACGAGCGCCAGCTCTCCGAGCGGTTCAACGTGAGTGAACTGGCAATGTCCTTCCGCCTCGCCAACCTCGGACTGCAGTAGGGTCCGATACCGCGTCACCAATCCGGACAAAGTAGAGTTCAGGGCGCATCTACGGCCACGCCTGGACTGCAGGTTGCGAAGCCGAATGCGCCTACCTCACCTTGACGCCCTCCCTCTGATCGGCGTACACCCCTGACACCGGGAGCGGCCACCGGCAAAGCGCTCCACGGGCCGCTGGGAGGTCTCCATGCCTCGGTCCACTGGTCCTGCCGCTCCGCCTCCGCCCCCCTGGGACCTGAAGCGCTGCCCAGCCACCTTGCTTGCCCAGCGGTACGCCGACCTGCAGGCCTTCGTCTCCTGGCTCCAGAAGCAGGACGTAGGAGCCCCTGCCTGCTGGTACGCCCACGGTTGGGTGGTCCACCGGCTGGCCGCACTCCAAGCTTGGAGGAACCGCGCCTACGCGCCGGATGCCCACCCACGGGACGCCGCCGACTGGTGGGCCGTCGGCTTGGCTTACCTGCAGCGCGACTGGGAGCCACTCCTCACCCATCAGGGCAAGCACCCCCCACCTGATGCTCCCTGGGATGACCCCGTCCCCATCCCGGAGTTCCCAGACTTCGTCAAAGCCCAGGTGACCGCCCGGGCTCAGCGAGACGCGGAGCCTGGCTCCACCTGATGGCCCGCGCCCTTCGCTTCCTCCGCCTGCTGCTCCCCGAACTCGCCCGCCGCTGGCGTGAGGTCCTGGCGGCTATTTGGGCTGTCTGGGCCGCCATCTCCATCTTCGCCGGTGGGGGTGCGGTCGCCGACATGCCCTACACCGTCATCTGGCTTGCCGTCGGCCTCATCGGCTGGTTACTGATCATGCGCTATGCCCCGCCTCCTCTCCGCTCTCAGCGCGAGCGCATCTCCGGACCCCCAGTCTGGGATCCCCCGCCGTACCGGATCCTGCTCGGCTGGGCCCACCGCAGCTGGATCTCCTCCCCGCCCCAGATGGCGGCCCTGGTGCTGGGGCCGCCTCGCTCTGGCAAGACCAGAGGGGTCATCATCCCCAACGTCGCCGCCTGGCCGGGCCCGGTTCTGGTCACCTCCACCCGCAGGGATGTCCTGGACGCCACTGCCTCTTGGCGCGGACACGCCGGGGTCGGCTGGGTCTTCGATCCCCTGGGGGTCGTCGACCCCCTCCCCGTCGGGACCTACCGGCTGGTCTGGTCGCCGCTGCGCGGCTGTCGCGACTGGGACACCGCCAGGAGGCGAGCTGAGGCGCTCGCGGTGAACTCCGGCCAGGGAGTGGAGAACAGCTCCCACTGGCGGACCAGGGCCGCTCAGCTGGTCGCGGTCGCCCTCCACGCCGCGGCCTATGGTGATCGCGACATGGCGGCCCTCTGCTCCTGGGTCCACGCCCAGCGGGCAGAGCCCCTGCAGGCGCTCTGTGAGGCGTCGGCCGCCAAGGCGGTCCTGCAAGGGCTCCTGGCCACCCCCGAGCGGGAGCGGGGCAGCATCTGGTCCGCGGCCCAGGGGGTGCTGGCCCCCTTCGACACCCAGGCGGTCTGCCAGGCCGCCGACGCCACCCCGGTGCTGCCCTTCGACCCCCTCG
>JAJYWM010000397.1 GCA_021791455.1 bacterium | reverse complement strand
GGCGTCGTCGTCCTCCGCTTCGTCGGCGTCGTCCTCCGCTTCGTCGGCGTCGTCCAACTCGGAGAACTCCGTGAAGCCCTCCTCCATCTCATCCGCCACGCGGACCGGCCGAGGCCGCACCAGATCTTCGTCATCCTCGTCGGAGACCTCCACCACCTGGGGCTCGCGAGCTCTGGAGGGCTCCTTGGTGTAGGGGCGGTAATCCACCTCCTTCGCCTTGCGGCTGGGGAAGGACACTATCCCGGCCATCTGGGGCGCCTGCTGGACCTCCCGGATGATCACCTGAATCCCGGCTGAGTCGACGTGGGTGACGGCTCCGGCGTAGCGATTCCCGCCTTCGACCATCCGCGACACTCGCCTGGCCAGGCGAGGCTCCAGAGAGCCCAGCTCCGCTCCCCTCACACTGCGCACGGTCACGTGGCCGGAGGACACGACCAGCTCCACGGGATCTCCAGGCAGGACCGCGGCCGGTGCCGGGCCCTCGTCTCGGACCAATCTGGTCAAGGCGGTCTTTCCAGGCTCCTCGGTGAAGAACTTTATGTCCAGGGCGCCGGCCGGCGGCCCCGCGGTCGGCGCGGGCCCCTGATCCGCCAGCTTGGCCAGCTGGCGCTTGGCGATCGGGTTCGTCGGATTCAGATCCAGGGTCGCCTGGTAAGCCTGGCGGGCCGCCTCAAGCTGCCCCAGTTCCATGAGCGCCTTGCCCAGCCGGTTGTGCGCGTCCTCATCCGGGCCGAACCGCTCCAGCAGCTCCCGATTGGCGGCGGCCGCCTCCTCCCACCGAAACGAGAGGGCCAGCTGAATGGCCTCCTCGACCGCCTGGACCTTCGGCTTGGGGTGATCGTTGAGTTCGGTCACGGCAGCTGGCATCCTCCTTGATCAAGGGCGGGGCTGAAAAGACGAGGGGCATCCGGGGCTCGCGGGTGCTGCCCGAAGCACGGCTCGCCCCGGCAGAGGCTGGGGTGCGGAAATGCTCGCAAGATCGCAAGCGGCCATATGATAACTACAGGGGGCCACCTAGCCGGTCGCTGGAGTGACCTGGCTCCCCTCCCGAGGTCCCAAAGACGATGTCCTCCAACAGTCATCATCCGCTTGAGGTTCAGGTGTTCGCCATCGCCAACCAGAAGGGTGGCGTCGGCAAGACCACGACCGCGGTGAACCTCGGCAGCGCCCTGGCTGAGCGCGGACGGCGGGTGCTGTGCGTCGACATGGACCCTCAGGGCCATCTCACGGTGAACATGGGCGTCTCCAATCCAGACGACCTGAGGCTCACGGTTTACGACCTCCTGTGCGAGCACACCGTCCGGGTTGAGGATGTCCGTCTCCACTCCCCCGGGGTCGGGGTCGACTTCCTGCCCGCCAACGTGGAGCTCGCGGGTGCCGAGTTGCAGCTGGTGACCGAGATCGGACGTGAATCGGTCCTGCGCGAGAAGCTCCACCCCATCCTCGCCGAGTACGACTTCGTGGTGATCGACTGCCCCCCCTCCCTGGGGTTGCTCTCAATCAACGCCCTGGTGGTGGCCACGGACGTCATCGTCCCCCTGCAGTGCGAGTACTTCGGGATGAAGGGGATGCAGCAGTTGCAGCGCACCATCGAGCGGATCCGGATCAAGCTCAACCCGCGCCTTAGGATCCATGGGATCCTACCCACCATCCACAAGGGGCGCACGGTGCATGCCAATGAGGTCCTTCAGGACGTCCAGGAGCACTTCGGCAACCTCGTCTACCCCTTCCAGGTCGGCGACAGCATCCGGTTCGCCGAATGTCCCCTGGCGGGCCAGTCAATTCTTCAGTACGCTCGAGAGTCTGACGGGGCGGCCGCCTATCGCAAGCTGGCGGACCACGTCCTCGCCACCAGATAGGAGATCTGCGATGGCCTTTAAGCGAGCGAGCCTGAGCGGGTCGGCTCAGCTGTTTCAGCCCACGAAGGTACCCGCCAGAGAGAGCTCCGGTGAGGAGCATGAACTGGGGCAGCCGGCGGAGCTGTTTCCCGAGCCCAGAGAGTTCGAGCCGTCACTTGTGACCGACGCCATTCCTCAACCCTCTGCGCACGGGCACCTGTACCGGCTCACCGACGATGAGGTCGACACCCTGGTGGCCGCCCTCCAGCACGCCAAGTTCCCGCATTCATATCAGCGCCTGCCCAAGCCGCCTCTGGAGGAGTTCGAACAGCTGGAGGCGCTACGGCAGAAGCTGGTACAACAGCGGGAGGAACGCCCCTGAACACGGCCGCCGTCAAGCCCCGCCTGCAGATATCGAAGGTGAGGGTGGAGGGGACCCAGCCCACCAACTGCTACGTGGTCGCGTGCGCCAGGACCAAGGAGGCGGTGGTGATCGATCCCGGCGCGGATTCGGCCAAGATCGTGCAGCAGTGCCAGGGGCTGGCCGTGAAGCACGTGGTCTGCACCCACGGGCATCGCAATCACGCAGGCGCCAAGGACGAGGTCGCGGCCGTGGTGGGAGGGGTTACCGCCATGAGCCTTCTGGACGCCAAGCAGTTCCTGCGTTCGGCCCAGCGCTACTTGGTGGACGGCGACCAGTTGGAGTTCGGGGACTTCGCCATGGAGGTCATCTCAACCCCCGGGCACAGCCCGGGGAGCCTCTGCCTGCGAGTGGGCAACCACCTCTTCACAGGCGACACCATGCGGGCCGGCGACATCGGCCCCACCGACCTGCCCGACATCGATCTGCCTCGCCAGCTGATGGCCGTCCTGTCGAAGTTGCTGGCCCTCCCGGAGAACACGGCGGTCTACCCCGGGCACGGCCCGACCACCACCGTCGGCCAGGAGCGGCGTCAGAACGTGGCCGTGGAGATGCTGCGCCGTGCAGGGTAGGGCCGATCAGTGCGTCCGGCGCCTATCTCCTACACTGACCCCGTGGTGATTGGTAGCCTCGTCCTCACCCTGCACATCCCTGAAAGTCACTCGCTGAAGGCCAAACGCCAGGTGGTCGCTTCCCTCATCGCGCGCATGCGCCGGACCTTCAACATTGCCGTGGCCGAGGTCGACCGACTTGACAGCTGGCAGCTGGCAGTCATCGGGGTGAGCTGCGTGAGCAACGACCGGCGCCATGCGGACCAGATGCTGAACCGGGTGCGCAGCTGGGTGGAGCAGGACGGAGGGGCGGGAGAGGCACTCCTGACCACCGCCGACATGGAGTTGATAAGCCTATGAGCCCGCTGGTCGCGATCATCAAAATCGGGATCGACCCGGTCTTCAAGCTGGGACCGCTCACCATTCACTGGTACGGGGTCGGCTATGCGGTAGCAATCATCGTGGGGCTGCAGGTGGCGCTGCCCTACGCCGAGCGCCACGGCATACCCCGCAGCAAGACCAGCTGGATCGCCTTCTGGGGCGTGGTCGCGGGGCTGATCGGCGGGCGCCTCTTTTACGACCTGCAGTCCGGGGCGCTCTACTACCTGACACACCCCGGACAGATATTCGCCTTCTGGGAGGGCGGGATGGCCTTCTTTGGAGCCATGTTCCTGGCGTCCGCGACCATCCTCTTCCTGGCCTGGCGCGAGAAGGTCAACTTCTGGATCCTGCTCGACGCGGCCGCCTTCTTCGCCGTGGTGGGCCAGCCCATCGGGCGCATTGGGAACATCATAAATGGGGACATCCTGGGTTACCCCTCCAACCTTCCCTGGGCGACGGCTTATACCAATCCCCACACCTTCGCGCCCAAGCTCGATGTGGCCTACCAGCCCGCGGCCGCCTATGAGATCGTCTTGATCCTGATCGTGCTGGGGTTGCTGGTCTACCTGCGCAAGCGGAACGTGCCCGACGGGTGGATCGGCATCACCTACATAATCTGCTACCCGATCACCCAGTTCGGCCTGTTCTTTCTGCGCAATCCCGTGAACGTGCCCATCATCGCCTTCGGTCTGAAGCAGGCTCAGCTGACCTCGCTCGGAGTGCTCATCATCGGATGCCCGCTGCTGATCCTGGCCTGGTACAAGACCAACCGACGCCAACCCGGGGTGGGGGACAGAGTGGCCGAGTCGCCGTCGGCTTGAGCGCCCGAGGAGAAGCCTCAGACCCCTCACCGCTGGGGGCCTTCCAAGCGACCCTCCCCTTCCCCCTCGACCCGTTCCAGGAGGAGGCGATCACCGCCCTGAGAGAGGGTCGC
>JAJYWM010000233.1 GCA_021791455.1 bacterium | reverse complement strand
TCCCGCCCCCTCTACCGCATCGCCGCCGAGGCCGGCGCCGTGTACCGCGCCCAGCTCGCCCACGAGCTCCGCCAGCTGGGATACGGCACCGAGCGCCACGCCAGGTACTTCGAGGTCTCGGGAGTCCCCCCCAAGGTCCGCCAGGCCTTCAGCGCCCGCTCAGCTGAGGTCGAACAGGCCGTCTCAGCCTTCCGGGCCCGCCACGGCCGAGCCCCGACCGACGAGGAGGTGCGCGGGCTCGTCGTCCGCTCCCGCTCCCCCAAGACAGCCGTCCCAGAGGACGCGTTCTCGGCCTGGCGGGAGAGGGCCAGGGCCGCCGGCGCCGACCCCAAGAGCTGGGAGCCGGAGCCCCGCTCCATCCCCCAGGCCCCCTGGGCGGAGACGGTGAACGCCGTGGTCCAGGAGCTGACCGACCCCGAGAGCCCCCGCCGCCTCACCCACGCCTCCGCCACGGTCGACACCCGCACCCTCCGCGCCGCCGTGGCCGAGGCCGCCCAGGGCAGGGTCCCCGGCACCGCGGTGGATGCCCTCGTGGAGGCCGTCACGGCCAGCCCAGCGCTGGTCTCCCTCCCCCACGGTCTCTGGACCACCAGGGCCGCCTTGCAAGCCGAGCAGGCCGCCCTCAACGCCGTGGCGGCCCATCCCCAAGACCCGGCCCGGGCGCTGCCGGAGGCCGTGGTCGCCAGGGCGGTCCGGGAGTCCCCGGTGCCCCTAGACCCGGAGCAGGTGGCGGCGGTCCGGCTCGCCTGCGGGGGTGACGGCTTCGTGGGCGTCGCCTCCCCCGCCGGGGCTGGCAAGGGAGCGGTCCTGCAGGCCGTGGTAGCCGCCCACCAGGCGGCCGGAGGCAGGGCCGTCGCGGTGGCGGTCGCCGGCGCCACCGCCCAGCGCCTCGGCGAGCAGACCGGGGCGGACATGTCCTGCACTCTCGAGGCCTTCGTCCTCCGGGTCGAGACGGGCCGGATAACCCTGGGGTCCAAGGACGTGGTCGCCCTCGACGAGGCCGGCGTGATCGAGACCACCAGGTGGGCGGCCTTCCTCGAGGCCGCGGGCAAGGCCCGGGTCGTCGCCGCCGGCGACGCGGCCCAGCTCTCCCCTATCGGGCCAGGGGGCCTCTGGCCGGTCCTGATCGATAGGGCCCCCACCGCCCTCCTCACCACCGTGTACCGAGCCGACTCCCCCTGGGCCAGGGACGCCTGGGCCGCCCTGCGGGCCGGGGCCTCCGCCGAGGCCCTCCAGGCCTACGCGGATCGCGACCTGGTCGTGGTGGCCGGGGACCGCGAGCAGGCCAGAGCCGCCGCCATAGCCCGCTGGGACCAGGATCGCCAGGAGCTGGCGGCGAGGGACCTGGGGGTGGACCAGCTGCTGCTCACCACCGACGGCACCAGAGCCGAGGTGGTAGACCTCAACCGCAGGGCCCAGGCGGCCCGCCTGGAGAAGGGCGAGCTCCAGGGGGAGCCGGTCGCGATAGGGCAGGGGGCGGAGCAGGCGGTCCCTGCTGAGGTGGAGACCGGCCCCACCCTGTTCGCCTACCCCGGGGACCGGGTGGTCACCACCCGCCCCGTCTACGGCGTCAAGGCCCAGGGCAAACCCACAAGGCGGGTCGAGAACGGCGAGACCGGGGTGGTGGTCGCCACCGACCAGAAGGTCGGCACGGTGACCGTGCGGCTCCGGGACCGCGACTGGGTGGTGGACCAAGAGCACCTCTCCGCCCTCGACCTCGCCTATGCCCAGCACCTCTACCGCGCCCAGGGCAGGACAGTGGCCGAGGTCCTGGTCTGCGGCGGCGGCTGGCAGACCGACCGGACCACCGGCTACGTGGGGGTGACCCGGGCCCGCGAGACATCGGTGGTGATCACCGACTCCGGCAGCCTCGACACCCCCGAGGGAGACATCCAGGCGGCCCTCCAGGCGCTGGCCGTCCGCTGGGCCGAGGCCCACCCCGCCGTGGCTGCCACCACCCTCCTCCAGCAGGCGGAGCTGGTTGCCGCGGCCCCGGCCGAGCTGGCTCAAGAGCCAGAGGCTGACCAAGAGCCGGCTTCCGAACCTCCCGAGCCAGCCAGAGAACCAGAGCCTGGCTGGACCCTGGGTGACGAGCTGGCGAGGGACCGGGGGCGGGAGTGAGAGGAGCCTTGGTCAGGACTAAAGACGGATGCCTGGAGGACCTGACTCAGGGGAGTTTTCCACAAGAGAGTCTCGCGTCAGCGAGTCTCGACGGTATAGATACGACGGTATAGATACGACGGTACCCCCCCTTTTTGATCTCGCTCACCTACCGGAAACTCCCTACCTACCTACCGGAAACTCCCTACCCCGCATGGCTGCGTCGGGAGCGCCGCTGGGTACGAACCCCAGAGTTCACTCGGGGTGGGCGAGACGCCGGAGTATCGCTCCGATAGGTTCCAACGTCGTCGCCTCCGCGGCCTTCTCTTCCGCCCAGGCCGCCTCGGCCACTGCTGCCGACTCAAGCCGGGAGCGGCTTAGAGCGGTGTCTGCTGCCAGCAGGCGCCTCAGGGGGTCACCGCCGCCGGTGGAGAGCTGTGTGGCCACCCACTCTGAGGGCCGCCGCGCAAGGACCTCCTGGAGGACCTTGGTCTGGCGAGGGGATGGCAGTCGGCCCTGATATGTGCGCCGCCAGGCTGTTAGGACCGCTTGCGGGAGCCCGGTCGCGGGCATGGTGACCCGAGGGCTGCGGGCCACCTCCAGCCGCCACATCCCCACCGCCCTGCCCTTCACCAGGTCTGCTTGGTAGCGAAGGTCGTGTCTGGTGAGCACCAAGCACGCCTGACGGACCCGTTGCGCGACCCGCCACCGCTCCGACCAGTGCTCCAGGCGGAGGAGCTCGGCTACAGCCGGGAGGTTCCGCTCCTCAGTGAGGCCCTTTGGGGGACCCGCGAAGAGGCTGTACCGCCGCGGCTCCCGAAGGGACTCCGCCTCGAGGAAGGTCCAAAGCCGGCCGGCCACCGAGTCGGCGGCGGTGATCGCATCCCAGGTTGGGGCGTGCAGGAATGTCACGCTGCCCGCTTGCAGGAGCTGGGCGATCTCCTCGGAAAGGGTTACCCACCCCTGACCGCCGCCCCGAGTCGTGACGAAGGCCCGGTCCAGCAGACCCCAGAGCAGCGCCTCTTCATGCCCGTCAGGCGCTCTAAGCGCGGACTCGACTGTCACGCTGCGGAGCCGGCCGAGGGAACCGCGGACGAGGCGGCGGGTCTCGCCGCCAATAGACTCGTGGCCGATGAGCCGGGCAGCGGATCCGAGGCTGAACTTCACCCGCCGGTCTGCGGGGCAGCCCTCGCGGAGATACTGGGTTGTCAGCTCGGCGAACAGCCGTTGGTCGGCGACGGTCAGCGGCTGCCCCGCCACCTGCCGGAACTGGCGGCCGTAGAGGACTGAGGGCGCGATGAGTTCCAGCTGGACCGGCCTGGGCCGCACGTCCCAGAGAGGTGCCCGGGCTAGGTTGGTTTCGTGTCCCAGGGTCTGGGAGCCCCTGCCGCCGAGGGCGGCCGCCACCCGACTACTGGTCAGCTGCGTCACCGTGGGAACCGCTGGCGCTGGGTCGGGGCTGGGCGGGAGTGGGGAGCGGATGTGGTCAGCCATCGAGGGGTCCTGCCCCGGGGAGCCGGGCTCGGACCGTGGAGGCAAGGCTGGGCTCGTCCTCGAGCAGGTGAAGCAACGCTCGCATCACCTCGCTCGCGTCGGCCTCAGCATCGAGGGCGAACTGCTTCAGGAAGCGGTGCTGCTCCCGTGCTAGGTCGAGGGTGTAGCGGATGGGCCGGGCAGTCGTGGTGGGTGGGCGCTGCGCTTCGGCCACATCAAAGGGGCGTGCTGAAGGGGGCATCTCCCGCGCCACGGTCGCGGCTTCGACCTCTTGGTCCAGCGGTTGTTTGATTGCTACCTGGCGCATCCGGGTCAGCAGGTCGGCGGCTCGCGCCTCACCGCTCATGCTGCTGCCGCCCGAGCCAGGAGTTCGTCTACGACTGGCTGGTAGTGGAGCAGGTCTGTCGGGGCTAGGAGCGTGGGTCAGAACCTTCCCACAGGCGGGGTGAAGATGAGAACATTTGTACATGAGCTCAACACCCTCCAACGACCCGGACGTGCTCTTCGACATGGGCGACTCGGTGGATGTGCAGCGG
>JAJYWM010000374.1 GCA_021791455.1 bacterium | reverse complement strand
GCCACACCTGCTCAAGGACGGCCGGGGCCGTCTGGAGGTCTACTTCAGCCGGGTGTACAACCCGGTCTGGACCAACCCAGACGGATTCAGCTGGATGGAGGCGCTGACCGACGAGAGCCTGGTCGGATGCCATGTGGCCCTCACCCCCACCTGGTCGGAGACGGCCCAGTTCGCGGACTACGTCCTGCCCATGGGCCATTCCGCGGAGCGCCACGACACCCAGTCCTACGAGACCCACGCCGGGAGGTGGCTGTCGTTTCGGCAGCCGGTGCGAAGGGTCGCCATGGAACGGCGGGGAGATGCCGTCAACGACTCCAGGGACGCCAACCCCGGAGAGGTGTGGGAGGAGAACGAGTTCTGGTTCGAGCTCTCCTGGCGAATCGATCCGGACGGGGCGCTGGGGATCCGCAGGTACTTCGAGTCCCCCTACCGAGAGGGCGAGAAGATCACGGTCGACGACTACTACCGCTGGGTCTTCGAGAACGAGGTCCCGGGCCTGCCCGAGAAGGCGGCCCGGGAGGGGCTGAGCCCGCTTGCCTACATGCGCAAATACGGAGCGGTCGAGCTGGCGACTGAGCAGTATCGCCTCGACGAGCGGCGGATCGAGGATTCCGAGCGGGTGGGGTTCGCCCCGGATGAGATGGGGGTTTTGCGGCGGCCGGTCAGCGACAGCGAGGCGGCCCCGCTGGTCGGCGAGGCGGGGTCCCTGGGGGTGGTCCATGACGACGGCTCGGTGACCCAGGGTTGGCTCACCCCGTCCCGCAAGCTGGAGATCTACTCGACCGCGATGAAGGACTTTGGGTTCGGCACTCAGGCGGTCCCGGGCTACATCGAGTCGCACGTGTCCCGGCGCCGGATCGATGAGCGGGCTGGGGAGCTGGTTCTGGTGCCGACATTCCGCTTGCCGACTCTGATCCACACCCGCTCCGGCAACGCCAAGTACCTCAACGAGATCTCCAACAGCCATCCTCTGTGGCTGAACTCCCTCGACGCCGAGAGGCACCAGGTGAAGACCGGTGACATGGTGCGGATCTCGACTGCGATCGGGCACTTCGTCTGTCGGGTCTGGGCCACGGAGGCGATCCGGCCCGGCGTCTGCGCCCTCTCCCACCACATGGGCCGGTGGCGCCTCCACGACGGCGAGGGCAGCAGGTGGGTGTCGGGGCCGGTGGAGCTCTTGAGGCCGAGCAAGAGCGGATGGCTCTTGCGCTACCGCGGTGGCATAGCCCCGTTCAGGTCGTCCGACCCGGACAGCCAGCGCATCTGGTGGGATGACCCGGGCGTGCATCAGAATCTGGCCTTTCCCGTGCAACCTGACCCCTGGTCGGGGATGCACTGCTGGTTGCAGAAGGTCCGCCTCGAGAGGGCCAGGCCCGGAGACCAATATGGGGATGTCTTCGTGGACACGCAGAGGAGCCGTCAGGTGTACCGGGAGTGGCTGGCACTGGCCAAGCCCCGGCTTGGGCCACAGGGCCAGCGCCGGCCCGAGTTCCTCATGCGCCCGGTCAAGCCCACCCGGTCCGCCTACAGGGTCGGCGGTCGCGAGGACGGCCAGACCACCGCATAGGAGCTTCGGACCGGGCGGGAGCCATGGTGCGATACGCTCTCAGCCAAGATGAGCGAAGTCGAATCTCCCACCGCCGCCTCGGAGCTTCTGCTGGGGGTGGTTGACTGCGTGAATCGGGTGCGGCTGGAGGCACGCCTGAACACCGGCAGTCCGCTGCGGATCAAGTTCGGCGTGGATCCCAGTGCGCCCGACATTCACCTGGGACACACGGTGCCGATGCGGCTGCTGCGGCGCTGGCAGAGAATGGGCCACCTGCCGGTCCTGGTCATCGGCGACTACACAGCCCGGATCGGAGACCCCACCGGTCGCTCTGACACCCGCCCTCAGCTGGGCCAGGAGCAGGTGGAGAGCAATGCCAAGACGTATCTGGACCAGCTCTTCAAGGTTGTCGACAGTAGCAGGGTCGAGGTCAGGCACCAGAGCGAGTGGTTTGACTCGTTCTCCCTCGACCGGATGCTATCCCTGGCCCGGACCGCCACCGTGGCCCAGCTGCTGCAGCGGGCCGACTTCGAGCAGCGCATGCGAGCCGAGCAGCCCATAGGGGTGCACGAGCTCTTCTACCCCCTACTCCAGGGGTACGACTCGGTGGCGGTCCGGGCGGATGTGGAGCTGGGCGGGACAGATCAGCTGTTCAACCTCCTGTGTGGGAGGGAGGTCCAGGTCGCCTACAACCAGCCCGCCCAGGACATCATCACTGTGCCGCTGCTGGTCGGACTGGACGGGGAGCGGAAGATGAGCAAGTCGCTGGGCAACGCGGTGGCCGTGGCGGACCCTCCGGGGCAGCAGTTCGGCCAGCTGATGTCGCTGCCAGACAGGCTCGTGCTGCCCTACCTTGAGCTGCTCACCGACGTCACCAAGGAGGAGCTGGCCCGAGTTCGCCAGGGACTTCAGGATGGGACGATACACCCGAGGGCGCTCAAGGCCCACATGGCTGAGACGGTCGTGGCTCAGCTCCACGGGAAGGCGGCGGCCCGCGCGGCCTCGCTTGAGTTCGACCGGATATTTCGGGACCATCAGCTCCCCGCGGAGATGGAGGAGGTGGCGGTTGGGGAGGGGCCCCAGGATGTGCGCGACCTGCTGCTCAAGGCAGGGCTTGCCACCTCGCGAAGTGAGGCAGCGCGGCTTGTCACCCAGGGTGGAGTGCGCCTTGACGGGGTCCGAGTTTCGGGCTGGCAGGACCCGGTGGCCGTATCCGACGGAGCCGTGATCCGCGTCGGACCGAGGCGGATGAAGCGGCTGCGGGCGTCCTGAGCGGGACCATACCCACGCCTGGGACCCGGGAGCGCTGGTGCTACGCTCTTGGCGGCGGCGCTAGACTAGGTGGGAATATATGTTCTTAGCAGATGGGCATCTCCCACCGGCATTTTGGAAGCGGAGGTAGACGGTGTCTGGGCACTCCAAGTGGGCGGGGATAAAGCACAAGAAGGCGGTTGTCGACGCGCGCAAGGGGCAGACCTTCACCAAGGTCGCCAGCGAGATCACGGTGGCGGCCAGGGAGGGCGGGGGGGCCGACCCCAATGGCAACTTCCGGCTCCGCCTCGCCATTCAGAAGGCGCGCGAGGTCAACATGCCCGCCGACAACATCGAGCGGGCGATCAAACGGGGCACGGGCGAGCTCCAGGGAGCCGCGATCGAGGAGATCCGCTATGAGGGCTACGGCCCGGGTGGCGTCGCGATCCTGGTCGACGCCCTGACTGACAATCGCAACCGCACGGTCGCTGGCATTCGCAATCTGTTCGCTCGTTCGGGCGGTAGCCTGGGGGAGGCCAACTCGGTCGGTTGGATGTTCAACCGCACCGGCCTCATCATGATCAACCCGGCCGGCAAGGACGCCGAGGCGCTGGCCCTGGAGGCGATAGAGCTCGGTGCGGACGATGTTCAGGTGGAGGAGACAGGGGTGGAGGTCTATGTCGCCCCGGAGCGGCTCGAGGGGTTGCGGCAGGGGCTGATCGATGCCGGCTATGACGTCGAACGCGCGGACGTGACCATGGTCCCCACCAATCAGGTTGAGGTCGACGAGAAGCATGCGTCCGCGGTGGTGAGACTTCTGGAGGCGCTTGAGGAGCATGACGACGTCAGGGAGGTGCACTGCAACGCGGTGCTGCCTGACGAGGTGTTGGCAGAGGTCTGACGGCCGGACCGCGACTTGGACTCTGAAGGGGGTTAGGCTTGCTCGTCTTGGGGGTGGACCCCGGCCTCGCGCTCACCGGCTGGGCACTGGTCGAAGGCGACCGGGGACGGCTGCGCCTGACCGAGGCGGGGTACTGGCGCACACCGGCCGGCGCAGAGCAGGGGGCGAGATTGGTCCAGCTTTGGGACAGGATGGGTGAGCTGCTGGCGGCCCGGTCCCCCACCGCCGTCTCCATGGAGCGGTTGTTCTTCAGTCGCAACACATCCACGGCCATGGCCGTGAGTCAGGCGCGCGGGGTCTTGGTATGTGCGGTCGCCAAGGCCGGAGTGCCACTCGCGGAGTACACACCGGCGGAGGTGAAGCAGGCGGTCACCGGCAGCGGCTCCGCTGACAAACGCCAGATCGCGAGAATGGTTCGGATGATCCTCGGCACCGCGGTGCCCCAGGGCCCGGACGACCTGACCGACGCCTGCGCCGTGGGCATCTGCCACCAGCACGCCGCCAGCCTGCGCCAGGCGCTCGCCGGGGCCCGGGCTTGATCGCCTCCCTAAAGGGCAGGGTGACCCGCGTCGAGGAGGACTCCGTGGTCGTGGAGGTGCTCGGCGTCGGCTACCAGGTCCATGTCCACCAGCGCAATCTGGCCATGCTGCAGGCGGAACGGGATGAGGTCCTGCTGCAGGTCCACACCACCGTGCGCGAGGACGACATCTCCTTGTACGGATTCCTCTCCTTGGAGGAGCTGGCCTTGTTCCGGCACCTGCTGGCAGTGGAGCGGATCGGCCCCAAGGCCGCACTGGCGATACTGTCGCGGTCGGAATGGAGGGCACTGGTGGAGGCCATCACCAACGAGGACTTCGACCTGCTGGCAGCCGCACCCGGGATCGGGCCCAAGACCGCGCGCCGGATCGTCTTGGAGTTGAAGGGCAAGCTGGAGCCACTGGCGGGAGCGACGCCGCGTTCAGCTCCCGCGCCCGCCGGAGCCGTGGCGGAGCGCGGGGTCGAGGCGCTGGTGGCTCTGGGCTTCGGCCAGGGCGAAGCCAGGCGGGCCGTGGCCGAATCGGTGGGGGAGGCCGACCCTGAACAGGCCCCGGAGCGGACGGTCGAGGCGGTGGTCAGGGACGCCCTTCGGCGGCTCGGACGTTCCGCGGGAGGGGCCAGGGTTTGATCGACTCGGAGGAGGTCCTGCTGCCACGGGCTGCTCGCGATGAGCCCGAGCTGGACCGTCAGCTGCGGCCGCGGCGGCTTGGAGAGTTCGTGGGCCAGGCCCAGGTGAAGGATCAGCTGGAGATCCTCATGCAGGCGGCCCGCATGCGCCAGGAGCCGGTGGAACATCTGCTGCTCTGCGGGCCCCCCGGGCTTGGCAAGACGACCTTGGCCAACATCGTCGCCTTGGAGATGGGCGTCAACCTGCGCGTCACCAGCGGCCCTGCGATCGAGTTTCAGGGGGCTCTCGCCAGTTTGCTGACCAGCCTCTCCGACGGCGACATCCTGTTCATCGACGAGGTGCACCGGCTGCAGCGAGCGGTGGAGGAGAGCCTCTACCCCGCCATGGAGGAGTTTGCCTTCGACTTCGTCTCGGGCAAGGGAGCCGGGGCCCAGACCATAAGGTTGGCGCTCCAGCGCTTCACCGTCATCGGAGCGACGACCAGGGAGGGGATGCTGTCGGCGCCGTTGCGGGACCGCTTCGGGGCCACCTTCCGCCTCGAGTTCTACCATCCGGATGAGTTGCGGACGATCGTCGCCAGATCGGCTCGGTTGCTGGACGTCGAACTTGACCAAGGGTCGTTGGACCTTATCTCTTCACGATCCCGTGGAACCCCACGGGTTGCCAACCGGCTGTTGCGCAGGGTCAGGGACTACTGCATGGTCAAGGGCGATGGGCGGATCTCCGAGGGAATCGCCAGGGACGCCCTGAACCTGTTGGAGGTGGATGAGATCGGGCTCGGGACCGCCGATCGCCGGCTTCTCTCCCTGATCTGCGACCAGTTCCAGGGCGGGCCGGTTGGACTCAGCACGCTGGGGGCCGCTCTTGCTGAGGAGCCCCACACCTTGGAGGAGGTTGTGGAGCCGTATCTCATCCAGCTGGGGATGCTGAAGCGCACCCCTCGTGGGAGGGTCGCAACCCTGGGGGCGTATCGCCACTTGGGGATCGATCCACCGGAGGAAGTTGGAGAGACGTCCCTGGAGGTGATGGGGGAGCTCTTTGGCGGAGTCGAGTAGCACGGGCCCCTCCTCTCTGGAGAACTACGACTACGAGCTCCCCGACTCAGCCGTCGCCCAGCGGCCCCTACCAAGACGGGATGCAAGTCGGCTGCTGGTGCTGGGAGAGGGCGGGACCCTTGTTGACCAGGGTGTGGGAGTCTTTCCGAGCCTTCTCCGCGAGGGGGACTACCTGGTCGTCAATGACACCAGAGTCAGGGCGGCCAGGCTGCGGGGTCGGGCGGGTGGACGTGAAGCCGAAGTGCTGCTGGTGCGCGATCTACAGGACGGTCGCCACCTGGCACTGGTGCGCCCGGGGCGCTCTCTGCGAATCGGCCGGGAGGCCAGCGGGTCGGGCTGGAGGGCCAGGGTGGTCGGGCTGTGGGAAGAGCACCCTGGAGGCAGGGTCGTGGAGGTAGAGACCGACCCGGGCCTGGAGCTCGAGGAGCTTGCCGAGATGCCCATCCCTCCTTATGTTCGGGAGCCGCTTGCGGATCGCGATCGCTACCAGACCGTCTATTCGACCGGGGCGCCACGATCCGCCGCCGCTCCCACGGCCGGGCTGCACCTGACCGAGCGTCTCCTGGCCCAGCTCGAGGGTGGCGGTGTTCGCGTCCTCAGGATTCAGCTGGAGATCGGGCTGGCCACTTTCGTCCCTATTCGCGTTCCCGACATCGAGGACCATGTGATGCACAGGGAGTTGTTCGAGGTGCCCGAGGAGACGGCGCTGGCGATATCTGGGACCCGCGCTGCGGGAGGGCGTGTGGTCGCGGTCGGGACGACCGTGGTGAGGTGCCTGGAGTCCGCCGTCGGCTCGAACGGGGACGTCCTGGCCGGCCAGGGGGAGACCGACCTCTACATCAAGCCCGGTTTCCAGTTCCAGGCGGTCGACGGCCTGCTCACCAATTTCCACCAGCCGCGCTCGTCGCTGCTGGTGATGGTCAGCGCCTTCTTCGGGCACCAGACGGTGGTGGACGCCTACCAACACGCGCTTGAGCGTGGCTACCGCTTTCTCAGCTTCGGCGACTGCATGTTCGGCTGGCGATCGACGTGAGTTCCCACTTCACAGTGACAGCGCGGGACGGCGGTGCCCGGCGGGGCTTCCTGATCACCGCCAGCGGGCGAGTGGAGACGCCGGCCTTCATGCCGGTCGGCACCCACGGCACGGTCAAGGCCTGTGACCCTGACGAGGTCGCCGCCAGTGGCGCGGACATGTTGCTGGCCAACTTCTACCACCTGAGCCTGCGCCCGGGGTTGGACCTGATCGAGGAGCTTGGGGGTCTGCACCGCTTCATGGGCTGGCCGCATTCGATCCTGACCGACAGTGGTGGATATCAGACCGTGAGCTTGGCGCGGCTCCTTGAGTTCGATGACGAAGGCGTCGATTTCCGGTCGCCGTACGACGGCCGCAGGGTGCGGATGACGCCTGAGCTAGTGGTCCAGGGACAGGTTCGCATCGGCGTGGACGTTGCCATGGCGCTGGACCACCCGAGCGCGTTCGGAGCCTCGGAGGCGCAAATCACGCAGGCCACCCGACGCACCAATCTCTGGGCCGCGCGGTGCCGTCAGGTGGAGGCCGGATCGACGCTGGTCTTCGGGATAGTCCAGGGAGGGTTCGCGGCTATGTCCCGCCATGAGGCCGCGGCCACCATCTCGGGCATGGGTTTTGACGGGATTGCCCTGGGCGGGCTTGTCCTCGGCGAGCCCGCACCGGTCCGGCGCCGGGCCATCGACGCCTGCGTCGAGGTGCTCCCTGCGGACTTGCCGCGGTACCTGATGGGCTTGGGCAGCGACCTGGAGATCCTCGACGCCGTGGAGCAGGGGATCGACCTATTCGACTGCGTGCTCCCGACCCGGTTGGCCCGCACTGGGACGGCGATGGTGCGCGAGGGCCGCCTGGTCCTCCGCCGCAGCGCCTACCGCGACGACCCGCGGCCCCTGGAGCCCGGCTGTGACTGTCCATGCTGTCGGAGGTTCTCAAGGGCCTATCTGCGGCACCTGCACCAGGCCGGGGAGATCCTGGGGCACCGCCTGGTGAGCCTGCACAACCTCCACCACCTGGGCCAGCTGATGGCGGACGTGCGCCGCGCGATTGAGGTCGGTTCACTTCGGGCTCTGATCATCAGCCGGCGCCAGAAAATGGCCGTGCGGGACCGTGCGCCGGAGGCAAATTTTGGGTCTCGGGCCCAGGAGCCCTAAAATCAGGGCTCCTTGATGCTCTCATTGATTTCCCCGGAGGCGGCTGACAGATGATCCGGATCAACCGGTGGTGGCTGGCCCTGGTCGTGGTGCTGGTCCTGGGGGCGATCGTGGTCGACGGTTACGCTCAGATCTACAACGTGGCGGTTCGCCACAAGAGCATCACGGCAAGCTACCCGAGCGGCAAGGAGCCGACCCTGTTCGGGACGCCGATCTACATCCACAAGGGGCTCGACCTCTCCGGGGGAACCTCCCTGCTGCTGGCGATCTGCCAGGGCCCGGACAACCCACCGGGCATAGGCTGTCGCACCGGCCTTCCCAAGGGTAAGACCATGGCGGAGGCGCAGTCCGCGAGCCTCACCATCCTCGGCAAGAGGGTGAACGCCCTGGGGGTTGCCGACACTCAGGTCCAGGCTCAGGGTGACAATGAGATCCTGGTCACCCTGCCCGGGGTCGGAATCAGCCAGGCGCTGAAGACCATCGGGCAGACCGCCCAGCTTCACTTCGCGGTGGCGGTGGCGGGCAAACCGACCGTCAATGGGTCGCCGGGGACGTGCACGACCCAGACCTGCATCGACCAGGATCAGCTGGTGCCCAGCGACTGCTTCCCGGCCGGGCACGCGAAGGCCAGTTGCCAGTTCAACAACCCGACCTACTACCCGGTCTCCTCGACTGGCACCTATTACCACTGGAAGATCATCAAGAACCTCCCCTCTTCGGATGTGACCAATGCCTCCGTGGGCGAGAACCCCGGGGGTGGCTACGCGGTGGACATAACCTTCAACTCCCAGGGCAGCGCGGTTTGGAGCCAGGTGACCACCAAGGCCTGTGAGCAGAACCCGGGCTGCAGCACCTCTGGCTCCGGGGGCACCAGCTCAGGCGCCCCCCCGACCGCCCAGGTGGCGATCTTCTTGGACAACCAGGTGCTGACGGCGCCGGTGGTGGACGGGCCCAGCAGCAATCAGACGGAGATCACGGGGAACTTCACCTACAACTCCGCACAGCAGCTGGTGGACGACATCAACGCTGGTTCCCTGCCGGCCCAGATCGGGGTGCTGCAGTCTACGACCGTCTCCTCCAGTCTGGGCAAGCAGTCGGTGACCCAGAGCCTGCAGGCGGGGGCCCTGGGGTTGATCCTGGTCATCCTGTTCATGCTGCTGTACTACCGTTTCCCGGGCGTGCTGGCCAGCATCGCCCTCATCTTCTACGCCCTGATCGTGCTCGCGATCTACCAGCTGATCCCGGTGGTGATCACGCTGCCAGGGCTGGCCGGCTTCATCCTGTCGGTGGGCATGGCCGTCGATGCCAACGTGCTCATCTTCGAAAGAACCAAGGAGGAGCTGCGCGCGGGAAGGCCCCAGGAGCTTGCCGTGGAGTACGGATTCCGGCGCGCCTGGCCCGCCATTCGGGACTCCAACATCGCGACCATGATCACCTGCACCATCTTGTTCTTCTTCGGTGCCTCCGATGTGCAGGGATTCGCCCTCACCCTGTTCATCGGGGTGGCGGTCAGCATGTTCTCGGCGATCGTGATCACCCACTCGCTGCTGCACTACGTGGGGCGCTGGTTCGAATTCGCGCGCCGGCCCACGCTGTACACCAGGATCCTGCCGGGGGAGCGGCTGGCCCAGGAATTCCGATCAGGGCGCCGCTTCGATGTGATCAGCCACCGCAACTGGTACTTCGCGGCCTCCCTGATCGTCATCGTGCCGGGGATCATCACCATCATGGTCGCCGGTTTCAACCTGGGCATCGACTTCACGGGCGGCGACACCGTGGCGGTGCAGCTGCGCCAACCCACCACCGCGGCCCAGGTCCTGAAGGTGGTCAACGACGTGGCTCCCAAGGCGCACGCACAGGTTCTGGCTGAGGCTGACCACTACTACGACGTGCAGACGGAGCCGATTACGGCGGGCCAGCTGTCGACCATCAACCAGAGTTTGGACACCCACTTCGGGATCACCAAGAGCAAGTCGGGAGGGCTGAATCTCAACGAGAGCACGGTCGGCCCCACGATCGCCAGCAGCCTGGTCGTGAGCTCGGTGTTCCTGGTGATCGTCTCGGCCCTCTTGATATCTCTGTATCTTGGGTTCCGGTTCTCCAAGACCCTGATCAGCGCCCGCCGGTTCGCCATCGCGGCCATGGTGGCGTTGCTCCACGATGTGTTCGTCCTGGTGGGGCTGTGGGCGATCCTCGGCCACTTCAGCCAACTTGGTCAGGTGAACTCCCTATTCGTGAGCGCCGTGCTCACGGTGGTCGGCTTCTCCGTCCACGACACCATCGTGGTCTTCGACAGGATCAGGGAGAATCTGCGCCTCCAGGGGTCTCGGATGAGTTTCGACCAGGTGGTCAACCTCTCCATCGCCCAGACGATGACCAGATCCCTGAACACGTCGCTGACGGTCATCTTCGTGTTGCTGACCCTGGTGCTGTTGGGCGGCGCGTCCATCCAGGGGTTCGCCCTGGCGCTGCTGCTGGGGATCGCCTCAGGAACGTATTCCTCGATATTCAACGCAGCGGCTTTGCTCACCGCCTGGCGGCACATGGACCCTCGCCCCGCGGTGAGACGAGGCGGAGGCGCTGGGTCGGTCGCCGCCGCCCCGGCACGCCGCTGAAGTCGTCCTGGGGGCTAGAATTCCGGCCTGCAGGGGGCCAGAGTATCTCGCCTGAAGAGGGAAACGCGACCCCGCTCCCGGTCCGAGGTTGATATAGCATGCCCAAGCAGGCTCCGGAAGTGTTGGTGCGGGATTTGGTGGCCTTCGCCCTGGAGGCGAAGGGGATTTCCCTTATTCGGGTTTCCTGGCACCAAGACAAGCGCGGCGCGGTGCTCCGGATAACGGTGGACCGGCCCGGTGGGATCTCGATCGAAGAGTGCGGGCTGGCCAGCCAGGTGGTGTCTTCGATCCTGGACCAGCATGAGGAGCTGTTCCCGCCCGCCTACAGCCTGGAGGTTTCCTCACCCGGCGCCGAACGGGACCTGGCGACCGACGACGACTACCGGGCGGCGCTGGGACGGCGGGTCCGCCTGCACCTGACAGCAGGTGACAGCGAGCAGGTGCTGGAAGGGCGCCTGGTCTTTGTTTCGGAAGAGGAGTTGGGCCTGGAGACAAGGAGGGGCCGCTCCGGACGGCTCGTGGAATCCGCCGTTGAGCGGGCGCAGGTGCTCCGCGCCAGGGTTGTGGTGGACCTTTGATCCGGCGCAGTCCCGAGGGGGGCGTGGAGATACCGTGGGCTGACGCTCTCCAGCAGGTTCAGGATGAGGTGGGCCTGTCCCAGGACATCCTGCTTGAGGTCGTGGCCGACTCCATCCGGCAGGCGTGGATGGAGGAGGAGGGTCTGCAGACCCAGGTGAGGGTCGAGCTGGACCAGCTCACCGGCAGGTTGATGCTGGCCGTGACAGATCCGGAGAGTGGGCGGGACCTCGACACCGTGCCGGACTTGGCTCCCGCCGACGCCGGGCCGAGGGCGGACCCCCTCGAGCCCACCCTCACAGAGCTTCCGCAGGAGGTCTCCCGGCGGGCCGCCCGGCTCGCCAGAGCTCGCCTGGGAAAGTGGATCAGGGAGGTCCGGGAGCGGCAGCTGCAGGGGCAGGCTGAGGAGCACCGGGGGCAGCTGGCGGACGCCATAGTTGAGCGCCTGGACCAGGGCACCTGGTATCTCAGAAGTGGGTCCCTGCTGGCTGTCCTGGCTCCTCTCGAACAGATTCCGGGGGAGCGGCTTCGGCGCGGCCAGCATCTTAAGGTGGTGCTGATGGAGTCGCGGCGGGCGGGGCATGGGGAGTACGTCCAGGTGAGGGCCTCGCGAACCAGCCCGCTGCTCCTGCGGCGGCTGATGGAAGCGGAGGTTCCAGAGCTCACTGACGGCACCCTGGTCGTCCGGGCGGTGGCGCGGGAGCCCGGCGATCGGGCCAAGGTCGCAGTCGAGTCGCAGCGCCCTGAGATTGACGCTAAGGGAGCGTGCATAGGACTCCGGGGGGTGCGGATCAGGGCGGTCGTGGGCCAGCTGGGGGGGGAGAAGGTCGACGTCCTGGAGTGGTCCGGGGATCCGGCGACCCTGGTGGCGCGGGCCCTCGCTCCGGCCCCGGTCAAGGCGGTGACGATCGACGAGGAGGCTCGCCGGGCGACCGTCATGGTCGATCCCGATGTGCTCTCGCTCGCGATTGGGAAGGAGGGCCAGAACGCCAGGCTCGCCGCCCGTCTCACCGGGTGGAGGATAGACATCCGCCCAGCTGAGCGGATGGGGCTGGCGGTTGCCCCCTGAAGTGGGGGGCGGACATGCGCCCTGGCGAACCTGTGTCGGCTGCCGGCAGAGGCGGCCGCAGGCTGCCCTGATCCGCTTTCATGGGACCGACCACGGGATTGATTGCGACCTGCCAGGGCCGAGGTCGCTAGGACGCGGCGCCTACTTGTGTGCCAACATTGAGTGCTGGGAGCTCGCCGTGAGGCGGCGCTCGTTTCAGCGCTCACTGCGCTCCGACAACGCGGCACCCGATCAGGGCTCCCCACCCGCGGCCCTGGTCGGTATGATTGCCAATTCACCAAGGGGCAGGACGCGCGACGATTGCGCTGAGGAGGAACCCAGATAGCCAAGACCAAGCAGATCGAACTGCCCCAGAACCTGACCGTGAAGTCCTTCGCCGACGCGCTGGGGGTGTCGCCGGCCGAGGTTTCCAAGATCCTGCTGCAGCACCGGATTCTGGCGACCATCAATCAATCGCTGGATTTGGGCACGGCCAGACTGGTGGCGCAGCAGCTGGAAGTAGACATCTTGGCACCGGAGGAGGCCGCCCAACCCTTGGTGGAGCGGTTCTCAGACCGTGACCAGTTCAGGGCAGACTCGGCGGCTGGGCAGCTCCAGCCGCGGCCGCCGGTGGTCACCGTCCTGGGGCATGTCGACCACGGCAAGACGAGTCTGCTTGACTCCATCCGCCACACCAGTGTGGCGAGTGGCGAGGCGGGCGGGATTACTCAGAGCATCGGCGCCTCCGTGGTGACCAGGGATGGTCGTCGGATCACCTTCATCGACACCCCTGGCCATGAAGCATTCACAGCGATGCGGGCGAGAGGTGCCAACATCACCGACCTGGCGGTGCTGGTAGTGGCGGCCAACGATGGGGTGATGCCCCAGACGGTTGAGGCGATCCAGCATGTGCAGAACGCCAGAGTGCCGATCCTTGTCGCGATCAACAAGGTCGACGTGGAGGACGCCAATCCGGACCGGGTCAAGCAACAGCTGGCCGAGCGCGGCGTGGTTGTGGAGGACTTCGGAGGCGACGTGGTGGCGGTGCCGGTGTCAGCCAAGACCGGGGAGGGCATCGACCACCTGCTGGAGATGATCCTGCTGGTCACGGACCTGCATGAGCCCCGGGCCAACCCCAACCGTCCGGCTGAGGCCACGATCATCGATTCCCGGGTCGATCGCGGGAGAGGGCCGGTTGCCGCCGTCCTCGTGCAGGAGGGCACGTTACGGCTGCAGGACCACTTTGTGGTGGGTCCCGTAGCGGGACGGGTCAGGGCCCTGGTCGATGACCGTGGGGCCCGGGTTGACAGCTGCGGACCGGGCCTTCCAGTGCAGGTGGTGGGCCTTCCTGAGGTGGTCACCGCCGGCGATCGACTTGAGGTGGTCGCCTCCGAGAAGGAGGCCAGAACGCGAGCGCAGGCAGTGCAGCTGGCCCAGAGGGCGGGGCGGGGAGAGGTGCCCAAGGTCAGCCTCGCGGAGCTGAGCCGTCAGAGTGATCAGGGCGTTCGCGACCTCGACTTGGTTGTCAAGGCCGACACCCAGGGTGCTCTCGAGGCCCTGAGGGGGGCCCTGCTGCGGTTCGCGGACCCGCTCGTCCGCCTGCGACTCGTCTACGAGGGGGTCGGCCCCATCACCGTGGCCGACGTCGACCTGGCGGCGGCCGCCAACGCCATCGTGATCGGGTTCAACATCCGCCCTGACGCCAACGCCAGGGCTGCGGCGGATAACCAGGGCATCGACGTCCGCACCTACGACGTGGTCTATCAGATCACAGAGGACATCGAGAAGGCCATCCGAGGACTCCACGAGCCGACTTTTGAGGAGGTATTCGAAGGTCGAGCTGAGGTCAAGGCCCGCATCCGGGTTCCCCGCAGCGGGATCATCGCGGGGTGCCAGGTCTCCGACGGCAAGATAACCAGGGGATCGGCGATCGTGGTGCTCAGGGATGGCCGGGAGGTGCAGCGGGCGAAGGTGGAATCCCTGCGGCGCTTCAAGGACGACGTCCGAGAGGTTGCGCAGGGCTATGAGTGCGGCATCGATCTCGGCAGCTATCAGGACTTTCTGGAGGGGGACATTCTGGAGAGCTATGTGGTGCAGCAGCGGAACCGCTGAGCCTGGAGGGCTGGATCGATGTTGGAAGGCTGCTTGCCAGTAGGGGCTAGGGCACTTGCCGCAGGAGGCAGGCCGCTGCCCGCGGACGCGATCGCCGGGGTGGGGGGGGCGGCGCGTGGCGCGTGAGGGCACAAGCCCGTACCGCATGGACAGGCTCAACGCCCAGCTGCAGCAGGAGCTCGCCATGGCGCTGGCAAGAGATGTCAAGGATCCCAGGCTGGACTTGGTCACCGTGATAGCGGTCGAGTGCACCCGCGACCTCTCCGAGGCCAAGGTGCGGGTGAGCCCTCTGGGCGATGACAACCAGCGAGAGCTGGCGCTCAAGACGCTGCGCGGGATGGAGGGATACCTGAGGCACCTGCTGGGTGAGCGCCTGGAGAACCTGCGCCGGGTGCCCCACCTCGTCTTCCGCTTGGACGACTCGATCGCACATGGGGTTCGGGTCGGGGTGATCCTCAACGAACTGGCCCGCGACGGCGGGCTTGCGGACTCCAATGGACGCTGAGGTGCTGGGGCGGATTCGGAGCGCGGTCGACACCAACGACGCTTTCCTTTGTGTGGCTCACAAGGACGCTGATGCGGACTCGTTGGGCTCGGCTCTGGCGTTCGCGGATTACCTGAGACAGCTTGGCAAGCATCCGTGCGTATGGGCTCCGAGGCCAGTTCCCGTAAACCTCTCGTATCTGCCGGGGTATGACATGGTTAACCAAGAGGAGCCTCCCCCTGAGGCGGTGGCGGTCGCGTTCGACGCCGGCAGCCCCGGGCGCTTCGGTCATCTGGCGCAGCGCGTCAGCCAGGCACCTCTCACGATCCTGTTCGACCACCACGCCAGTAACGACGGCTTCGGGGACCTGAGCGTGGTGGAGAAGGAGTCCGCGGCCACTGGCATGATCATCTATCAGGTGCTGAGACTTTGGGGGGCGACGATCAGCCCCGCTGCCGCCACCAACTTGTACGCGGCCATCTTCACCGACACCGGCGGATTTAGGCACGACAACACGACGGCCGCCGTGCTGCACGTGGGAGCCGAATTGGCGGATCTAGGCGCCGATGTGGCCTGGGTCGCACTCAAGAGCTACAAGTCCAGACCCATGACGACCCTCCGCCTCCAGGCGATCTCATCCGCCGCGGCACGTTACGAGCTGAATGGGCGGCTCATCTGGAGCGAGGTGACCCAGGAGATGCTGGATCAGGCGGGCGCCCAGATGGAGGAGACCGAAGGAATCATCGACGTGTTGCAGTCGCTCGACAGCATGGAGTGCGCCCTTCTCTTCAAGGAGGAGGAGGAGCGACTGTGCAAGGTCAGCGTGCGCACGCGGGGCGCGCTGGCGGCATATTCCCTGGTGGCCGACGTGGGAGGGGGCGGCCACTTCCGGGCCGCGGGCGCGGAGGTCCGGATGACCATTGGGGAGTTGGAGGAAATTGTGCTCGCCAGGGCCCGGGCGGCGATAGATGAAGGAGGGGCCGAATGAGCACCCGATCCGGGATTGTTGCCAACCCCGTGCGCAGAGCCCAGGTTGGGCCCCAGGTGACCGGGGTTCTGAACCTCGCCAAGCCTGAGGGGATAACCTCCTTCGCCGCCATAAGGGTGGCGCGGCAGGCGCTTCGGGAGCGCCATGTGGGCCACGCCGGCACCCTGGACCCGGCTGCCTCAGGCGTGCTTCCGCTCTGCGTGGGGCGGGCGACGAGACTGGTGGAGAACATTCTGCGCCAGCCCAAGACATACCATGCCAGACTCAGGCTGGGGCAGGTCAGCGACACCGGCGACCTGGAGGGCGCGGTCAGGACTGTGGCGTCAGCGGCTCACCTGAACGAGGCGACGGTCGCCGCCGCCCTTGAGGGTTTCGTCGGGCTGGTGCAGCAGATCCCGCCGATGCATTCAGCGGTTCGCCACCAGGGCAAGCACCTCTATGAGCTGGCGCGGCAGGGCGTGACGGTGGAGCGCAAGCCGCGCACGGCCGAGATTCGAGCGATTCGGCTGACCCGCTTCACCCCTGGCGAGGTGGCCGACGCCGAGGTGGAGGTCGTCTGCGGCAAGGGCACCTACTTGCGTGTCCTCGCGACCGACCTCGGGGAGCGCCTTGAGGTCGGCGGTGTGCTGGCTTGGCTGGAGCGAACCGAGTACGGCCCCTTCAAATTGGAGGATGCGGTCACCCTTGACCAGCTCACGGGCGCAGCCGAGCCCCGTGAGCTCCTGCTTCCAGCTGAGGTCGTGCTCCAGGACCTTCCCCGCCTGGATCTGCTGGCGAGCTCCGCCATGGCGGTCCAGCGGGGCCAGGGGGTTTGGATCCAGCGCCTCCCAGAGGGATGGCAGCAAGACCCCGATGGCGGGCCGGTGGAGGTCAGGGCACACGCCCAGGACGGCCGGTTGCTGGCAGTCGGCGAGCTGACCGGAATGAGATTTCGCCCCACCAAGGTCCTGCTGCCCCTAGGAGGCTGAGCGGGTCAGAACTTGGTGGGGATGGAACACTCTGTGGACTTTGGCTTGCCCTCACTGGAGGCGACCCCCTCCACTCGGTCCGTGGTGCTCGTGGTCGGCAACTTTGACGGGGTTCACCTCGGGCACCAACGGCTGATCTCGGCCGCCGTCGAGGTCGCGCACGCTGATGGGGGGAAGGTTCTCGCGGCTACGTTCGTTCCTCATCCCAGGATGGTCCTGAGCCCTCGACCAGAGCTTAGTCTGCTGACCCCACCCGAGGTGCGTCGCCGGCTGTTGCACGCAGTGGGCGCCGACCTCATCCTGACCATGCCGTTCGCGGAGCGGCTCCGCCAGCTTCTGCCCGAGGAGTTTTTGGCCCGCCTGCGGGCTCGGTACCGGATCGTGGCCGTGGTGGCCGGGCCCAGGGTCTCCATCGGGCGGGGAGGAGCGGGCCGGCTCCCCTTTTTGCAGGAGTACTGCACCAGGGAGGGCCTCCGGCTTGTGGTTGTGCCGCCGATCGAGGCCTTGGGCGCGGTCGTCAGCAGCAGCGCCATCCGCGCCCTGCTGCAGGCTGGGGACATGCGGGCCGTGGCCGCCATGCTGGGCCACCGGTTCGTGGTGGAGGGGGTGGTCGAGCATGGCGACGGGCGGGGGCGTAAGCTCGGCTTCCCGACCGCCAACCTGCGCCTGGACCCGCTCCAGGCCTTGCCCCCGGATGGGGTTTACACGATGCGAGTGCGCTTGCCGGATGGAGCCCACTGTCCCGCCGTGGGCAGCATCGGCACTCGCCCCCAGTACGGGGCGGGGGAGTTGAAGTTCGAGGTTCACTGCCTGCGCCCGGTCGGGGACCTCTACGGGTCCGCTCTGGAGGTGGAGGTGGGAACGCGGCTGCGCGCACAGGAGACGTTCCCCTCGGAGGCTGCCTTAGTCGAGCAGATGCGTGCCGACGCCGCGGCGGCAGAGGCTGACCCTATGCCTTAGCCGCGGCGTCGGCTCCCTGCGCGCCGGCTCAGCGCCGCGAGGAGGAGGGCTGGCTCCCCCGAGCAGCCAGGGCGGAAAGGATGAGCGCGACGACGATCGCGATCAGGAGGCTGCCGTACTTGCCCTTGGTGGTGCCAGAACCAAGGATGGCGAGGGACACAAACCCGCCGAGCAGGCTTCCGACCAGGCCGCCGATGACCCTGATGGTGGCGGCGGCTCCGCGCGACTGCCGTATGAACAGGGCGCCGATTACCACACCGATGACGATGAAAGCGATGACGTGCAGCATTGATCCTATCCTCCCTTCTCGGAATTGACGTCGGCGGTCGGTGCTCCAGCGATGCGGGCGTGTTCTGGTGAGGAGGCGAGGGCCTCCCGGCGCAGCCTTGAGAGTTCAGCTTCGACTGATGCGTTGGCCGCACCGAGCCGAAGCTCCCGGTCGATGTCGTCCTCGGAATAGGGCCCTAGGGTACCAAGTGTGCTCTGGTCCATGAGCTGCTCCAGGGCGGCTGCTCTGGCCTGCATCTGGCTGGTCTTCTCCTGAATCCTCTCCAGGCTCCGGCCGACCCCGCCCAGGTCGGCCGAGAGGCCCGTCACCGTCTCCCCGATCTTGGCCGAAGCCCGGGCAGCGGAATACTGGGCACTGATGGTGTCCCTTCTGGTCTTGAAGGCCATAACCCTCGACTCAAGCTTCTGCGAGGTGGCCTCGAGGGCCAGCTCTTGCTGGTTGATCTGGGCGATCTGTTGTTGAATCGACGCGATCTGTCCCGCGGTGTCGGCGGCGCGGGTCAGGGCCAGGCGGGCGAGATCCTCACGCCCCTCTTGAAGTGCTCTCCTGGCCTGATCCCGGAGGCGAGTGTCTGCCTGGCGCAGCTGGGCCACCTGAATCTCGAGCCTCTTCTGGGAGGTCACCACCTCCGCGATCCCCCTCCTCACCGACTGCAGGGCCTCTCGCTGCTTGCGGTACGAGAGGTCAAGGGCCTCCACTGGATTCTCAGCTCGGTCCAGGCGGTGCCCGACCTTCTGCTCCACGATTTGGCGCAGCCGCCGACCCACGCGTGACCTCCAGCCGACCACCAAGGCGGCGCAGGCGACCGCAGCTTCCAGCGCGAGTTCTAGTTCCGGCATTGAGTTGTGGCGCTCCCATGGGACGCTCCAGGATCCCTGCGGTCATGTTAACGTCAAGCAACATAAAGCGGCGCCGGCCCCGAGATCGATTCGGACCGCGGGTTCGACTCTGCGCGAACTCTAAGCTAGCGGGTATATAAGAGGTGCTATGCAGCGCAAATTGGGTGCCGACCGCGGGCTGACGTTCCGCATGGTCTTGACCCTGTTCCTCCTGGCCGTCGTCTACCTCATATTCGTCGGCGTCCTGCTTCTGCTCCGGGTGGAGCTGGCCACGATTCTGGTCGTGGTGGTCGTGCTGCTGGTGGCCCAGTACTACTTCTCCGATCGAATGGTGCTGACGGCGCTCAAGGCGCAGATGGTCACCCCGCAGCAGTATCCGCAGCTCTATGACATCGTGGGGCGGCTGGCCCAGATGACCGGTGTTCCGATGCCGAAGGTGGCGGTCATCCAGTCCCGTGTTCCCAACGCCCTCGCCACCGGCCGCAATCCCAAGAACTCGGTCATCGCGGTTACGACCGGGATCCTCAACCAGCTTGAGCCAAAGGAGCTGGAGGCGGTGCTGGCCCATGAGCTGAGCCACGTGATCCACCGGGATGTCAAGGTGATGGCGATGGCCGGTTTCTTTGCGACCGTAGCCTCCCTTATTGTTCAGTCGGGGCTGTGGTTCGGCATGTTCGGCGGCTTCGGCGGGTATGGCGGCGGTGGCTACGGCCGCGGCCGAGGGGGTGATGAGGGGGAGGGGATGATTCTGATAATCCTGGTGGCCGCGGTGGTCTGGGCCATCAGCTTCGTCCTCATCCGCGCTCTCTCTCGCTACCGCGAGTACGCCGCCGACCGGGGCTCCGCGATCATCACCCAGGACCCGTCCCAGCTGGCGTCGGCGTTGCAGAAGATCAGTGGGACCATGACCAGGATCCCGGACCGTGATCTGAGGCAGGTGCAGGCCGCCAACGCTCTCATGATCTTCCCAGCGGTCAGGGTCGGGAAGAACACGTTGGCCGAGATGTTCTCGACCCATCCATCCCTGGAGCACCGGCTGGCGAAGCTGCAGGAGCTGCAGTCTCGCCTCTCCGGGTAGAGGCCCCAGGTCGTGGGGTTCCTCGACTCGCTCATCGGTCGCACCAAACTCCCGAAGTCCAACGAGGACAAGATCTTTGCCATGAGCACCGCTCTACTCTCGCTCCAGACCGAGGGGGGGTTGGAGCCGGCCAACCGGGTCGGCATCGTCTTCCGGTCGCTGCCCTCAGGCCGGTTCCAACAGCTGACTACGGACACAGTGTCCATGCTCAAACTTCAGGACTCGACCGCCCCGGATGACGCGCTGAAGGTGAGAGAGGTCAAGGACGATCTGGGCTTCGAATGGTTGGTGGTGGATGGTGCCGACTTCGAGGCGGTCCTCGCCGGCATTCACGCGGTCGCCATGGGGCTGCTCGACGAGGGACTTGGCGACTGCCTTCTGGCGGCGGTCTTCCCCTTCCGCGACGGCGGGAGGTCGGTGTACTGGATTTACGGGTACAAGGAGGCCACCTTCTATCCGTTCATCCCGAGCGGGGACCACCGGCGCGACAACGCCGCCGAGATGCGGCTGGCCGCCGTGGCCAAGAACGAGCTGCCAGTCGAACCGAATCTTGAGCGCTGGTACGCCTTGTGGGGCGTGCCGGTCTGAGCCTCTGGGCTCCGAGCGGGGATTTCCCCGAAGCTTGCGACCTTGGGATCAGGCCTGCTGGTTACCGGCCTCGACCACGTCGCCGTCCTCGGACATGAGTGCCGTCGCCTCCTCGAGAGTCATGTCCTGCGACGGAAGCATGACGTCCGAGCTCTCCAGCTGATCGTCGGCCACCTTGGTGCCGTGCGATCTCACGAAGCTCAGAAGATTGGCCAGGGCGGTCGTGTAGCCCTCCTGGTCCTGACCGGCTATGGCTTGAGACAGAGCCTTGTCCAGTGGTTCCAGCTGGGGCCGTTCGCTGACGCTGAGGCGGTACTGATCCTCTCCCTGGATCCTAACCACGATGCTGTCTCCTACCGGCCCGGGATTGCCACTCGGCGGCGCCTGAGGCGCCGGCTGGGCTGCTGGTTGAGCGGGGGCTTCGATTCGGGGTGCGGGCGCGGCGGCCGGCAGCATCTCCTGCTTCATCGCCGCCAGTTGCGCATCCACCTGGGATTCGGTCAGGCCACTTTGCAACTGGCGCTCGATGTCATCACCTGAGCTGATGCCGATAGTGTCGAGGGTCCCGCTGTCCACCAGGCTGTCGACGGCGGCCGCTCTGGCTTGCATCTGCTGGGTCTTGTCCTGGGCCCGCTCCATCATCATGTTCACATCGGCCATGTGCTCGCTGAGCCCGGTGACGGCCTCGCCGACCTGGGTGGAGGCCTTGGCGGCGGAGTACTGAGCCTTCATGGTCTCGCGCTGGGTCCGGAAGGCCTCCACCTTGGCCTGCAGCTTCTGAGCGGTGATCTCCAGCTTCTGCTCCTGGTCCTTCAACTGGACGATCTGCGCCTGAAGGTTGTCGGCCTGAGTCTGGGCGTCCTGAGCCCTGGTCAGGGCCAGTCTGGCCAGATCCTCGCGCCCCTGTTGGAGGGCGAGCTTGGCCTGCCCCTGGAGCTTCTCCTGGCTCTGGCGGAGCTGAGCCTGTTGCATCTCAAGGCGCTTCTCCGAGGTGAGCACGTCGGCGACGCTGCGCTTCACCTGCTGCAGCCCCTCCATCTGCTTCTGATAGGAGAGGTCTAGCGCCTCCACCGGGTTCTCAGCCTTGTCGAGGACCTTGTTGGCCTTCTGCTGGACCAAGTCCGACATCCGTCGCATGATGCTCATTGCCATCTCCTTCGCGCTGGGGGGAACTTCGCTTGTTCCACAAAGGGGATCTTACCGTCTTTGGATTTCGAATCCTGTTCGGGCGGCCCAGCGAGGGGCGGAGTTCGCCTGCTCTCACCCGAGCCGCCACCCCGCGGTACCAGTGCGGTCCGGCCTGACGAGCACGACCTCTTCCGGATCTGACGGGTTCACCACGCCCAGGACCAGCACCTGGCTCTTGAAGCCCGCAATCCTGCGGGGCGGAAGGTTGACCACAGCTAGCACCTCGGTCCCGACCAGGGCCGCCGGATCGTAGTGGCGGGTGAGTTGGGCACTCGACTGAAGGATCCCGATCTGGGGGCCGAAGTCGATCTGGAGCTTGATGGCCGGCTTGCGCGCTTCTCGGAAGTCGGTGGCCGCGACCACTCGTCCCGCCCTGATGTCGAGTGTGGAGAAGGCTTCAAAGGTTGCGGGGGCCACAGCTTCCAAATCTGCCAACGGTGCCTCCTCCGGCTATCAATCTGGGTGAGGGGATCGGAATCGTTTCAGCGTAGCAAGCTCGGTATACTCGCCAGCGGGCGGGTACCGAAGTGGTCAAACGGGGCTGACTGTAAATCAGCTGGCTACGCCTTCAGAGGTTCGAATCCTCTCCCGCCCACGCCCAGGTAGCTCAGTGGTAGAGCGCTTCCTTGGTAAGGAAGAGGTCGCGGGTTCAATCCCCGCCCTGGGCTCACCGGCTAAGAGCCGACTTCAGGTTGAGATCAAAGTTACTAATCGGTAACTCTTGGGTCAGACCTTGGGTTAAAGCGGCATGATAGCGGTCTTATTTGCTTAGACCGCCTTTCTGCAACTTATCACACTCTTATCGGGAGCACCGGCAAGTGGTGAAGTCGAAACCGACCCCTTGGGATGAAGCTTGGGATTCTTTTTTGCGCGACGGCAAAGGGGCGGCAACCCGCGAGAGCTACCGATGGCTTGCGGTCAAGATCGACCGATTCAGGGCCGAGAAGGGGATCGAGCACCCCGATGGCTTCACCGATGCCTTGCTGGGGGAGTTCCTAGACCAATTTGAAGTAACGACTACGAGATGGTCCTACGACAAGGTGCTGCGAGCCTTCTTCCGATGGGGCGGGCGCAACGGCTGGCGGCACGACGCGCCGAAGTCGAAGCGGGTTCAGGTCACGGAGCTTGACGAGCCGCTTGAGTTCGTTGACCGACTTCGGCTCGATGCGGCGCTCAAGGTCGCGTCGCCTAGGAACCGTGCCCTGCTCGTAGCGTGCTTCTATGCGGCGGCAAGGGCGGGAGAAGTCCGGCACTTACGGGTCACGGACTGGCACCGTAGCGAGCACACGCTGCTCTTGGAGCAGACCAAGACCCACCGCCGCCGTGAGATCCCGATCCCGGAAGGGCCTGCCCGTGAAATCAACCGCTACATTGACAAGGTGCGGCCAGTCACCCGCCAGCCCTGGCTATTCGTCACCTTGCGGAGGGACGGCGACGACTACCGGCAGCTCAGCGCGTCGGCGATGCAATCGGTATTCAGAAGGCTTCGGCAAGAGCTTGAGTTGCCGAGCGGCCAGTTCAGCGCCCAGCTTCTCCGACGGGGCCGGGCGACCGAGCTTGCGGCGGCGACCCGCGACACCCATCATCTTATGCGCCTAGGCGGATGGCGAGACCCAAGGTCGCTGCGCCGGTACTTGGCTCAGAGCCTAGAGCAGGACAAGGCGCTCATCGAGCAGATCGAGGAAGACCGTTGATGCCGCAAGTCGAGAACAACCTGCTCTGGTATGGCGACAACCTGTCGATTCTGAGAGAGCACATCCCCGACGAGTCGCTTGACCTAGTCTATCTTGACCCGCCGTTCAACAGCAATCGGAACTACAACATCATCTTCCGAGACGAGTCGGGCCGTCAAAGTGACGCCCAGATTCACGCCTTCACGGACACCTGGCAGTGGGGACCACGAACGGAAGAGCACTACCACTACCTAACCGCTACCGCTGTGAACCGTGGGCAGGTGCCCGAACCCTTGAGCCGTCTCATGGTCGCCCTGCGGTCTGCTCTACGCGCCAGCGAGATGACTGCATACCTGGTTGAGATGGCTGTGCGCCTGGTTGAGCTTCATCGAGTGTTGAAGCCAACCGGCTCGCTGTATCTTCATTGCGACCCAACTGCTAGCTCATATCTACGAGTTGTGTTGGACACCATCTTCGAGCCTGTTAACTTTCGCTCCGAGATCGTTTGGCGGCGTACCAACATTCATAACGATTCGAAGTCTTGGAGTGCCGTGGCCGACATCCTGCTCTACTACGTTAAGGACGCGCGTCAGCCGTTTGTCTGGAATCCGCCACGAGCGCCCCATAGTCCGGAGTATTTACGATCAAAGTATCGCTACCGAGATCCGGACGGGCGGGTCTATCGTCTAGACAACATGACGAGCCCCAACCCGCGCCCAAACATGATGTATGAGTGGAAGGGACATAGTAGTCCGCCGATGGGATGGCGCTATGAACTCGCGACCATGCAACGACTGGACGATGAAGGTCGCATTTGGTATCCGAAGTCAAAGTCCCAGCGGCCCCAGCTTAAGCGCTATCTGCATGAAATGCCCGGACAAATTATGCCCAACATTTGGACCGACATCGATCCAATCAACAGCCAAGCTAAGGAACGCTTAGGTTGGCCGACGCA
>JAJYWM010000108.1 GCA_021791455.1 bacterium | reverse complement strand
ACACCAGGCTCCCGCTACCCGGCCGCTGATGAGGTGCAGACCCCTTGGTTCAAGCACCGCCCGGAGGAGGTCGGTCGCCAGCCGGAGCAGGGAGTCGAGGGGCCTGGGACATGGGTCCGGGAGCCTTGCCACGAGCAGGAGATGGAGCCACCCGGGGCCACCGGGCCCGAGGGTTCCCCCGATCGGGCTCTGACTCACCAGCCCGATCCCCGGTATCGCCCGGATGGCATCGACAACTCCCGGACGCCGCCACAGGCCCGACCCCACGGTCACGCCCGGCGCGGTGCGCAGGGGGACCGCGACCGCCTCCATCGGGTCCCTTCCGGCCAGAAGCAGTGGTCCGTTCCCGCTCAACCCGGGGTCCTCCTCCAAGCGGAAGTCGGTCCAACGGGTGACCCACCGTCCGAGAGGCGCGGCAAACTCCCGGTCAGCTTTCAGGTGCGCCTCCAAACAGAGGCCCCTCGCCTCTCGCGCCCAGCTCGTCCTGTCCCGCAGTCTCGGTGAGGATCGCCCGCAGCGCCTGGAGCGAGCGCTGAGCCTGCATCTCCATGATGCCGCTGACCCCAAACCTGCCCGCCAGCAATCCGAGGGCTCCCCCGGGTAGCTGGTAGGTCAGGCTCTGGGTGACCTCCGTGCTCTCCGGGCCGACCTCGCGACATTCGATCCGCAGCTTGGCAGAGGCACCCATCGCGTGCCCAGTGCTGCTAACCAGATGGGGCCGCTCGCACTCTCCAATGACCCAGTCGCTGTTGGCGAACTTGCCGCCCGCGACCAGGCGTATCTGCAGCCGGTCTCCCTGCCGCAGGGGCGGGCTAAGGGACCCCGTGATCTGCTTTACGCCGAACATCCACCGGGGTGCGTGGCGCACATCGGCGATGAAGTCCCAGGCCCGTTCCGCCGAGACCGGGATCAGGACGTGGTGGCGGACCTCAGGCATGAGCTGCTGGGAACGTGTCCATGTGGCGTCCCGAGGATATCCCGTACGGTAGGGGCGATGCGCAACGCCGATCTGTCGGGAATCCCAGAACTTGACGGCCTCGACCAGTTTCTGCAGTGGGACCTGGTGACCCTGAACCCGTGGGGGGTGCCGGTGGTGGCACCCGTCGGGGCCAGGCTGACGCCGGCCAGCGCCGAGATCTGGACCTCCACCACCGTGGGATACCAAGCCAAGGTGCGTAACATTGCGGCCAATCCTGGGGTGGCGTTGCTGCGGCTTGCGCCCGGCGAGCCGACCGTCCTGGTAAGGGGGGAGGCGAGCATCCTGGACGGCGACGGTACCTCCAACCTGGACGGGTTGTTCCGGCTCATGCGGGGCTCGAATCGCCTAGGGCCGCGCTTCAGCAAGACCATGCGCGACCCCTTCTGGTCCCTCCTCTACCGTGAGTACTGGCATCGCGTCCTGATCCGGGTTCGGATCGTCGAGGTGGAGGTGCTCGCGCCGCGGGGCCCATCCCGCCACCGGATTGGCGAATGGCGAATTCCGCGCTTCCAGAGGCGCCGCTCGGCGCCTGCTTCACCAAACCTCCTGAATCCCCCGCGGCTGGGTCGCCTTGACCTCCGCGGCCGCCAGATGTTGCACGATGGAGTCCCCGCCATCTTGGCGGTCACCGACCGTCTCGGGCGGGCGCCACTGGTCGTGCCGGCCAGGGTGCGGCAGGACCGCAAGGGGCGCCTCTTGGTGCACGACGAAGTCTCCCTGCCGGTGGGCAAGGTGGTGCGGGCCTCGCTGGCGGTGCGGGCTCTCGACGACTCCTTCGAAATGGCCCAGATGGCCGCATGGATTGGGCGCCTGGACCGCGGCCAGACGTGGCGGGAGTTCACCCCCAGGTCCGCCTACGGCTTCACCAAGCCACCTGGGCTACTGCCTGACCTGGCCGCCGGCCTGGTCGCGACCGTCGCCGCCAGGCGTCCCCGTCGAGGGCCGGCTACCAGCGCACCGCGGGTGCGCGAGGCGGTGACCACATCTGGCCTTGGAGAGGTCTCTGCTCCCCTGCAGCTGAAGGAGACCGCCTGGCAGGCTCTGGAGACGATCTTCGCCTGCACGAATGCCGGCGCGCCCGGGTTCGCGGCGGCGGCCCTCGTGACGCGCGACCCGCAAGCCAGGAGCCACCTCGCCTATCTGGCCAAGCGTGCGGAGCGGGAGAGGGACTGGGCGCACTCCCTCCTGCTGCGGGGGGGGCGGTCGGTCTCGCCGGTGGCGCTCGGCCGAGGGGCGCTCCTGGTCCGGCCCAGGTCTTCCAAGCCTCAAGTTGAGGCTCAGCGCCAAGATCGGCTCCTCGAGGTGGAGCGGGAAATTCTGCGCCACGCGCTGCCCTCCCACCTGCGGGGCTCCGTCCCCCCCCGCCTCGGCTCCCGGCCCTTCCCGGAAACCGCTGTGTCATCCGAGGAGGTGGGCCTGGGAGCCGCCTGGGAGCTGGCCACGTCGCTGGCTGCGGTCTTCGACAGACTTGGCCTCGGCACATAGGGTTGCGGCGCCGCCTGGGCGCCGGGGCCGATTGCTGGTGGGGGTGCTGAGCCAGGCGATAGCACTTCGGGCTAGCTTCGCCAGGCCGGTTCTGTTCTGGCCCTCGTTGACCGCAAGCCTGGCTGCGTCCGGCCTCCTGGTCGGCCCTGGCACGGGGTTGACGGCCAGGAGGCCTGACCGCCGCTGGATTGCCGCTGGAGGTGCTGCAGGCCTGTTCACCTACTTGGGCGCAGTCCTGGTGGCCATCTGCCTCAGGCGGTCCAGGAGGGGCGCGACCTGGCTTAGCCGGGTCGCCGCGTGCACCGGATCGCAACCTCCCCTGGTCCGCTCTCTGCTGGTGATCCCGGCGGCCATTGGCGAGGAGACGTTCTGGCGGGAGCACCTGCTCTCCGATGGCCGGGGAGAGATCTCCAAACGGCGGGTTGCGCTGTCGGCAGCCGTCTACTCCCTCACCCAGGCCGCTTCCGCAAACCCGCTCCCCGTGGCGGGAGGCATGGTCCTGGCGGGGGTGACGGGGGCTCTGCGGCGCAGCTCCGGGTCGCTGACTCCCGCCTTGGCCGCCCACCTGGTCTTCTCCGAGCTGACCCTCGCCTGGCCCGGGGTCCCAGGGCCACCAACAGGCAGATCCCGATCTAAGTAATCAAGCTGTAACCCGGCCGTGGCTGGATCTCCGAGGGCGGCGCGCGACCATCTTGCGGTGGCCGGTGTCATGACCAATTTCGACCATGGGCCCGAGGAGCCGTTCTGGGCGGCGCCGCCACCGGTTCGGCCGCTCCCCGGGCCACCCTCACCCGACCAGAGAAGGGCGGCGATGGGCGTAGTCCGTCGCCTCATCCAGCCGGGTCAGATGAGGGTGACCGCCGAGCCTGTCCGGCGCCTGGCCGACGGTGCGGTGCTCGGATACCAGCTGAGATGGAGGCTTCCACGGCTCGATGAGGTTCCTTCACCAGAGGACTTCTGGCGGGCTGCCGAGGCCGCAGACCTCCTTGAGGCTCTGGACGACGCGCTCCTGCGGGCTCAGCTCGCGGCGGCGCGCCATCTCCGGCCCAGCGCCCTCCTGGTCAGCCTGGTCGGGTATCGCCGGTCCCGCCCTGGGGTGGCCGGGATCCTGGCCAAGGAGGCCCGCCTTGCCGACATCCCGGCGGCACGGATCGTTTGGCAGCTCAGCGAGGGCGACACCATGGTCGACGGTGCGCCCGCGCCTGAACTGGCGTTCGACCTGCGTCTGCGCGGCTTCAAGGTCGGCCTGATCGGGTTGGGGGAGAGCCGCACTCGGCTCTCGGAGGTGGCCCGGATAACTCCAGAACTGCTCCACGTCGACTCAAGCCTGGTGGGGTCGGCGCTCTCCGACCCCGGGGCGGCGGCCCTGGTCGCCGCGCTCGGGGAGTTTGCCCGGCTCACCGGGGCGGTACTGGTGGCCTCCGACATCGAGGATCAGGCCGAGCTCGAGGCGGTCTCCGCCCTGGGCCTGGAATATGGCACGGGCACCGTCTTCGGGGGGCCCCAGGTGGTGCACGGTCCCGGACAGGTGGAGTTGGTCCGTCCGCGGGTCATCCTCGACATCGATGGGCCGGATGTCTTCGCCAAGGAGGCTCCCAGGCCGGCAACGACATCCCCAGGACCCAGGGACAGTGCTCGGCGGCGCCCCAGCGGAGCCAGGGAGGTGACCGACGAGCTCGG
>JAJYWM010000040.1 GCA_021791455.1 bacterium | reverse complement strand
CCTGCAACCCTGACGGGATGGCACCGGACTAGGAGCACCAATTGGAGCGGGGGTAAAGGGCGCCAGGGCGTGGCGGCGAACCGAGAGCAGCAGTGAGGCCCGGGACAGAGCCCAGGGGACGGTCGCTGTTGAGGGCCAGCTCCACGAATGATCCCGCTCTCACCTGAGCCCAGCGCGCAAGCCGCGTTCGGCCAGCGCCGAACCCTGGTTGGGCATGACCGCCTCCGCCACCCTGTCGGGGCGCAGCAGTCGGGTCAGGATCTGAGCCACTAGGGCGGGGTCCTCTCCCTCGGCCAGGCCCGCGGCCACCCCCTCCAGAATCGACACCATCAGGTGTCCGACGCGGGACTCGGAGATGGCTTGCTCCAACCCCAAAGCAGGCGGCAGACTTGCAACCAGGGCGCGGGTCAGGGTGCCCCCGAGGCCATCTCGCAACTCATCGAGCCTCCTCTTGGCCGGACCGGGGCTCCCATCCACGAGATGGAAGAGAAGGCGAAATCCTCCCGGGGCCTCTCCGGCGAAGGCGAGAAAGCCCTGGATGACGGAGTCCAACTCCGATCCCGCTCCCGGCCGCAGCGGGGCGCGTACGCGCGCCATCAGCAAGTCGGCCTGCTGGTCGACGACCGCCATCAGCGCCTCGAATCGATTGTGGAAGTGGCGGTACACAAGAGGCTTGCTGACTCCCGCTCTGGCTGCGATCGTATCCATGGTGGTCATCTCAAGGCCCATAGCCACGAAGGTCTCCAGGCAAGCCTGGAGCAACTGGGCCCGGCGCTCCTCCCAGGGCAGCCGTCTCGACGCTGGAGATTTGTCAGCGGCCTGCTTGCGGGGCGAGATCCGCCCCACCTTATTGATCGCGCCCTGGGGGAGCCAGGGAGCTCGCTGCCGCTCCGAGCCCGTCATGGGCCACCCACGAGATCGCCAAAACAGGGTAAGGGCCCGGTCGGGAACCCCGGCAGCGCAGGGTGCTCGGAACCAGCAGGTGCCGACAGAGTCACTGTCACCTCGCCTCCCCTAACTTTCCGCCATTATGTCGTCCGCGCCAGGTTTCGTCGATACCCAATTGCTACGATGCCAGGGTGACGACGGAGACTGCCAGGTGCGCCCCACCCTTGCGAGGAGCTCCTTGACGCGCAGGGGCCCGAGCGCACTCGCTGCGTCCGTGGCGGTGGCCCCTATCCCTCTGCTTCACCCCGGGGCTACGGTCGAGCAGGGCGAACGCGGTCCCTGGGCCGAGGGCGCCCGAAATGCGTCTCCTGGACCCGCTCCGAGCCGGAGGGTCCGCCAGAGTCCCAAGAGCACCGGGGCCATGGAGCTGAGCCGGCGAGGGGGCAGCGGTTGCGTCGGGCGCTCTCGATTGTTCGCGGTGGCGCCGAACTGGTTCAAGTCATGAGGAGGTGAGGAGATGACCCAGGCCGCAGCGGACGAAATGGATGCGCAGCGAGCCACCCAGTTCTTCATCGGGGGTGCCTTCACCGACGCCCATGGCGGGGGCCGCATAACGGTGGCCGAGGCCGCCACCGGCGAGCCTCTGGCCGTGGTTGCGGACGCCGACCAGGAAGACGTGGACCGGGCGGTGAGGGCGGCCCAACAGGCCCTTGGGCCGTGGGCCGGCACCGCACCCCAGGAGCGCGCCAACCTCTTGCGAAGGCTGGCAGAGGGGATCAGGGGGAGGAGTGAGGAGTACGCCAGAACCATCTCTCGCGAGGTCGGGACTCCCATCCGCCAGTCCCGTGCTGTCCAGGTCGGCAACCCGATCGCGATCACCACCACCATCGCCGAAGTTATGGCGGACTATCCGTTCGAAGAGACTATCGGCAACTGCTTGGTGGTCAAGGAGCCAATCGGCGTGGTGGGCGCGATCACGCCGTGGAACTATCCCCTGCAACAGGTGATGGCCAAGGTGGCGGCGGCCCTGGCGGCGGGAGCCACAGTGGTCCTCAAGGCGAGCGAGGTGGCCCCCCTGACGGCGCTGATGCTGGCGGAGACCGCCATGGAGGCAGGGCTCCCTGATGGCGTCTTGAATGTCATCGTGGGACGGGGCCAGTCCGCCGGTGAGGCCGTGGTCACCCACCCGCTGGTGGACGCAATATCCTTCACCGGCTCGACCCGCGCGGGGCGTCGTATCTCGGAATTGGCGGCGGCAACCGTCAAGCCCGTCACCATGGAGCTCGGAGGCAAGTCGGCGAGCCTGGTGCTGGACGACGCCGACTGGACCAAGGCGGCAAAGTTCGTCGTCTACAACGCCTTCCTGAACCAGGGGCAGACCTGCACCGCGCTCACGCGGCTCCTTATCCCCGAGAAGCTCGCCGACCAGGTGGTTGAAGTTGCCGTGGCCACCGCCCAGAAGCTCTCACCCGGCGACCCCCTGGACGAGGCGACCAGGTTGGGACCGCTGGCCTCCCTGTCACAGCAGGAACGGGTCCGGGCCTACATCGATCGGGGGATCGCGGAGGGCGCCCGCCTTGTGCTGGGGGGAAGCGATGCCCCCCCAGGGCTGGATCGCGGGTACTTCGTCAAACCGACGATCTTCGACCATGTGACACCCCAGATGGCGATCGCTCAGGAGGAGATATTCGGTCCCGTTCTCAGCGTTTTGACCTACCGGGATGAGGACGAGGCGGTGGAGATCGCGAACGGAACGCCATACGGCTTGGCGGCCGCGGTCTGGTCGGCGGACCCGGTCCGAGCCCAGGCCGTCGCCCGACGTCTTAGGGCCGGGACTGTTGAGATCAACGGCGGCGCCTTCAGCACCTCGGCTCCCTTCGGAGGCGTCAAGCAGTCCGGGCATGGACGCGAGTTTGGGCGGTACGGGATGGAGGAGTTCCTAGTGCCTAAGTCCCTGCAACTGTGAGGACCTGAGCAGGGTACGGCCAACGACCATCTGAGACCGTGGCCCCGTCGAACCGAGGCCCCACGGCTGACTTCGCAGGGCGGGTCGAGAGTCGATTCCCACTGGCGAGGACCCGGGAGATCAACGCAGTCGGGGTAAGAGCTACGACTGACGGATGGCCCGCATAATGGCCGCCTCAACCAGTGGGCACCCACCCCCGCCTTTTCGCGGTGCCCTTGGGGAACCGGCCGGCGCAGGGTTTCTGCGCGGCAGCTCCTGACGCTACCGCAAGCGCCACGGCCGCGCTCCCAAGGCCGTCACACTCGGGGCGAGGTCTACGGGCGCACGTGGGGTGGCGCAGCGGACGGATCAAACGGGAGTGTCGGCCACGTAGTGGCGCAGGTCCCCCAGATGGGCGCTGATGTGCCCGAAGGGTTGATGCTCCGCGCCGAGGACACCCCCGAGCAGTTCTCCCAACGCCATCGGGCCCTCATCGCCGTTGTCGACGGGCCTGGCCCAGATGTCGTCCGCAAGATCCGCGATCGTCCGGATCAGCACCGCGTGGGTCGCCGCAGCCTGCCGGCGCAAGTCCTCCAGGGGAATTGCGGCCTTGCGCTCCACCATCTCCTGGTTCAATTGGTCGATTCCCTGGCCCGAGTCGGCAGGGGGGTCTCCCGCAGCCACCGCGGAGATGGCCTGCAGAGCCAGCTCCTCCCAGCTCAGGATGTGGCCCACCAGATCGCGGAGGGACCAATCTCCGTCCCCGATCGTGCCCGGCCGCTCCCAGTCGGCATCTGCCGCTGAGTCGAGCAGACCCTGGTACTCGCGGTGCCAGCGCTGCAACTCGTCCGTGGCCTGTGACTGTGAGAGGAGCACGCACGGGAGCCTAACACGGTAGCTGGCTGCCGGTAACGGCCTGGGGTGGGAACCAGGCACACAGCGGGCCTGGACCAGAGCTCGAGGACGGTCGAGGGCTACTGTCTGCGGAGGCCTATCCTTGAGACGGTTGCTGGCGCCCATCCTGACGGTGCCACCACCAAGCCCCACTCCGTCGGCGGGCCCCGGCCGACGACCACCGTTCGGGACGGCACCTGGAGCGAAGTTGGCCAACTGGCGGTTCTGAGAGAGGACCGCTCGCGCGCTGGCCGACTCCCCCGCCCGCTGGCCGGGTCGCACCCGCAAGGGCTCGGCCGACTCTATCGAATTCGCCGCTGCAACCCCTCGAAGGCGATGGCAGGATCGACGACGGTCGGCCACGGATTGGAGGTGCGGTTCAATGAAGTCGACAGGAGAAGCCCCGGTCGGCACATCGGTTAGAACGTTGGTGCCGGCGCGGCTCGACAGGC
>JAJYWM010000141.1 GCA_021791455.1 bacterium | reverse complement strand
CTCGGGCCCGGTGGCCCCGAGTGGCTCCATCTCCTGCTCGTGGCGAGGCTCCCGGACCCATGTCCCAGGCCCCTCGACTCCCTGCTCCGGCTGGCGACCGACCTCCTCCGGGCGGTGCTTGAACCAAGGGGTCTGCACCTCATCAGCGGCCGGGTAGCGGGAGCCTGGTGTCCCGGCTTCAGCGATCTTTCCATCGAGGGCCGCAAGCTCGCCGGAGTGGGCTTCAAACTGACCAGGGAGCTGGCCCTGGTGCGGTTGATCGTGGGCTTGAGCAGGCCCCCATCAGAGTGGCTGGCGGCGCTGGACGCCAGCCACAGGGTGGCGGGCTCCGGAATCGACCCCGCTGCCCTGTGCTGGCTCTCGGACCTGCTGCACCTGCCCGACCTCTCGCAGGAGGAGGCGGTGCGGTTGCTGGCTTCTTCCAAGACCCCCGAGCCTGAGAAGATTGGTCCATGAAGTCATCCGCGGCTCCTCTGCAGCTGGTCGTGGACCCCGCCACGGTCCTGCATCAGCGGGCTCGCCCGGTGCGGGTGTTCGACAACGACCTGCGACGGCTGGTTGACGAGATGTACGTCCGCTGCGAGGAATGGAACGGTGTGGGCCTGGCGGGCCCTCAGGTGGGGCTCAACCTGCGGCTGGCGGTGGTCGTGTATGAGGACCGGAAGTTCGTCATCTGCAACCCGGAGCTGCTGGCAGCCAGCGGCGAGGTGGACGCAGTCGAGGGCTGTCTGTCGTTGCCGGGCAGGGCCGGGCTGATCCGTCGCTTCGAAGAGGTCAAGGTGCGGTACCGCAACGTCCACGGCAGAGGGGTGGTCAGGACCTTCGATGGCTGGCTGGCGCGTATCGTCCAGCATGAGTCGGACCACCTTTTGGGAGTGCTCTGCCCGGAGCGGCTGGCTCCTGGAGAGACCTTCCGCGAACTGGGAGAGGATGAGGCGGAGGAACAGGAGGCGCAGTAGGACGGGCTTGCCCTGGCCGAGTCTTGGCCGGCCAGGGCAAGCCTTCTCTCAGGCGGCCTCGTTGGCCTCGGCGTCGATGGAGACCTTGATCTCGTCGCCTATCACAACCCCACCCGTCTCGAGTGCCATGTTGTAGGTGAGCCCGAATGCCTCTCGGCTGACCTTCGCAGTCGCCTCGAATCCGGCGACCTTGGCACCTTGAGGGCTGGTCTGAATGCCGTGGAAGGTGACGTCCAGGGGCACCGGGTTGGTGACGTCCTTGATGGTGAGATTCCCCAGGACCCGGTAGCGGTCGCCCCCCAGGGCCTGCACCTCGGTGCTCTGGTAGACCAGGTCGGGGAACTTCTCGGCGTCGAAGAAATCGGCCGAGACCAGGTGGGCGTTGCGGGGCTCCACCCTGGTGTCGATGCTGGCCGCCTTGATGACGGCGCGAACCGAGCTCTTGGTCAGGTCATCCGGGTCGATCTCCACGTCGGCGGAGAACTCCCGGAAATTCCCCTTGACGGTGCTAACCATCATGTGTCGCACCGAGAATTCGACCGCAGAGTGATACGGGTCCAGCTTCCAGGTCATGTGCATTCCTCCATCAGAGTTCATCAAGCGACGCCCCATGCGTCATAATTGACCGTACAACTACATCCTACCCCATTGGTACTTGCGTGTGCAATCACCTTCCTTGAGCGGAAAGCAGACATCCGAACTCCTCAGCCCTGAGGTCCTCAGCGCCTGGCAGGCGTTTCTGCGCGCGCATACCCTGGTGACCAGGGCCCTGGAACGCGAGCTGATCTCGCAACAGCGGCTGCCGCTCGCGGAGTACGACGTGCTGGTGCAGCTGAGCGCGGCCCCACAGGGGAGGCTGCGGATGGCCCAGCTCGCTGACCGGGTGCTCTTGAGCCGCAGCGGGTTGACCCGCCTAGTAGAGCGCCTCGAATCGGCAGAGCTGGTGAGGCGCGAGGTGTGCCCTAGTGATGCCAGAGGCTCCTTCGCAGTCCTCACGCCAGCGGGAAGGCAGCGCCTCAAGCTGGCCGCGGGCGACCACCTTCGCTCGGTCCAAGCCCACTTCGGCAAAGTCTTAGACTCAGACCAGATGCTCTCCTTGGGCGTGGCCCTGGAGCAGATCGCGGCGGCGAACAGGTCGGAAGCAGGCGCCGGATGCCCTGAGGCGGAGGCCGCCTGCCCCATGGAGGATATGGCCAATGGCTGAGCCTGACGGCACGCGCTGCCCGTTCCCCGGAGCCCAAGGCGATGGTGCACAGGCCGAGGACGGAGGCTGCCCGGTTCCCCACGGACAGTCGTCGACCCCGCAGTGGGACTTGGAGGCCCACGTGGAGGCGATGCGGCGAGCTCAGGCGGGCGCGGAGCGCAGCCATCTCGAGCCCACCAGGGCGGAGGAGATGGCGCGCAGGGCGGCCGAGCAGCGGGCGGCGCAGAAGGGGGTCGGCGAGATCCGCAGCGAGTTCATAGCGAGCCTCGGGAAGAAGCTCGGGTACGGACATCCCCTGAGCGACCGGGGAGCCCTCACCGAGCAGTTCACCTGGACCGAAGAGGCGGAGAGCCGTCTCGCCGAGGTACCGGAGTTCTGTCGTGAGCTAACCCGCTGGCGGGTGGAGTGGACCGCCCACAAGAAGAATCTCGGCACCACCATCACCCCCGAGATCATGGAGATCAAGTACCAGATGTGGGGGGAGGTCTCGCACCGAATCCAGGAGCGCCATCAGGACGGCTTGGAGTGGACCCCGTCGGCGCTGCGCCGGTTCGAGCGGGTGCCCGACTTCGTCAAGGGTCAGGTACTGGAGGCGGTTGAGGGCAATGCCCGGTCGTTCGGCGCGACGGTGGTCGACGACGAGGTCGTGGAGCGCGTGATAGAGCGCTGGTCGACAACCGGCGACTTCCACGAGGGGCTGTACGGCTTCCGCTGATTCCGGCCCTCAGTCGGGGTCCATCAGCCTGCGCTGAGCTTCGGCGACATCAAGCTCACCGCGAGCAACCGCCTGCAGCAGTTCCAACGGCGTCTCGCGCTCCGGCTGCGCGTCCGGGTCGATGCCCAGCTTGGCCAGCACCGAGTCCAGCCTTGCCCTGGCGGTTGGGTAACTCACTCCCAACTGGCGCTCCAGCGCCTTCATGTTCCCCCGGGATCCCAAGAAGATGTTCAACACCTCGCGGTCCTCCCCCCCCAGGGAGCAGAAGTCACAGGTCTCGAAATCTCCGGACAGCTCAGTGCCACAGCCCCGACAGCTCAGCCGGTTGATGTGCAGGCTGCCGCCACAGACCGGGCATTTGCGGGGCGGGCGGCGCTCGATCACGCCTCCTCCACCCAGACGGCGCCGGTCGTGGCCTCTATCTCCAGGTGCCCCGCGCCACCCCCGATCGTCGCCTCATGCACCTCGCCACCCATCGTCCAACCTCCCGTCAACCCGGCCGCGTCACCGGGCAACGTGATCTTACCCAAGGTGCTGCGGGCCACCACCCGGACCGAGGAGCCCTTCTCCAGTCTGACCTTGACGGTACCGGCCTCGCAGCGGATACGAGAGGCCCCTGAGTCGAGCAGGCCGCGGACGGACACGGTCCCCCATGTCACATTGAGGTCGATGGCCTGTGAGAAGCCCTCAACCTTGGCGCTGCCGGCCTGGATGTCGGCCTTGATGGGGCCCCGGATCCCATCCACTGTGAGGAGGCCGGCCGCCATCTCCACCTCCAGGGGGAGTTGCGGGTTCATGCGAATGAGCACGGGATGCAACGGGTTGGATCCGTTCCCCTGGCCGAAGGGGATCTTCTCCGGCCAGCGAAAGGAGAACCATCCCCCCTCCTCGCCCTGAGGCATGCCCGTCACCACCATCGCATCGCCGTCCCTGGCAGCCTGATGTGGGCCCTGCACGGCCACGTCCTTGACCAGCGGGTCGCCGACGATCTTGGTGGGATGAACCAGCCCGGTCACGCGGATGACCCTGACCGGCAGCTCCTGAACCGACACCGCGGTCTGCTGGAGCTGGGCCATCCTGGTCGCGGCCTCCTCAGGGGAAATCGAGCCGGCGGCCACGGCCCGCAGCAGTTCTTGAATCGCGTCCTCGTTACTCATGAGTACTTTGTAGCGCGAGCTTGCAAATATGTCAACTTTCACCTTTAGATTGCGAGCCGCCCCAAGAAGAGTTGAGATGCGCTCCGTCGGCCGGACCGGAGCGCGCGCACCGTTGCCGCAACGCGGTTAGCATTCTCGCGTGAGT
>JAJYWM010000153.1 GCA_021791455.1 bacterium | reverse complement strand
TTCCCTCCTCGATCTCCCGCCGGAGGGCCGCCGCCAGCTGCTGGTACAGCGGCTCGGAGCTGTCTCGGTCCAGGACGTACCTTGCCATAGGTGCAGCTTATCTGGTCCGGACCAGATGTGCAACTGTGCAATCTCCGGGCGCTGCCGGGGACTGAAGTGTGCAGAACCAGGGAGGCGCGCAATCCGTGACATCCTCGGCACTGCGGGTACTACTGACCCTTTCGGCACTTTGGGGGGCGGAACTTGCCGTTTCCTCCCGCTGGCGGTACCCTGCCGCCATGAAAATTCCAGTCGCGGCCAACGGCGATCTCGTCATCCCCCGGCAGTTGGTGGCTGAACTCGTGGCGGAGCCCGGAGAGGATGCTTCGTGGAACTGGATGAGGCGGGCACCAAGATCACCGTGACCCGGATGCTCCCCGGCATTGCGCGGGCCTACGGAACCCTCCAGATTGATGGCGACACCGACCAGATCATCGACGAGTTGCGGGGGCATTGAGGCCGACCAGGCCGTAGACGTGTGGCCTGGGTCACCTGAAGTTGTCGAAGCGGTAGGGCAGTGACTGCCTCTCAGGCATCTTCTGCCGCCGACAAGATCAGGTCGGCTCTCACTCACCACTGCGATCGCCAATCACCGCGGCTGATCTACGAAGTGCAGCCCCACCCGGTGAATTAGAGTCGTATGCCAGACTGGGTGACGGGTGGACTCCGAGCGATTCTTCCCCGGCTTCCTCTCGATCGACAGCGTGGTCGCCCAGTGCAAGCTGGCCGTTGATAGGGGGGCGCGGTCGAATGCGAAGCCAGGGTGTTTTCACCCAGTACCCGGCCCCACGGCTCCACACCTACTTCACGTACCGGTCAACCCCGGCCTCAACCGGTCACGGCCGCTATCGAGGCCTAGCCGACCTATCATCTTCAGGGTGCGAATCACCAAGGATGTACCCCCTGACGATTGGGCAGTGGCCCGCCACGAAGCTGGCCACTTCATCGTAGCCATGCGCTTTGGGCACACACTCAGCCACGTGGACATAATCCGCGATCACAACCGCAACGGGGTAGCCGTCAGTAGCCCCGGATCGGTACTTTCGTGGTCTATCGGGATGGCTGAGGAGGCGGCCGTAGTCTTCCTCGCTGGTCCCGCGGCGGAAGGTGTGAAGACCGGCTCTCCCGAAGGCTCGTGCTCGGACAGCGACGTTTTCGCCGCCAGGCTTAACCTAGCGACATTGTCCAACGGAGACGTCCGCGACCTTGACCGACGCACCACCATTGTTCGGCATTGGGCCGACGCGTTGGTCACCCGCTGGGAGTCCGACATCGAGCGCCTCGCGCATGCACTCCTCGCTCACAGGTCGCTGACCGCCGAGGAGGTGAAGGGAATCTTCCAAGGCCTCGTTGTGGAGGTGCCAAGACCACCTCTGACGTCCGACTCTGACCCGGAGCACTGAACCCTGTCGCGACGACATCGGCTCGCGCTAACCGACCACCACACAGGCTTTAGGGCGCATCGCCGTCCTGCAGCTACCCCGTGGAACCCGGTGCCTCATATCAGCTCGCAGAAAGGCGCGCCCCATTTCGGCGCCTGTGGCTTGCGCAGGCGCTCCAACGAACGCCACCTGCGGCTCGCAAGGCGTCCGCTTGGTTCTCCTGTTACTGCGCCCAGGCAGGTCCAAATTTGTCTGCATCCGACGGTCCATGCTGAGCCCGCACAGCCGCCGCCGCACTGTGTGACGACCGCGGCGGCGACGCGGGCTTTTTTTGACACTGTCCCGACGACCCGTGGGTTCAGGAGTAACTCATTGAAGGGCACAAAGCAAACGCGGGAGAAGACGGTGAGGAACTACGGGAAGCGGTTAGGCCGATCCGGACAGGGCAGTATCTAGCCACGGTCGCCAGGTCGGTGAAAATCTATGAGGTCACGTTCCACTTGCGGCGCCACCATCATGGAGTCATGAAGCCCGAGGGCGCGATAGAGCGGTGGTGGCAGCGAGACGAGAACTTGGGTCCGACGGGCATCGTGGGGCCTCGGAAGTGGCAGACCCGGATGCTCCAATCGACATTTCTTGTAATCCTAGGCCTTGACCAGTCGGCAGACGGATGGCGGTGTACACAGCGCCTGCGCCTCCATCGCGCGCCGTCTATGGGCGACAGGGCGGTCGCTTCCGCGCTGGATAATCGCCACGGTTCGGCCGACTCTGCTGGCCGCGCCACCGGTCAGGAGCATTGCTTCCTCTTGCTGGGCGAAGACCGCTGCAGGGGACCCCGTCTCGGGCCACAGAGTGGCAGGGGTCGTGGCTGCCGCCGCGACGTCCCTTCTGCGGCGAACCTGGGTGGGAGGCGGCCCCTTTGTACACTGAGCTCCAGTACTACTGCCAGAAGCCGTGACGGAGAGAGAAGCAATGCTCGGTACCGATAGCCAACCCGAGACCCCAACCACCTGGACTCCGAATTCTGACCAAATCGCGGTCCTCGGTCGCGTCTACGACCACTATCGGTTGACTCGGAAGTGGCCGAAGCTATCTGCCCTCTGCTACCAGCTCCGTCACGATGCGAAGGATCCGGAAGCAATCATCGCACCGATTCCGGGCTGGGTGGCTAGGACATCGAATCTGGTTGGCTGGACTTGGGATTCGCCCCAGGGCCACATCGCCCTGACTATCGAGGGAATGCGTTTCACGTCGGCGGGTATGCGAGATCTGGAGGCATTCGTGCGCGTGCTCCATGCCCTTTGCACTCTGGCTGACCAGCATTCCCTGGAGTCGCTGGCGGACGAGCCCATTCACCCAGTAACTGACGAGCAAGTCGCCGAGGAGCTGCAGAAGGAGGGTACCCCGCTGGACCGAGATGCATTGTGCGTTGCCGGGGCCATCCTACTAGAGTCATCGGGAATCGCCGATGGTGGCAGCTACGGAGAGGCCTTTCAGACGTGGACCGCGCGCGTCAATCTTGCCAGGCTGATTCCATTTCGAGAGATCGATTCCGTCCACGCCCTTCTCAACGTCCGACGATCTGAGGCAGAGAAGAGGGGGCACGCATTGGCCGCGATGTCCACCCCGGTGATCACATCACGGCTCCAGCTTGGCGGTCTTCAATTTCGGTATCAACCTGAAGCCGAAGTCGTCACGATTCAATCGAGCCAGGGGCACGTCGACCCGAACTTCATCTTTGTGGTAATGCCCTTTGGTGAGCCCTGGACCGATCAGGTATATGGATGGATCAGGTCCGTAGTACTGGACATGAGGAACTCCCGGCCCGGTCTCAACGTGAAGAGGTCCGGCGAACAGCGCTCGGACGGGCCATGGATCACAGCAATCCACCGCTTCATCCGTCGAGCAGCCATCGTGGTGTGCGACTTGACAGGCAACAACCCGAACTGTCTCTACGAGCTCGGATTCGCGCACGGCTGTAACCGCAGCACGATCATTCTCACTCAGTCGGATATAAGCATCGTGCCCTCGGACATCAAAGCGGTTGAACTCGCGTGGAGGTACAATCTGGAAAATGAACCAGCATTCCGCACAATGATCAGGGAGCGGCTGGTCGAGGCTCTTGGTGACTCACTGACGCCCGAATAATCCCGCCCATTGACGTACCGCCGACGGCCTCAGCAACCTTCCGGGCGCAACCTTCTCAACAAGGTGCTGACTGGAGCGGATGCACCTGGGAGAGTTCAGCTCTCCCACTGGGAGAGTTCAGCTCTCCCACCGGGAGAGTCCTCCAGCGCACCGAAACGACCCCCCGGCAACGGGAGATCCTGGCCCGGCTCAACCTCGCTGAGCCCAAGCTGGTCCTGGAGGTCACCCCGTCTCCCCGCCGCCTGGCCCGTTCCGCCTAGTAACGGCGCCCACGCCGGGGCTTGGCCGAAAGCCCTTGCCCTATACGCTGTTACGCCTCTGCAGCCGGACGAAGCTGTCGAACCCGGGCGACGCTTGCCATCGACCCCACCACTGCCCCCTCCTCGTCGGCAACACACCCCCTATCGCAGTCCACGGCAAACAACGGTGCTACTCATAGTCTGTAGACCCATAGTCATCGCGGCGCCGATACTGTTGGACCAAATATGCCTCCGTCGCAGTCGACTCCTCGCCAACTAGGAGCGTGGGTCAGTAACGGGTAGGGGCAGGGAAGGGATCGCGCCCGGAGCGGTGCGACCAGAGATCGTCCGCCAGGGGCTGGCGGGCCGGTTTGCGGGTGTTGGGGCGCTCCAGGCTCCCGCC
>JAJYWM010000015.1 GCA_021791455.1 bacterium | reverse complement strand
ACTCCCCAGATCGACAGGCTGGACCCCGCCTCGTACGCGCTTCCTCCGGCCACGGACGCACCAGGTGTTCAGATCTCGGATCAGCTGGCCCGTGTGCTCGATGGCCCCATGGCCGCTCTGGGACGGGGGCGCACGCTGGTCACCGATCAGAGCGGAAACCTGGCGCCCTTCGGCCCCAGTGAAGACGGGGATTGCCTTCCTCTAATGGAGGGCCTTGCCCGTGGCCCCGAGGTCTGGGAGCAGGTGATGGGCAAGCTGGCCCAGCCCGGGCTGCGCAAGTTCGTGTCGTTGAACACGATCCTCCTTCAGGGCGGTGCCGCCGTGCACATTCCGCGCGGGGCTGAGGCGGCGCCCATCCGCGTGATCCATTCCGTCGACCAGGGCAGCGCCTCCTTTCCCAGGACCCTGGTCTTGGTGGAGGAGGGGGCCAGCGTCACCCTGGTCGAGGAGTGGGTTTCTCCGGACGACGACCATGCCCTGATGGCGCCTGTCGTGGAAGTGCTGCTGCGGCCGGGGGCACATCTCACCCACGTGGTGGAGCAGAGTTGCGGCAACCAGACGGTGGTGCAGTCCACGATCCGGGTCAGAGCCGAGCGGGACGCGCGCTACGACCTGCGCTTCCTCCTCCTGGGTGGCAGCTGGCAGAAGACCTACTTCGACATCGACATGGAAGGCCCAGGGTCCGAGGCCAAGTCGAACGGGCTGTGCATCGGCCGCCGCCACCAGCACTTCGACGTGCAGACGCTGCAGGATCACATCGCCGGCAACGCGGTGAGCGACCTGCTCTACCGGGTGGCGGTGGCGGAGCGGGCCCGCTCGGTGTTCGCGGGACTGATCCGGGTCGAGGAGGGGGCGCAGAAGACCAACGCCTACGTCCAGAACCGCAATCTCCTGCTGAGCCGCGAGGCGAAGGCCGACAGCAACCCGACCCTGGAGATCCTGGCCAACGACGTGCGCTGCACCCACGGCTCCACCGCGGGCCGGATCGACGACAACCAGCTGTTCTACTGCGAGTCCCGAGGCATCCCCCGGGAGGAGGCGCGGCGGCTGGTCATCGAGGGATTCTTCGCGGATGTGATCGACTCCTTCCCCGAGGGAACCGTGCGCGAGGCTGCCGACTCCTTGGTCCAGGGGGCCATGGAGGAGCTGACTCGCTCCGGAGCCCTCGCGGCCGACAGCAGCTCGGCCTGATGGCGGAATGGATCAGGGTCTGCGAAGCGGAGGCGATCCCGAAGGGTCATGCCGCGCGGGTCGAGGTCGGGGACCTTCCGATCGCGCTCTTCAACGTGGGCGGCGAGTTCCATTGCCTGGACGACACCTGCAGCCACGCCCTGGCCTCCTTGTCCGAGGGGGAGTTGCATGAGGACCAGTGCACCGTCGAGTGCCCCCTGCACGGCAGCCAGTTCGACCTTGTCACCGGAGATCCCGTCTCCTTTCCGGCGGTGGAGCCGGTGATGGTCCACCCGATCGAGGTCAGGGACGGTGAGCTCTGGGTCTGCCTCGAGGGGGGTTGAGGTGACTGGGTTGGCGGTGGATATGGGCCAGGTGTTGGACGTGGGCCGGGTCCGCCGGGACTTCCCCATCCTGGACGAGCGGGTCAACGGGCACCCCCTGGTGTATCTGGACAGCGCTGCCACCTCCCAGAAGCCGGAGCGGGTGATCGAGGCGATCTCCGACTACTACCGCCTCGCCAACGCCAATGTCCACAGGGGGGTGCACGCTCTGGGAGAGCGCGCCACCGAGGTCTTCGAGGGAGCCCGCCTGGATGTCGCCCGCTTCATCGGAGCGGACCCCCGGGGTGTCGTCTTTTTGCGCAACACGACCGAGGGCCTGAACCTGGTGGCGCAGGCGTATGCGCGCAATCACCTCTCTACTCAGGACAGGATCGTGGCGACGGTCATGGAGCACCACTCCAATTTGGTCCCCTGGCAGCAGGTCCGGGATCAGACGGGCTGCCAGCTCGAGCTGATCACTCTTACCCCGGAGGGAAGGCTCGACCAAGCCTCGGTGGAGAGGCTGTTGCGACCACCGACCAGGCTGCTGGCGGTGACCCACGTCAGCAATGTGCTCGGCACCATCAACCCGATCCGGGAGCTGGTGCAAAGAGCGCACGCGGAGGGGATTCTGGTCTGCGTGGACGGCGCCCAGGCGGTCCCCCACATGCCCGTGGACGTCACGGCGCTGGGGGCCGACTTCTACTCGTTCTCCGGTCACAAGATGCTCGGGCCGACGGGGACCGGCGTCCTCTACGCCAGGCCGGAGCTGCTGGACGCGATGCCGCCATTCTTGACCGGTGGCTCCATGATCTCGGTCGTGACCCTGGAGCGCACGACCTGGAACGAGATCCCCCACCGCTTCGAGGCGGGAACGCCGGACATCGCGGGGGCCGCCGGGCTCAGGGCCGCGGTCGCGTACCTGGAGGGCGTGGGCATGGACGCGATCCACCGCCACTCGGCCGAGCTGACCGGCTACGCCGAGGAGGCGCTGTCCGAGGTGCCGGGCCTCATCCAGTACGGGCCCCAGGGCGAGGATCGCACCGGGATGGTCTCCTTCAACCTGGAGGGCGTGCATCCCCACGACGTCGGGACCATCCTCGATCGGGAGGGAGTCGCGGTGAGGGCCGGCCATCACTGCTGCCAGCCGCTGATGCGAGACCTGGGGGTTGCGGCGACCACCAGGGCCAGCTTCTACCTCTACAACACCCGCGAGGAGGTGGATCTGCTGGTGAGGGCACTGGGCGAGGTCAGGCGGATCTTCGGAGACTGACCTCGCCAGTCGAGGGTCGTCGCCCGCGGGGATGGGTCCCGGCATGACTCGTCCTGGCCACACCAACCGGGCGATTGGGGCTTCCGCGGTGGGGCGCCATCGTCCGCGCCGCAGGTGTCCGAGGGTTGTGCGGAGAGCTCAGCAGGGCTGACGCGATTCGGTAACGACCATTGCGGTGCGCCTGCCCATGATGCAAGCTGGCGGCTGTGCGAGGAGGCGGGAGTCCTCTGCACTTGGCGAACCAGCACCTGGGAACTGACCATGCATTCGATCTCACTACGCTTCTTCACCTTCTCCTTGGCATTGGTGGCGATCGGAGCGGCCGCGGTGGCTCTGGTCGCCCACAGCCCCCAGGGGGCATCCCGACCGGTCCCCAGCGCCAACAGGAGCGTGCATGACACGGGAGCACTCTCCACTTCGCCCAAGCCGAGCCAACCACGGGCTGAACCGACTGAGGGTGCTCCGGTATCCCCATCGGCACCCGCCGCAGCCGCGGGCAAGGGCGGGCAGGTCACCCCGCCGCCGGCGGCGGGCGGACCCTACCCATTCCCCCTGGATGCAGGTTCCACCGTGGTGGAGGGTCAGCTCAAAATCGATCCAGCCACTACCGAGGGTGGCTCCGCGGCGACCGTGTCTGTCACCGCACCCAGCGGAGGTTGGCTTGCGGACCAGGCGATCTTCTTGTACGTGGGCCATTCCTATCAGCTGAAGCTGGCGGGGCCAGGGGTGACCGCAACCCTGACCGTTCCCGCCAGTGCACTGGTGTCGCCCGGAGTCGAGGTCAGCGGGTTTCAGTTTCCGAGCAACAGTCCCGACGAACCCATCGATGGCTACGGCACAGTCGAGCTCGGAGTCCGGAATTGATGGGCACCAGCCTCGCCAGGAAGATCGGATGGAAGAGCCGAATGGGGGCGAGCAACCCGGGCCACTGGCGGCTCATGCTGGCTTTTGGCGCGACGGTTGTCTCGATGCTGTCCCTGGTGGCGGTCCCCATGGCGGTCCGGGCAATCTCGCAGGCAGCCCAGAGCACGAATGGCCCGGTGGTGCCGCTCTACGGACAGCAGTGGAGCCCCTGGGGGCCACAGGACCTGGGGACCAGTTCCAGCACCATAGCGAATGAGGGATGTGCCCTGACCGCCTCCGCAATGCTGCTCGCGGCATATGGGGTTAACACCAATCCTGCGGCCTTGAACCAGTGGCTGATCAGCAACGGCGGCTACGTGGACCAGGACCTGCTGGTGTGGGGGGCAGTGGCCCAGTTCGCGCAGGCGCAGGGTGTCGACGTCAGCTTCGTGAGTTCGCAGGGGTACAACCTGGCGGCTATCGACAGCGCCTTGGCGGCTGGCAATCCCGTGATCGCCCAGGTGACGCTGGACGGCAACATGCATTTTGTCCTGATCACCGGGACCGGGCCCGACGGCACTCTGTGGATGAATGATCCCTGGACG
>JAJYWM010000267.1 GCA_021791455.1 bacterium | reverse complement strand
GATCTACCTGCTCCGCCTCGCCTCAGGGTCGCCGTGGTCGCCTGCATGGACGCTCGGCTCGACGTCAACAGGATCCTCGGCCTGGAAGCGGGGGACGCCCACGTCATTCGCAACGCCGGCGGCGCGGTGACCGATGACACCATCCGCTCCCTGGTGATCTCTCAACGGCTGTTGGGGACCGAGGAGATCATCCTGCTGCACCACACCGGTTGCGGCATGCTCACCTTCAAGGACGAGGAGTTGAAGGTTCAGATCGAGGAGGAGACCGGCATTCGTCCGGCCTTCTCCATGGAGACCTTCGCGGACGTGGTCGCGGACGTCCGGCAGTCGCTCCGGCGGGTGGCCCAGAGCCCCTTCATTCGAAAGCAAGCCAGCGTCAGGGGCTTCGTCTACGACGTGAAGACGGGCAGGCTGGAGGAGATCGCGTCAGCAGGGGCATCCGCAGAGCCCCGTGGTATCAAGGAGCAAATATGAGATTTGACAGCATTCTGGGCAGCATCGGTGGCACCCCGGAGATTCGCATCAACCGCCTCTTCGACCCCCGGATCGAGGTGTGGTTCAAGCAGGAGCGCGTCAATCCGGGGGGCAGTATCAAGGACCGGATCGGGCTGGCCATGATCGAGGACGCCGAACGGAAGGGCATTCTGGACGCGGAGTCCACCATCGTGGAGCCCACCTCCGGCAACACCGGGGTCGGGCTGGCCCTGGCCGCGGCGGTGAAGGGGTACCGGGTCATCCTGGTGATGCCAGAGTCGTTCTCAATCGAGCGCCGCAAGCTCATGGCCGGGTACGGGGCCCAGATCGAGCTCACCCCCCGGGAACTGGGGATGAAGGGGGCCATCGCCAGGGCCGAGGAGATCGTGGCCACGACGGCGGGCGCCTGGATGCCAATGCAGTTCAACAACCCCGCCAACGTCGAGGTTCATCGGAGGACCACTGCCGAGGAGATTCTGGCCGACTTCCCCGATGGCCTTGACTATCTGGTGACCGGCGTCGGCACCGGGGGCCACATCACCGGCTGCGCCGAGGTCCTCAAACCCAGGTGGCCCGGACTCAAGGTCTATGCGGTGGAGCCCACCCTCTCGCCGGTCCTCTCCGGTGGTACCCACTCCGCTCATCCCATCCAGGGGATTGGAGCGGGCTTCATCCCGGGGGTCATGCGCACCGAGCTTCTGGATGGCATCATCCAGGTCGCGCCGGAGGATGCCTTCACCTACGCCAAACGCTCCGCGCGTGAGGAGGGGATTCTGGTCGGCGTCTCCTCAGGGGCGTCGCTGGCGGCGGTGGCCTCGCTGGCGCCGGAAATGGCCGAGGGGGCCCGGGTGCTGACGTTCGCGTACGACACCGGCGAGCGCTACCTGTCGGTGGATGCCCTGTTCGGTTGACGGGAGCTTCTCCTGCGGTGTGCCACCTTAACGATGTGGCTGGAGGTGGGGCGCTGTAGGAGAAGCGTCTGTCGGCCTCCGGGGTCATCTGGCCCGAGCCAGTGGGCTGACCCATTCAGCGGCCCGGTCGGCGGCGCCCCTCCGCCGTCGCCCTGGCCGGGTCCCTAGGAACAAGGCCTATCCGCTTCGCCCCGTTTGCCCAGGTCCATCGTCTCAACTCCACGGTGAGGCACCACGGCGAGAGCTGATAGCCAGCAAGGGGAGTCGCACTGCACGGGGCACGGGGCCAGAACGGAAGGTTGAACTGGACCCAGAGCCCCTGGCTCTGGCGTCATCGCTCTTGCGCAGGGGATAGGGGGAGCTCGGGGGCTCCCCATGACACGGTCTCAGTTGCCGCCAGGGGCCGCCCCTCGCCACCGCCTTCGGAGAGCGAGGAGCGCACTGGCGGTTCTGGTCCACGTGAGTCCGTCCAGTGCCGGCCCGGAGCCGGCACATCCCGTGGTCAAGCCAGCCGCCCCGCGTTCGAGCCGCTTCCAGAGTGGGAAGAGATCGTGCCGGACCGGGGCCGAAGGGGTGGATATCACGTTGAGTGCAGGCCGCAGTGGCGGGTGCGCTCTACGGCTGCGACCTTGATCACCGACTCAGGTCCTGGGGAACCGGCGCCACTGCCATCCGCGGCATCTCGACCAAGCCCGTGATCCGGAGCACGGCCTGCGACGCCGTTGTGCGTGGCTACCAGCAGGTCGCCAAACAGGTTAACGGTCGTCGTGGCTTGGGCACCGAAGGCCATCAGCGCGGGGGGCCGCGGCCAACTGGGATCGTCCGGGCTCAACGGAGCCATTTCGGGTCGCTCCCGGTCGATTGGCCTTCGAGACCGTTAGACGAACCCGCAGAAATGGTGACGGGTGCGTCCGCCAGCGGCTCCGTGGCTCCGCGAGTCTGGCCGCTGCTCCGGCGGTACAAGGTGGTGCTAGCGGATAGGCACGCGAATGCGGGCGCGGATTGACTGGCGGCCCGGTAACTTATGGTGTTGGCAAGCGGCACGTTGAGCGCCTCGCCCACGCTGTAAGCATCGATGTCGGCGCCGAGAAAGATGAAGTCCCAGCCCGCCTTGCGCCGGGCGTTGACCATTTCGAACACTTGGCGCTGGCTGAATTCCCGACTGGCGTTCTCGTAGCCGTCGGTTTGGATGATGAAGAGGATGTGCTCGTACTGGCCCGCGACCTGGTCCGTGCTCACAATTGTCTGTCCGACCGCGTCGAAGAGTGGTGTGGCTCCGCGTGGCACATAGGGGTTCAGCTTGCTGCCGAGATCGGCCACCGCGGTCAACTCCGTCGCCGAGTAGCGGGTCTGGCAGACTGGCTCGTCTCCGTTCAGGTCGAACTGCACCAGGGTCATCGAAGCGTCGCCGGCTCGCTCTCCCTGTTGTTGGTGCAGAAACTCGTTGAACCCAGTCACAGTGGCGTGGTAACAGCCGGCCATGCTGCCGGTCCTGTCGAGCAGGAACACCAGGAGGAATTTCTCCGGCTGTACCCTCTGGGCGCGACTGGATTCGGGCCTGATCGTTCTTGCCATGACTTCCTCCTACAGATCAGCAGCCGTATGGGCTATACCTATACCCATTTTTCGTCTCAAGCCACTGCTGATTGCCGTGGTCCTCGCGACAGAACCCGCCTGCTGGTTCATCCAAGTGGGCGAGGGAAAGGCTGGCCGGTCCGGGCCTTGTGCGAGCTGCCGCCCGCGTCTTTGCCGACCGCCGGGACGTGCGTGGGCGCTGTCACACTTCGGCACTTATCATTCGGCCCAAGGTGATGATCCCTCGGGAAACCTCGCTGCCGCTGCTGGGCGCGTACACCGCCCGCCGGTGCCCAGTCCGGGCCCAGTGGGACCTGCTCCGCCCGTGTGAGCCGCCGCCACCGTCGCCGGCACAGGAGCGGCTGGCGAAGCGCGGCAGTGAGTTCGAGGCAACGATTCTGTCCCAGATCATGGAGCTGCATCCGGGAACGGTGGCGGTCCCCTCGCTACCCGCCCCGGATCGCGAGCATGCCACCGGTCTGGCGATGGCGGCCGGAGCTCCGGTGGTCACCGGAGGGCGTCTGCCCCAGGACCTCGCGGGACACCGGGTGGGTGAGCCAGACCTGCTGGTACGGGCACCAGATGGGGGCTATCAGCCGGTGGACGTCAAATCTCACCTGGAGCTCACCTCGGAGCCCGGCCCCTTCGCGGGCCGGAGCGCATCCCTTGAACTTCTGACCCGGGACGAGGCTGGCGAGGAACAAGGGCGGTGGGCGAGGAAGAACCGCGCGGACCTTCTCCAACTGGCCCACTACCAACGAATGCTGGAGGCCGCTGGGGAGGCTCCGGACGGCGAGCGCTGGGCAGGGATCTTGGGACGCGAGGGCAGGGCTGTCTGGTACGACCTCGATCTGCCGGTCTGGACCGGAGGCGATGCGTCGGCCCGAGGACGCCGCTCGACCATGGAGCTGTACGACTCGGAGTTCGCCGTGCGCTGGGAGGTGGTGGAAGCCGCGGCCAGGCACCGGCTCGACCCCTTGGTGCCTCTGCGGGGAACCCCGATCCGGATCGGGGAATGCGCCCAGTGCCCGTGGTGGTGCTGGTGTGGACCGATCCTGCAGTCCGGGGCGGGAAGCGTCAGCCTTCTCCCTCGGACTGGGGAGCGGGCCTATCGGGTTCATCTCGCGCACGGGGTTACCGACCGCCGCGAGCTGGCCGGACTGGACCACAGGACCGCTCGGTTGGTCTCCTCAGGAGTGGATGTCCGGCCGCTTCTGGCCGCCCTGGGCAGGCTCCCGGATGCCACACCGGTGGCCGAGGTGCTCG
>JAJYWM010000433.1 GCA_021791455.1 bacterium | reverse complement strand
GTTCGAATCCTCTCCCGCCCACGCCCAGGTAGCTCAGTGGTAGAGCGCTTCCTTGGTAAGGAAGAGGTCGCGGGTTCAATCCCCGCCCTGGGCTCCGTGATCTCAGGGACAGCACATAACTGGACAAACGGATGGCTGCTCCGGGTTGCACAGCGTTCCCACTCCACTTTCGACCGGCGCGACCAGTCCGCTCCTAAGCCGCCTGGCGGCACGCTCCGGCGCGCCACTTCGCTAGCGGATGGCGGCTGGTCCCGGTTCCAGGTTTGTCCCGCTAAGTTTTGACCGGCGTGCCGGAATGGTGGGCAAGAGCGGGCCAGGGGACGGTACGCTTCGGTGCGCGTCGGGCGATCCAAAGGAGATCAGAAGGTGAGTTGTCCCACCTGTGGGGCGGAGACGGTCCCGGGCCGTAAGTTCTGCGGAGCGTGCGGCGCTCCGCTGGCGAGTGCCTGCCCCGCCTGTGGTTTTGCCAATCGGCCATCTGTGAAGTTTTGCGAGGAGTGCGGAGCAGGACTGGGACCGGTAGACAGCCCAGCGACTAGCCAGTCGATGGAGCTGTCTGCACGCGCTCCGGCGCCAGGACCTTTCACTCCCACTCCTGCCGCGGTCTCGGAGCTGCGGCTGGTATCGGTGTTGTTCGCGGACCTGGTGGGGTTCACGACGCTGTCGGAGTCGCGGGACCCAGAGGAGGTGCGTGAGCTCCTCTCGCGGTACTTCGAGGTGTGCCGGTCGGTGATCGAGCGGTACGGCGGGGTGGTGGAGAAGTTCATCGGGGATGCCGTGATGGCGGTGTGGGGGACTCCGGTGGCGAAGGAGGACGACGCCGAGCGGGCGGTGAGGGCCGCGCTGGAGCTGGTGGGGGCGGTGCAGGCGCTGGGAGAGGAGGTGGGCGCACCCGGGCTGGCGGCGAGGGCAGGGGTGCTGACCGGGACCGCGGCGGTGAGCCTGGGCGCCCAGGGTGAGGGGATGGTGGCCGGAGACCTGGTCAACACGGCGTCGCGGATCCAGACCAAGAGCGAGCCGGGGATGGTGCTGGTGGGGGAGGCGACCAAGCGGGCCACCGAGGCGGCGGTGGCGTATGTGGAAGCGGGGACGCACGAGCTGAAGGGCAAGGCGCAACCGGTGCCGCTGTATCGGGCGGTCCGGGTGGTGGCGGGCAGGGGCGGGCTGCTGAAGTCGGAGCGGCTGGAGGCGCCCTTTGTGGGCCGGGACCGGGAGCTGCGGCTGGTGAAGGAGCTGTTCCACGCCAGCCTCGAGGACCGTCGAGCGCACCTTGTGCAGGTGAGCGGGATAGCGGGGATAGGGAAGTCGCGGCTGTCGTGGGAGTTATTCAAGTACACCGACGGGCTGAAGGCAAGTGTGTTCTGGCACCGGGGTCGGTGTCCCGCCTACGGCCAGGGGATGACCTACTTCGCCCTGGCGGAGATGGTGAAGGGTAGAGCCGGGATCCTGGAGGGGGAGGAGCGGGAATCGGCCCTGGGGAAGCTGCGGCAGATGGTGGATGAGTACGTCCAGGACCAGGGAGATCGCCTTTTTGTGGCGCCGCGGCTGGCACACCTAGTGGGGTTGGAGGAGCGGAGCGCGACGGATAAGCAGGACCTGTTCGCAGCCTGGCGGTTGTTTCTGGAACGGCTGGCGGAGGCCGGACCGGTGGCGATGGTGTTCGAGGACATGCAGTGGGCGGACCCGTCACTGCTGGAGTTCATCGCCTACCTGATGGAGTGGTCGAGGAGCTTTCCTCTGTATCTCCTGAGCCTGGTCCGCCCCGACTCCCAGGCGGCTGGACTGGCAGCGACCGTGCGCAATGCGACCACTATCCACCTAGAGCCCCTACCCAGGGCAGCTATGGAAGGGCTGCTTTCCGGGCTGGTGCCGGGTCTGCCCCAACCATTGGTGGAGCGCATCCTGGGACGAGCTGAGGGGGTGCCGCTGTACGCGGTGGAGACGATCAGGATGCTGCTGGACCGGGGACTCTTGGTGGAAGATGGCCCCTCCTACAGGCCAGTGGGGGAGATTGGGATCCTAGACGTCCCGGAGACGCTGCACGCCCTCATCGCCGCCCGGTTGGATGGTTTGACAGCGGAGGAGCGCCGGCTCATCCAGGACGCCTCGGTCTTGGGGAAGACTTTCACGGCCGAGGGCCTCATGGCGCTGTCCAACCTCGGTGAGGAGGCACTGCAGCCGGTTCTGAGGGCGCTGGTGGGCAAGGAGATCCTGTCGGTGCAGGCGGACCCCCGGTCGCCGGAGCGAGGGCAGTACGGGTTCCTGCAGGACCTGGTGCGCACTGTTGCCTACGAGACGATCTCCAGGCAGAACCGCCGTACCAAGCACCTGTTGGTGGCGGAGCACCTGGAACGAGCCTGGGGAGAGGGGGTTGAGGAGATAGTGGAGGTGGTTGCCTCCCACTATCTGGAGGCCTGGCGGCTGGATCTGGAGGCTTCCGACTCCGAGGTGATCAAAGGGAAGGCACAGGGACTGTTGGTGCGAGCTGGGGAGCGGGCGGCGTCCCTGGCGGCGGCTGAGGAGGCGCAGTCAGCCTTTGAGCGGGCGGCCGAGCTGACCGAGTCGGTCCCGGAACGAGCGGCGCTGACCGAACGGGCGGGGGAGATGGCGTACCTTCGCGGCAGGTCAGAGGAGGCTGCATCCAGGTACGAGGTGGCGACCGCCTTGTTCGAGAAGGCGGTCTCGCCCCGATCGGCGGCACGGGTGCAGGCTCGTCTGGCGGGAGTTGATTTCCAACGCGACCACCTGGATCTTGCCATCGAGCGCATGGACCAAGCGCACGCGGGCCTGCGGGGCGGGGAACCTGACGCCGACCTGGCAGTGGTGCTGGGACAGCTGGGCCGGTTCTTGGCCCTTTCCGGACGCTACGGGGAGGCGGCGCCACTACTGGAGCAGGCGCTCGAGCTGGCGGAGCAACTGGAGTTACCGGAGGTGTACTCCCAAGCACTCAGCAGCAAGGCCGTCGTGCTTTTGGGCTCTGACCGCCTGGATGAGGCTGCCTGGATCCTGCGCCGCGCGCTCGAGGTGGCAGAGGAGCACGGGTTGACGGATGCCGCGATGCGCGCCTACACCAACCTGGGCTCCGTACTGGAGGCGCAGGATCGCTTGACCGAGTTGGTGGCTCTCGCGGAGCGCCAAGTGGATGCCGCTCGCCGGGCCGGCTCGAGAGCCTGGGAGCTGAGCGTTCTCACCGACTCGCTCGGAGCCTTGGTCCGTCTGGGAAGGTGGGATCAGGCGGTGGCCCGGGCTCAAGAGGCGCGCGGAGCAGAAGAGTTGGCTTCGCAAGAGTGGTCCGCAGGCGCTCTGGTTCAACTCGCCCCGCTCTACGTCTGCCGGGGCCAGCTCGGCGAGGCATGGAACCTACTTGGGTCACAGGCCGAGCTGGAGGCTTCGCAAAGTTGGGAGACCCGATTCGGCTATAGCATGAATACGTCCCAGGTGCTTCTGCTGGAGGGGCGGTCAGCTGAGGCCCTGGCCAAGCTGGGGCCAGTTCTGGCAACCCGAAAGGAACTCGGTCTCGGGTTATCTAGCGGAGTTGTCAAGAGGGTGCTGGCGATAGCTACAGAGGCTGCCCTGGACCTTGGAGATCTGGGGCGGGTGGATGAGTTGCTCGGCTTCGTGGGATCAGCCAGGCCGGGACAGATTACCCCCTGGCTAAAGGCCCAGCTGGCCCGGCTCACCGCGAAGGCAGATGACCTCAGGGGCGACCAGGGCTCTGTGGAGGCAGGCTTCCGGGTGGCTGAGGATGGGTTCCGCGGCCTCGGTGCCGTCTTCGATTTGGGCGTGGTCCTCACCGAGCACGCCGAGTGGCTGGTGGGCCACGACCACTTAAACGAGGCCGAGGCTACCAGGGGCGAGGCCAAGAAGATCTGGGAGCAGTTGCGGGCCAGCCTGTGGCTCGAGCGCCTGGACCGACTTCCGACTGCTCGGAGTCAGACTGCCTGAGCGAGGGGAGCTAGCGACCGGATTTGGGCTGGTGACGGTGACCCCGACGGAAGCTCTCGTCCGAATCCAAGGACCGGCGGCTACTGCGGGGACACTCTTGGGCCCGGCCCAGTCAAGAGCACATAAGTGGACGGATTCTTGACGTAGCCGGGAAGTCAGCAGCACAGCGCAGACCTTCTGATTCTTGGTAAGGAAGAGGTCGCGGGTTCAATCCCCGCCCTGGGCTCGGGCCGGGCTTGGGCGAACCCGGTAGGCCGAAGTGCCCCTCTGGAGTCGGTCGGT
>JAJYWM010000173.1 GCA_021791455.1 bacterium | reverse complement strand
GGCAGATGGATGCCACTTTCTCCGCCGCCTCGGTCAGGCGCACGTGTTGGGTGACGACCGAGGTGTGCCAGTAGCTGTCGACCTGGCGATGGATCGCCTCGGTCACGTGGGGGTGGCGATACCCCAGGGCCGTGACCGCGATGCCACAGCCGAAGTCCAAAAAGCGTTGGCCGTCTACATCTATCAAGTAGGAGCCTTCGCCATCCTTGATCACGAGGTCGGTGTATCGGGAATAGGCGCCCGACACGGACTGGCGGTCGCGCTCCCGCCACCTCGTGGACTCAGGCGCCTGCCCGGCAGCCACCCGGCCCCCGGTGGACGTGGTGTTGGTCATGGTAATCCTCCTCGGCCACTGGCCGAATATCGCTGACGCCGCAAATGGGGACGGGGATGATGGACATCCCCCGGGACTTCTTAAAACGGCGAGCGCTCAGGGAGGCGGAAGTCCGTTCGCGTCCCACCAGGCGCCGAGGGTCGCTGCATCCATCGCCATGACGGTACAGCTTTTGCGCCCACTTGGACAGACGAAGGACCCCCTCTCTCCCTGGGGCCGTGGCCGGGTCTGCATCCCAGTTCTCACGCCGGGGCGGCAATCGCCAGGATGGCCGCGGCCAGGACCACAAAGGTCGCGAAGGAGGTCATCTGCCGCCGGTCTCGAAGCGAGGCAACCCCGGTCAGCCCGTACCAGGCGACCAGCAGTGCCACCGGCAGCAGGGCTCCTGGGACCCTGAGCCGCGAGGTCAGGACCGCCGCCGAGGCCAGCAGCAGCGCGACCGCTCCCGCCCGCTCCCAGGCGACTTCCCCGACCCGGCCCGACAAGAGCACCATCCGCCACGAGGGAACAAGGCACCCGAGGCCGACCAGGGACGCCTGGACGGGGGCGGGCAGACCGGGGCTCAGCCCCACCACCAGATAGGCGACCGGCACCGTCACGACCAGGCACGACAGCGCGGTTGTCGCCCGTTGAGGCAGGCGCTCCGAGTCAACTCCCTGTTCCAACCATGGGCCCAGGCCGAGCATGACCGCAAGCCAGATGGGCGCGACCACGCTCCAGGGAAGCCCCGGGGATGTGGCCAGGAGCAGGCCCGCCCCGACCAGCGACGCCACGGCGACCAGGGAATGCTCCAAGCCCCGCAGGTTGAGCAGGCCCACGCCGAGCCCTCCCGCCTCCCCCGGCAGCGAGGACTTCAACGCCAGCAGATAGCAGGCCAGAGCGCCCATGTCCAATCCCACCGCGGCGGGAAGGGGGATGACTCCGGTTCCAGTCAGTCCCACGGCGGCGGCGGCCGCCAGGGCGAAGAAAGTCACCATGAGAGGGCTCAGATGCCGGGTCGGGCCGGGACGGCTCGTCACGGGCTCCAGGCCGGCCACCGCCTCCAGGCGCATCGCGGCCGCTCCCGCGGGGCGCTGGGTCATGGTGACGAGACCGCGGGCGCCCGGCCCTGGGCGGGGCATCTCGGAAGGCGGATCAGGTCAAGGCGGGGCGCCCCCAGGGTCATCCGCCGCGGGACCCGCCGTCTGCCTCCGACCCGGCGCGTCCGTATCTGTCCTCGACCCGGACGACATCGTCGAGATCCGGGGTCGACACCTCGCACACCTCGACTGTGGTTTTGGCCACCATCCGATGCAGCTGGTGGGGAACGATCCGCTGGCAGTCTCCCCGGTGCAGGAGGTGCGACCGGATGACCCCGGTGGCATCCCCCAACTGCAGCTCCAAGTCGCCGGAAATGACCATGATCGCCTCATCCTTGCGTTCGTGGTACTGCAGGCTGAGAGACTCCCCCGCGTCGATGTGGAGCAGCTTGCCGGCGTAGCGATCGGTTACCGCGAACCAGATCTCATGCCCCCAGGGCTTGTCGACCCTGCGCTCGGGGAGGTGGGAGCAGGACTCCTCAGCCATGGCCCTGAGCGTCACCTATCACCCCGAGCTCGGCTTCGAAGTCATCCAGCAGGCGCTGAACCCGGGCGGGGTCGGTGGACTCGCAGTAGACCCGCATCAGGGGCTCGGTGCCGGACATCCGCACCAAGACCCAGGAGTCCTCGCCGAGCCAGTACTTGTACCCGTCATCGGAGCGCACCGAGGTGATCTTCTCGTCGCCGACCCGCTCCAGGGGTTTGGTCTCCATCCGGTGCAGGAGCCGCTCCCTGGCACTCGGGTAGGCGTCGCGCGGGAAGCGGTGGTCGCGCCTGGCGTAGGCGTGGGGCCCGACGAGGTCCGCCACCCGGCGCCGGATCTCGGCCAGCTTCTGCCCCGTCATGACGATCATGTCCGCGAACATCAGCCCGCTCAGGATGCCGTCCCGCTCCGGGATATGGCCCCTGAAGCCGAAACCCCCGGACTCCTCGCCGCCGAAGATCGCGTCGATCTCGCGCATCCTCGGCCCCAGGTACTTGAAGCCGACCGGAAGCTCCTCGACCGGGCAGGAGTAGCGCTTTCCCAGGATGTCGAGGCGCTTGGTCATGGTGATGGAGCGCACCACCGGGCCCCGCCAACCGCGATTCTCAAGCAGATGCCAGAGCAGCAGGGTGGCGACCTCAAGCTGGTCGATGAAGCGGCCCTCGTCGTCGAACACCCCAACCCGGTCCGCATCGCCGTCATTGGCGATCCCAAGGTCGTAGCCACCCTGCTGCAACCGGGCCAGAGCCTCTCCGAGGTTCCCCGGGATCGGCTCCGGGTGCATGCCTCCGAAGCCGGGGTTGCGGTCGCAGTGGAGCTCGTCGACGGTGGTAGACCCACCCTGCAGCAGCTCCCTGACGCAGCCCGCCCCGGCCCCGTACATGGCATCGTGCAGGACGCGCAGCCCGGCTGCCCTGATCGGCCCGAGGTCGATCAATCGGCCAATCTGTCGGTAGTAGGCCGGGCGCGGGTCGACCATCTCCACCAGGCCCAGAGAGAGCGCCTCCTCGAACGGCATGGTGCGCACCAGGTCTTGGACCATGACCCGATGCACCTCCTCCTCCAGCCGGGCCACGATGTCGGGCGAGGCGGAGCCGCCGTAATCTGGCTTGTACTTGAGCCCGTTGAACTCGGGGGGGTTGTGACTGGCCGTGACCACGACCCCGCCCAGGGCGTGGCTGTCTATCACCATCCAGGCGGCGGCCTGGGTCGGCGCGGGCCGGTCGAGCAGCAAAACCGGGCGGCCGTTGGCGGCCAGCACCCGGGCCACCTCCTCGGCGAAGAGCTCACCGCAGAAGCGGGTGTCGTGCCCCACAACCACCCTGCTCGTGTTCGGCTGCTCGGCCAGATATTGGGCCACGGCCTGGCTCACGATCCGCACGTTGGCATAGGTGAAGTCGTCTGCCACAACCCCGCGCCAACCATCGGTCCCGAAACTTATCTCCGGTGCTGCCACCGCCCACCTCCTTGACCTGACACGGCCGCCCCAATTGTAGAGTCCGCACCCTCGCCAGGTCGGCCGTGACCGACTGGCGGCGGCGCCCTAGAGAAGCTCCCAGCGGCCCTTGGCGCGCAGTTGGGCGACGACCTTGGAGACCTCCTGCACCCGGTTCAGGGGGCACACCAAAAGAGCGTCGGGCGTGTCCACCACGGCCATGTCCTCCGCCCCCAGGACCACCACCAGCCGGCCCCCGGCCGAGTCCACAAAGCAGTTGCGACTGCTTTCGAGCAGAGTCTGCCCGTAGGCGACATTCCCCACCTCATCCGCCAGGCCTGCCTCGCTGGCCGCCTGGTGCAGATCGTGGTACGACCCGAGGTCCGACCAGCGCAGATCGGTGGGCAGCACACCAAGAGAGGAGCTGCGCTCGAGCACCAGCCTCTCCACCACCCCCTGGGGGATGGCGGCCCACGCCGCCGCAAAGTCGGAGCTCGCCCCATGGGCGCGGCGCACCGCTCCCGCGACGTCGGGGGCGAAGGCCGTCAGCTCCGCCAAGAAGCGTTCGGCGGGCCAGGCGAAGAGCCCCGTGTTCCAGAGGAAGGAGCCAAGATCGACCATCTCACGAGCCCGGGCCTGATCCGGCTTCTCCACAAATCCCCTGGCCCGCCGCAGGGGCAGGGCCCAAGGCGGCAGGCCATCTGGGCGGGGCAGCTCATCGGCCATCTCTATGTATCCGAAACCGGGAGCCGGCCAGCTGGGCCGTAGCCCCACGGCAACCAGGAGATCCGCCCGCTTCGCCCACCACGCCGCGGACAGGAGCACGGTCGACACCTGCGGGTCGGGGATGTAGTGATCGGCGTGGAGGGAGACCAGCACCGCGCCCGGGGACAGCCTCTGAGCCTCC
>JAJYWM010000365.1 GCA_021791455.1 bacterium | reverse complement strand
GCGGCCGAGGACGTGGAGCGGCTGCTCGGGCTGGGCGGCTAGCGGGCCCGGGGGCCTACTGTCGTCAGCACTGTCGTCATTTGGCCATCCAGTCCCAGAAAGCCCTTATTGGATGGGAGTTTTTTGAATGGGTGTCGGGAAGGGCGGATTTGCCAGTGAACTGTACGTGAGGGTGCGCCGGTGACCATTTCGTATTAGAAGACGAGGCGTACCTCGGGTACGACGTACGCCGAAATCCGCCTATGTTCGCCGGATAGGGTGTCAAATAGGGTGTCAAGTCCTCGCCATGTTGGCGCTGCCAGTCGCGCGGAGGTGGGAGGACTGTTGGCGGCCATGGGAACCGGGCCACTGGCGACCATGAAGGCTGACCAGGCCGGTGCGGGAGGCATCGGGGCTGAAACACAGTCCCGGCGAGCGTCGTTCCATCACATAGCAGGGTCCATGGCCTGGTAGCCCGCGACGGTTGCTTGCAGGAGGTCGAGGTGTTAGTGCGGGGGCTTACGGCTGGCTTCACGGCCGCCCTGCTACTGTTTGCTACCGGCTGTGCCGGGGCGCCGTCAGGGCCCGAGGGCTCGATCCCATCAGACACCAGCGCATCGGCGATCCTCGGCCCGCCACCTTGCGCGAAGCACCCGACGATACTCAGGGTTGGGTCGCGCGTGCCGTCCGAGTACCTCGCCTCGATCGACTTCCTCAGCCCATCGGTTGGCATAGGCGTTACCCTTTCGACGGTCATCTGCGCTCAGCACCGTTCCCGGCTCGGAGGCATCCAGACCAGCCCCGAACCGTACCCGGGGCGGCTCGCCGTCACGAGGAATGCGGGAACCACATGGACGGTGGAAGGGTCACAGTTGCCAAAGGTGGTGCGGACCTCACTCGGCCGGGCCTCCTCAGTGGCGTTCACTACGATCACGTCGGGCTGGGTCGCAGGAAACGGGATGCTGGCCGGAACCAGTGATGGTGGCAGGCAATGGACGTTGAGCCAACTCGGAAGCCCGGTGGCTGGCCTCGGCGTGTCTGGAAATGAGACGCTGGCTCTCACCTCGCCTCGAGCAGGTGGCACCTCGGGCAGCTGGCGCCTCTGGCACACCTCCGGCACGGGGACGTCCTGGCAGCCGGGCTCCGTACTACCCATCCCTGCGGTCGACGCGTTCACCGCGTTCGCTCTCGGCCCCGCGCCCGGGTGGGCAGCTGTGGCGGTCACCCATGCCATCACTTCAGGCAGGCTGTCGACACTCGTGGTCACGAGCGACGCTGGCTCCACATGGACAACTCGCGAGTCCCCGTGCGCTTCGAACCCATGGTTCGGCATGGCCGCGATAGCGATACGCGCCCCGGGCGCGATGGTGAGCGTCTGCGAAGGGTCGGGGGCCGCCGGCTCGACGCCCAAGGGCATCTACGTGTCTCAAAACGCCGGGGCGACATGGTTCCCCAGGGCGCTGCTGCCGGCGCTCGGCACCCGGGACCCCACCGGCCTTCCCCCTCAGGACTTCGCCAGCTTGGGCGTGAGCCCGACGGGGGGGACCTGGATCGCGACGACCAACGAGCTGTCGGGCAGCAGAGACGGCGGTTACTCTTGGTCCGCCGTCCCGGGTGTCAATCTCGGTGGGAATGCAGCCGTATTCTCGTTCACCGGACCACTGGACGGATGGATGCTGGCCCCGGGAGCGGGCCTCTGGCGCACGACCAACGAGCGTACGTGGGTCGCGGTGGGAAGCTGAGTGCTTAGCCAGGCTCGAACCCAAGGAGCCGGCGATTTGCCTATCGGTGTCCCGTCGTGCCGGGTCAGGTCCAGGTGTCGCCACGCCGTTCGCCGGCACCAGGCCACCACAGAGACCCTCGGATGGCGCTGAGACCACTGGTCTCTCGTACGCACCGCAGGTCTTGAACTCGCAGCACGTGGTCTGGCCATTCTGCCCGACAGCTCGCTGACCTGGGTCCGAGAGCAACCGCCGTTACCGTGGGCGACGGTCGGTCTTGGCCGGTGTCGATCAGGCTCATGTTGCCAAGTAGCCGACCTACGCGTAGCCTCATCCCCATCTTGACTTGGTTCAGACCGCACACATTTGCGATGGCGTTAATGATGGGCGTCCTGCTCACGGCAGCCGGTTGCGCCAACAGTTCGCTCCCCCACCCGTCGCCATCACCAACCGCGTCAATCGCAATCCCAAGCGGCTATGGCGTGGTCGTCGGCGGGATCAACGTCTGCGCCGCGGTGTTGCCGACGCACATCAAGTGGCCCGACTATGTGGCGGGCACTGTCATCGTCCTGCGAGGCACGGCAGCTCTCGTACCAGTGTCTAGCAATAGAGTCAAACTCGTTCTTCCCAGTGTCCAAGTAACTACGCAGACGGTCAAGCGACATCAAGAGTTCCGATTCTCGTTGCCACCGGGGCACTACGTCCTTGCCGTGGGTCCGCTACGAACCTCATACTTCTACGGCTGGGTAAACGTGACGGTGGCCGTTGGCAAGATCGTCAGGAGCGGACTGTCTTGTGACGCTATTTAATGGTCGAACCGGAGTGTCTGTCGTCACCTCACTGGGCGGGTTGGCTGCGATCAGTGCTCTGTTAAAAGCCTTCCGATTGCCCGGCTGGTCGTCGTTGAGGTGGTGCGGTCTTCGGCAGCGCCATTAGCACTTGGTGGACCTGGCCGTGGCGCTGGTGGCGCGGCTCGGGCGGACTTCGACCGCCGCCCCGAGCATGGTCGCCTGGCCATCCTGCGGCCATCCGTGACCAAAACACGCCGCTGAGAAGGCCGTAGAGCCTCGCAAATCACCTCTCATGACCTCCAGACCCCCTGCTCTTGACCCCAGGCAAGAGGCAGCGACCCATCCCCTGACCACGCCTGTGGCGCGCGCAGGGCCACCCTCCTCACGCGTATCATCCGCCCCAGGACCACCGACCAAATTCCACGCCGCTCAGGACATCCTCATCGCCAGTCGGCAAACCAGTAAGCGCTTCGACGTGGTGACCGAACTACCTCGGCCGCGAGAGCGCCCAAAGCGGTGGTGGCTGGACTACTGAAGGGTCAGCGGCTCATAGTAGAAGAATGGCGTCGGGGCGCCCCAGACAGAGCCGTTGACGTAGAAGTAGACGACTCCGTAGAAGTTGCCAGGACGTGACGACACTAGGTCCGATGGCCATCCCATGCTGGCGGATGCTGTCTGTCCCGGTTGAAGCGTAATTTCGCTTGTACCATCAGGCAACGCTTGTTGCGAATTCCAGACAACCTGAGGCCAGGCACTCGGTGGGACGGTAGAATCACCACCCAGCGTAAACGGTAGGCGACCATCGGTAATCAAAAGCTGGTAGCTCACTGTTTCGACTGAAGACGTCTCATTCCGCATGAACACCGTGACCAAGGGATCGACGCTTGTCGTGACAGTATGGGGCATCTCCTGAAGCAAATTCGATGGTTGGGGCCCAGTTAGCGCTCCGCTCCAGAGGGCCGAGAATGGAGGTTGGAGGGCGACGCTAGCTCCGGGCACGGTACTGGATGGCGTGCCGGTATCGAGATGCGGCCTGGCACCGTGCGCGAAGCTAATCAGGCGAGGCAAATGCCTCGGAGTTGCCGGTCGGCTCGAATTTGTCGAGGCGCATCCCGCTGCTGCCGCCGCCAGGATCAGTAGACCGGCAATCAATCCAAGTGAGGTCGGCACACGTGCATGGACGAACACCCGGGACGTCATTCCCGGCCCCTCTCGATCGGCGCGAGTTGAGTTGGCCATAGTGGGAACATAGGCCGACTCCCGCCGGTGTCAAGCGCAGACCCTGAATTGTGACGCGACATCTACTCTGCTCGACGTTACCACAAACAAGTGGTTACCTCCAGGCTCTGACCCTGGCAAAGCGCGACGTGGGTCGCTCTGGTTGTTGGGAAGCTCCCGAATAAGTGAGGAGTGGCACAGTGCCACCGCAGGTCGATGACTTGCCGAGTGACCACTGCCATCAGCGGAACGGTGCAAACAGTTTCCGGCGCGACAGCCTTCCGGCACCTGGTCGGGTCAACTTCTGACCACCCCCCGACCGTACACACGGGACGATGGCTATTCGCCAACGGCTTAGTCAAAGTTGGTCTGCGTCAGGTTAGGGCCGAGCCACAGATGGAGCGGACCAGCTAAACTGGAGCAGTTGTGAGACCCACCCTGGAACGCGACAGCCCGGTGCCGCTATATCAGCAGTTGGCAGACCACCTGCGCCAGGACATAGCGGAGGGGCGCCTACCGACGGGGGTGGCTTTTCA
>JAJYWM010000384.1 GCA_021791455.1 bacterium | reverse complement strand
TTGGGCTGTTGCGAACTCGCCGAGGTAGGCGACCCGCTCCAGTTCCGGCAGGCCGCCCCCTCTCTCGAGCCGGGCGGAGAAGGTCTCTCCCAGGAGGCGGGCGCCGGTCGCCGCCGCCACCCGGCTTGCGGCCCGCAGGGCCGGCTCGCAGTTGGCCCCTGCCCCCATGAGAAGGGCGGCCGGCCCTCCGGACCTGAGAGCTGCCTCGACCTCGGCCACGGTCTCATCGCCGACCTCGCTCAGAGGCTTGGGCGCAACCCTGGGAACGAGCTCGACCTCGGGGCTCGTCGACCACCAGAGATCGGCTGGCACCACCAGGGTTGCGACAGCCCCGGGCGGCCCCTGGGCGGCCACAACCGCCGCCGCGGCATCCCGGGCCAAGTCCTCGCGCCGAGACGTGCGCTGGTACCAGCCCGAAACCGGGCGTGCCAGGCTCTCTATATCCGACTGCAGCGGGGCATCGTACCTCTGGTGGTGGCTGGCGTGGTCTCCAACCAAGTTCACGATGGGCGTCCTGGCGCGGCGCGCATTGTGCAGGTTGGCAAGGCCATTGCCCAACCCCGGGCCCAGGTGCAACAGGGTGGCGGCGGGGTGCCCTGCCATGCGCCCGTATCCGTCCGCGGCACCGGTCACGACTCCCTCGAACAGGCCCAAGATCGATCGCATCGCGGGGACACGGCTCAAGGCTGCCACGACCGCTCGCTCGGTGGTGCCTGGGTTGGCGAAGCAGACATCCACTCCTGAAGCGAGCAGCGCCTCAAGGGTCACCTGAGCTCCCGTTCTCGGTCCGACCGTCAAATAGAAGCTCCTCCTGAGGGGCCCCGCCGAAGGTCAGGGCCACAACTCCTAAGGGTACGTCGCAGCCCGGCGATCCCGGACCAACGCAGGAGCCGGAGGAGGGTGAGGCACTCTCGCCGACCCCCGTCGTGATCTGCGGGAATGGCACCCCCTGGAGCCGGGCCGGGTCCCGCGAACGCCCTCTCGCTCACTGCTTGGACGTCGTCAGCCCGCGTCATGGAGGTTGGCAGGTCGCTTTTCCAATTCATCAGCCCAGGGCGTCCGCGCCATGGGCGGGGGCGGGCCCGCCTGGCGTCAGCCATGAGATTCGGGCCGGAGGCGGCCATCAGCCTGACCAGTTCTAACGGCACGGCCTGACGCCGCCTCGCAATGTCCCTCGCGCTTCCAGCAGTAGCGCAGCGCCGGGTGGCCTTCCTCGTTGTCGCAGCTGGCCTGTCCCCTGACCCGGAACCCGTGCCGCTCATAGAACGCCCGCGCGGGCGTGTTGGCCTCGAAGGTCCACAGCGCCAGCTCGCTTCGGGAGGACTGCGCGAACCTCAGCAAGAGCGAGCCATACCCCTGTCTCACTCTTGCGGGATCCACGTACAGCTGCTCAACCCAATCCGCTTTGAGCACCATCATGGCCGCCAAAGTGGTTGCGCGGGTGGCGACCCAAGCATCACCGGAGGGCACAACCTCATCACGGAACCAGGCTCGGACCTCGTCGTCGCTGTGAACGGGAGGTGGGATGAGCGACGTGGCGCGGCGTGATCGCAACCACAACTCCGCGAGCGCACCCAGGTCGGTTTCGGTCGCGGCTCGGACTACCCCGTCACATGCATCCACTCAAGCAGTCTATGGGGAGCGGCGAGGTCGAACCTTGTGGGCAGAGAGTCGGTGACGGTCAGCGCCGAGAGCCAGGTCGAGGCGCCATCTCCAGATGGCGACCCTTGGCCTTGGCCCACGCCGGGGGGCCCGCGGTCCCGTCCTTTCCATGACCGACAGATGCATTCCCGCCCGCTGGCCGCGCTCCCGGCCCCGTGTTGAGGGGATGACCAGCGGTCTGCTTCGCCACCGAGCTGACACAGCGGCCGAAGGCGCCCGGGGTCACCGTGGCAGTGGGTGTCGGTGCCGAGCCCGCTCGGTCCCCTGGATGAAGCGCTCGGCAGGTTTCGCGGACGGCCTGAACCACGAGGGCACCATGGGTCCCCGAAGGGGGACTTGGCAGCTGTGTCGACACCAATACCACCCCGCCAGTCCCGATCAACGCACCGGCTGCAACCGCCGCCGCTCCCTTGCCGACAAGCATGGTGGCGGTGGCGCGAAGGGTCAAAAGAAAGGCTGGCATGCGTACCTCCCGTGTGAATGCCAAGTCCGCTCGGACCGCGGAGAGGTTTGCCCTCTGACTAGACAACGCCCTACCGCCCGCTCCTACCCAGGGCGCTCGACTTCGTCACCCGATCTTCAGATCGCCCGCCTGGGGGTGACTGCTCCGACGCGATCCTCCTTGGCCAGGCGGTACCTACATCAACCCCAACTCGTCGACGCTGCGCAGCAGAGCACTCACGACTCGGGGGTTGCACTCAACGTCGAGAACACACGGTTTCCCGGACTCAGCCACCAGAAAGGCCTCACGGAGGGCGGGCTCCAGTTCCGCCTTCGCGGTGATCCTGACTCCCGATCCTCCCGCTGCCCGCCCCATGGCGGCGTAGTCGAAGTCAACCCGGGGTTCGCTCGCGGAACTGCCGGGCCCCCTCCAGACACCGTTGTTGACGACCACGACGATCACTCCGACCTTCTGGCGAGCGGCGGTGTGCAACTCCATGGCCGAGAAGCCAAACCCGCCGTCTCCCGTGAACAGCACGACCGGTTCACCCGGCCTGGCGACTCCGGCGGCGATCGCGAATGGGAGACCCACGCCAAGCGTCCCCATCGCCGACCCTATCAGCATGTTGGAACCTGGCCGGTGGGCCGGGGAGAAGGCGATCCCCCACGTCACGCTGTCACCGCCGTCAGAGACCCAGGTTCCACCTCCCCGCTGCTCGAATGCAGCCGCCACCTGGCGCGCCAGCCATCCGGCGGCGATGCCCTCGACATCTTGCTCGGCTTCCGCGGACCACACTTCGCGGCTCATGGCGGCTGTGCTACGCGCCTGGTTTCGCCAGCCGTCCCAACGGCTCGGCGACCCGGGCCAGGCCCCCGCCAGCGCGTTGAGCGTTGCCCCAGCGTCTCCCACCAGCCCCAGAGTTGGGGTCCGTGGACCGCCGAGGTTCTCCGCTCGAAGGTCGATCTGAATCACAACCTGATCTTCCGCGAAGAGTGGGGGGTTGCCGTACATCAGGTTGGCGTTGAACCGGGACCCCACGACCAGCGCCAGATCGGCGCCCACCAGTACCGCCCCTCCATGCACCAGGCTCCCGAGACAAAGCGGGTCGTCGTCGTCGAGGAGACCGCGAGCGGCGCTGGTGGTCGTCACGGGAATGCCCGTGCGCTGCGCGAAATTGAGCAGCGCATCGCCCGCTTTCGAGAAGTGGGCCCCCGAGCCGGCCAACAGCAGCGGCCGCTCCGCGCCCTGCAGCAACGCGATGGCTCGTTCCAGGCCGCCCTCCTCCGGCACCGGGCGATAGATGGGGGGAAGGGTTGGCGGCGGCGCGCCAGGGGTCACTGCATCCAGAACGTCCTCCGGGATTTCGAGGTACGCCACTCCGGGGCTCCCCCAGGACGCCTGCCGATACGCTTCCACGACGTACTCGCCAACCCGCTGAGGCTCCAGGCACTCAGCGCTCCACTTGGTCACTGCGGCAACCTCCTGGAGCTGCCCCAGGTCCTGCACTGCCCCGCGGCCCCTCTTGGACACGGCGGTGCGGCCGGCCAGCACCAGAACCGGCGCGCCGGCCGAATTCACCTCGATGATCCCCGGCAGAGCATTGGCCAGTCCGGGACCGGCGGTGACCACCGCCACCCCGGTGCTACCCGTCGCCAGGGCCCACCCCTCCGCCATGAGAACGGCATTCTCCTCGTGGCGCACGGAGATCGCGTTGGCCCCCAGGTGGCGCACCCGTTCGAGGAGATGCCCGATGTGGCTCCCGGGCAGAGTGAATATGACATCAGCGCCAAGCGCCCGCAGGGCGGACGCCGCCAGCCCGCCGCCAGTCGTACTTTCAGGTGACATCTCGTGCTCCCAATTGCTGCGCCCGACGCCTCCGCTGCAACAAGGATCGCAATTGCAGGGGTCCCGACGCAGCGGGGGAAACACCCGTCGGCGCTGGACGTATTCCCGCCTCAGGTGTGCTCGGCACAAGCGCTGTCGCCCCCGCCCGAGGCAAGATGGCGAGATGGAAGATCTATTCTCCGGCACCGAGGGGCGCGGTGGCTCCCGCTCCATCGGCCCCTCCGCACGCCCTGAGGTGAACCCTAACGCGGGATCTGCCCCGGAGGGGGCACCCCTCGCCGCTCGGATGCGCCCCCTGAGTTGGCAGGAAGTGCTTGGGCAGGCGGAAATCCTGAAGGAACTCGGAGGCCCCGCGCCCTCATCGGGGGTCGGCTTGCCCTCCCTCATCCTGGTCGGTCCTCCGGGCACGGGCAAGACGACCATCGCCGGCCTTCTCGCCCGATCCCAACAGGCACACCTGGTCTCGCTGTCGGCGGTGAGTGCGGGCGTCGGCGACATCCGCAAGGTGGTGGCGGAGGCGGCCGCCCGCAAACGGCTGGGCCAGGCGACCGTGCTGTTCCTTGACGAGATCCATCACTTCAGCAGAACTCAACAGGACGCCCTCCTCCCTCACGTCGAGAGCGGACTGCTGACCCTGATCGGGGCCACCACCGAGAATCCCAGCTTCCAGCTGACCGGTGCCCTTCTCTCCAGAGTGCAGGTCCTGGACCTGGCCCCCCTCGCGACAGAGGACCTAAGGGCCCTCCTGGAGCGAGCTCTGAGCGACCGCGAGCGCGGGCTGGGCAGGCGCTCCCTGCGCTTGGCACCCGCAAGCGCCGATCTCCTGATCCGCCACTCCGGCGGTGACGCCCGCTCCCTGCTCAACACTCTGGAGAGGGCGGCAGTCGGGGTCTCCGATGGCGAGGAGATAGGGCTGGAGCAGATTGCAAGGGCCTTGAAGACATCCCACCCTCTCCACGACCGGGCGGGTGATCTGCACTACCAGGTCCTCTCCGCCTTCATAAAGTCGATGCGCGGGAGCGACCCGGACGCCTCCATCTACTGGCTTGCCAGGTTGCTCGAGGGGGGCGAGGATCCGCTGCTTCCGGCTCGGCGAATGATCGTATTCGCGGCCGAGGACGTCGGGCTCGCCGAGCCGCAGGCCCTTCCCCTGGCCATGGCGGCACATCAGGCGGCGGCCGCTGTGGGCATGCCTGAGTGCCGGCTGCCTCTCTCCGAAGCCGCCATCTTCTTGGCGCTCGCCCCCAAGAGCAACTCGTCATACCGCGCCTACTCAAGGGCGGCCGACCTGGTCTCCCAGCACCTTCAGCTACCGGTGCCTCTGCATCTGCGCAACGCGGTCACGAGCCGCGACCGTCAGCACGGCTTCGGCGAAGGCTACGAGTATGCGCATGACAGGCCGGAGGGGCTGGTCGGGCACTCCCACCTTCCCCCCGAGATTGCAGCCATTCGCATCTACGAGCCAACCTCCCAGGGTAGGGAGGAGGCATTCGGAATAAGGATGGCTGAGATCACGGCTTACCGAGATCGGAAAGCGGCGGCGCCCAAGCCCCCACCTTCGTAACGGGGTGGCCTACTCCGCGGGGACGGCCTCCCCTGCCTCGGTCGCGGCCTCGGCCACCGGCTCCTCGGCTGAGACTCGCGCCTGAGCTATCTTCACCAGGATCTCACCAGGGTCGATGGCGGACGCCAGCTCCACACCTTCGGGCAGGGTGATGTCGGAAAGACGCACCGCGTCGTCTACTTCCCTGAGCCCGGAAATGTCGACGCTGATCTCGCCCGGGATGGCGTCCGGAAGGCAGCTGACCTCCAGGGTGTGGACCACGTGCAGGAGCTCGCCCGCGCTGAGCTTGACCGCCGGCGACTCCCCGGTCAGCACGATCTGCACCTGCACCGTGAGCTTCTCCTCCAGGTTCACCTGAAAGAAGTCGACGTGCACAGCACTGCTGTTGCGGGGGTTCAGCTGCAGCTCCTTGATGAGGACTGGGCGTTGGCGCCTCTCTCCGGCGACCTTGAGCTGGAGCAGGTGGCTCTTCCCAACCAGGTGCATCATCCTGGCGAGATCCTTGGCAGGCACCTCAAGCGCGACCGGCTCCACCTTGTGTCCGTAGACCACGCCGGGCACCAGACCCTGGTGCCGGAGCTGATTCACATGCCGCCCCGTGACCGTGCGGCGAGCGGCCTCAAGCTTGATAGTCATTTGACCTCGAATTGGACGGAAGGGCGCGCTTGCCCCAAAGGAGCAACCGGATCTGGGCGGATCTTAACAAATCGAGCCCTCAGTGGGCGGCGGCGACCACCGCCCCGAAGCGGCGACTCACGTACTCCACTATCGCCTGCATGCTGGTGCCAGGAGTGAAAACCTCGTCCACTCCGACCGCCTTGAGTGCCTCCACATCCTCGGGGGGCACGATGCCGCCGCCGAAAACCACGATGTCGCCGGCGCCACGCTCTGCGAGGAGGCGGATCACCTCCGGGAACAGCGTCATGTGCGCTCCGGAGAGCAAGGAGATGCCGATTCCGTCGACGTCCTCTTGGATGGCCGCGTCCACGACCTGAGCGGGGGTCTGGTGCAGCCCCGTGTATATCACCTCCACCCCCGCATCGCGCAACGCTCGGGAGATGATCTTGACGCCCCGGTCGTGGCCATCCAGCCCAACCTTGGCGGTGAGGATCCGCACCGGCCTGTTCCCCATCCGACCAGTGTACTTCGTGACCCCGGATCTCAATTCTGGGTCGCGCTTTGTTGAGCGACCGGCGTGGCCGCAAACGCGCCCTGGGAGGCGTAGGGAAGACCACCCAGAACGCCAATCAGGATCGCGGCCAGCCCGGCCAGCGCCAGCCGCCGCAACAGCACGGGATGTTGGCGCGGATGGATGCGCCCCAGCGCCCTCCAGAGCCCATCCGATGAGAGTTGGGCGGTGAGGAGCAGCACCGCCATCAGGGGGGCGAGGTTCGGGTCCGTCGCCACGCCGGTCCCGAACATCCCGAAGTCCTGCCCGAACCACCATGCGAATGCCGTCCAGACCAACGCCACGATGGTGAGGCCGCGGCTGCCGCCGATGAGGCAGAGGCCCACTCCAATACCCAACATCGCAAATATGAAGACGGAGTTCCAGAGCAGGGGGTCGGTTGCGACCAGGCGTGCCAGGGCGGTTATCGGGCCCGACAGGAAAGCCGGCTGCGGCACGGCCGCCATGGGAGCGAACAGCGTCCGCAGCCCGGCGGGCGTCCAGAAACCTTCGCTGGGCAGGGTCTGCAGCAACGCTCCGATGAGAAACGTGGTGCCAACCCCAACCTCGATGATTCGCCGGGCCTTCCCGCTCTGCCAAAGCTCGACCGGTGCCAGCAGCAGGGCTGCCGCGGCCACGTATGCCAGAACCGACCCAGGCGAGCCGGAGAGGAGGCTGGCCCCAGGCCCCAGGAGCCCTCCGGCCGCCTCGCCGAGGATCCAGACCAGAACGCCCCAGACTACTGAGGACCAGAGGCCGACCCGGCCGATTCGAGTGTCCCCACCGGTGAGGATGGCCAGCCCGATGCCCACCTGGATGAGGACGGTGGCCGCTGCCAGGTGCACGGGGTGCACCTGCCACAGTCGGATCTCCCAGTGGAGCAGGGCCTGAAGCCAAACTGGCTGGCCAACCGCCACCGGCGCCAAGATGCCCCCGGGGAAGCCGGCGGGCATGGAGGGCTGCGCCTGCAGGAGGCCGTCCAGCACCCACAGCGAACCCAACAGGCAGCGCAGAAATATCCTGGCCGGGATGATCGGTCGCGGCTCGTGGGAGGCAGGCGAGCTCGGCCAGGCGAGGTGACGCCACCGCCAGTACGCACCCGCGGCCAACAGCGCCAGGAGGGTCACCCCCAACTCCAGCAGCAGAACTGAGTAAAACGCGTTCATTCAGGATGAGCCCCCTGCCCGGCGCTCACCGCCGGTCGCGACCACCTGGATTCGGCCTCGGGCCATGTCGGTAGGAGGCTCAGACCAGACCTCACCACCGACCCGCGCCCGCGTCCCGATGTCGGTGACTTGCACTCACCAATCCAACTTGCGCCGCCAGGGCCTTCTGCTCCAGAGGGATAACCCTCCAACGGCCCGGGCGAAAACACCCGGGCGCCGAGACAGGACCGGAGGCAAACTTGGAGCAGTGTCCGTGGTTCAGACGTCTCCGCCAGGCTCCGCGGCAACCAGGCCGCGCTTTGAGGAACGCCCAGTCCTGGTCTTCTGGGAGACCACCAGGGCCTGTTCTCTGAGCTGCCGACACTGTCGCGCCACTGCCCAACCGAACGCCGCGCCCGGGGAGCTCTCGACCGGCCAGGCCGCCCGGCTGCTGCAGCAGGTAGCAGATTTCGGCCACCCGGGGCCAATCCTGGTTCTGACCGGTGGGGATTGCCTGTCTCGACCGGACATCCTGGAGCTGGTGACCGCTGCGCGGGGACTGGGCTTGGTGGTCGCTCTCTCGCCGTCGGTGACACCCCGCCTGAACCCCGAAGCCATGGGCCGGATGTATGCGCTCGGCGTTCGGTCAGTGTCCATCAGCCTAGACGGCGCGGAGCCCGCTACCCACGACCGGATCAGGGGGCTGCCCGGGCATCACGGGAAGACCCTGGAGGCTCTGCAGTGGCTGTTGCAGATGGGCTTTAAGGTCCAGGTCAACACCACCGTCATGCGGGCCAACGCAACCGAGTTGGCAGACCTGGCCGCCCTGTTGCACCGACTCGGCGTGCCGATATGGGAGGTCTTCTTCCTGGTCGAGGTCGGGCGGGGCAGTTCCCTGGCATCGCTGACACCGGCCGAGAACGCGGCCGTCTGCCAATTTCTGTACAGCGCTTCCCGTTACGGATTCCTGGTGCGCACGGTGGAAGCCCCATTCTTCCGGCGTGTGGCCGCGGAACGCAGGGCCGCGGAGTCTGCGGCGCAGGTCCCGCGCTCCCCTGAGGTGGGCGGCCTGGATGAGCGCCTGGAGCTCAGACTCGGCAGCCTGCTCGGTCCACCAAGGCGACGGCCAATGGCTCAGGGCATCGCCACGCGCGACGGGATGGGGGTCATCTTCGTGGGCCATGACGGCTCGGTCCACCCCTCCGGATTCATGCCGTTTGTCCTGGGAAATGTGAAGGAGAAATCGCTGGCTGAGATCTACCGCGACAGCCCCACCCTGAAGGCGATCCGGGGGGCCGACTTCCATGGGCGTTGCGGTAGCTGCAGCTATCGCCAGGTCTGCGGTGGATCCCGCGCCCGGGCCTATGCCGGGAGTGGTGATCCCCTGGGAGAGGACCCCGGCTGCGGACTGCCCTTGGTCTAGGTTGGTGACTTCAGGGACCACCGCGACCGGTGCGGTCAGGGTCGCGGTCGATTGCATCGCTCCCGGATTCCGGCGCACTCTGTCGCTCATGACTGGGGCGACGTGAGCAAGAGATGCTCGGCCGCGGTGGGTGCGGTCCGCTCCACCGGAGGCGCGGGCCCACCGCTATCCTTACCCCGCTTCCGTGGGCCATCTCAAGGTGCACCCAAGGTAGTGCCTCTCCCAAGGGGATCTGCTTCCCGGTTGGGTCGGCGTTCGGCCATCGCAGCGGCGCTCGGCGGATGATAAAGGGCTTGCCCTGGCCCGCAGGTCGGCCTCGCTCAGACGCCAGGACGTCGTCGATGGCACCCCTCGAATCGCTCGGGGCCCGAGCCCTATTGAGCAGCGCCCCTAACCACTGAGCTTGGCGACATATGCCATGGCCGAGTCGAGAACGGCAACATCGTGGGAGGAGTCACACTCGTAGCGCGGAGCTCGCGACACGGTGTCCACGCACACCATGTCCACCATCGGCAACAGGGATCGCACGCTGAGACCGGCCTCGCGATAGGATGCCCACCAGCCGCCCATGAGGTAGAGCGAGCCAGCGCGCCGGCCTGAAACGCCCACCACCATCGATACGAAGTGATGAGCGCGGACCACGTAGCCTCGCAGCGGCACCAGGGGCCAGCTGTTCCCCGGCCCCGGCCCACCGATCGCCGGCGGGGGCCACCCCTTGGCATCCTCCAAAGTAGCGAGCCCGGGAATGACGGCATAATGCAGCAATCTAGGCGCTGGTTGCCCAGGCAGCGACACGCGCTCGACGTTCGCAAGCGTGATCGTATTGGTGGAGAGGTTCTTGGCCTGGAGGGTGAAGATCACGGTGGCACCGGACGGGGCCGAAGCCACCGCTCCGCTCCCGCCCGGCATGGCCAGAAACCCATTGCCAACACCCGAGCAGGCGGCGAGGTCGAAGAGGCGGGCCCAAGCCGTAACGCTCACCGGGCATGAGCTCACCAAACCCTGCCGCCACCGACGGCCGCCGACCCTGGCGGCCCCTCGCTCTGGGCACGGTGCGGTTTGCGGGTTCTCAGCAAGAACCTGTGATGTCACCACCGGTGTACGGGGCCTTGTCACCAGGCGCATGGCTGTTTCGCTCAAAGGTGACGGCTCCTATGGCAACGCCATCCTGTAACAGATGCGCTTGCTCTCCCGCTGGCTTGGCTGAGACAACTGGCCCGCAAACCTCGGCGCAATTGCTCAGCTCTCCCAATCGCTCACGACCACTGGGCTCCCGTCGATTGCGTCTGAGGCCCCTGCGGCTCGCGGCGGGCATCGCGCCGGCCCCGCGGGTTCTCAACCAGGCGCTGCCGAGTTCAGACATTGGCGAGGCTGTCGTCCGCGACGGCCGAGATCGTGGATGCCAAGCCCGTGGCGGTGGTCGCCCGCATATTCCGCTGTCTGGAGGGAGCCAACCGCCTTGGCGCGACCCCGTCTCTTGCTTCTCTCACCCCTCCCGCGCCGCGATGGGCTGAGACGGCCACATCGAGCACGGAGGGCATGATGGTGGGGTCGTTGAGGACCCGCTGAAACCCGAGCTCGGCCGCTCCCACAAGCACCGAGCTTCGGCCGAACTTCGGTCGCAAAAGGGCAACCCCTTCGGGATGAGAGTACCGCGACGTCTGCCCGAGATGGGAGACAAGCGTCGGGCCCGCCAGTTCCAGGATCTCCTCGAACAACCCTCCGAGTATCACCATCTCCGGGTCCAGGGTGCTCACCATGTTGACCAGCCCGACGCTGATCCAGCGTGCGGTGGCATCGATAGCGTCCATCGATACTGGGTCCTTGGCCCGGGCCCGCTTGAGCACCAGCTCCACCTTCGGTCGGCTGCTGGGCGCGAGTCCGGCTCTGCGAACCAGGGCGTCTTCGCCCACCTCGGTCTCCCAACATCCCCTGGCTCCGCAGTGACAGGGCAGCCCCAGCGGGTTGACCTGCATGTGGCCAACCTCTCCCGCATAGCCACGCCCGCCCTCCAAAAGCTGGCCCCCGGTGATGATCCCGCCACCGACCCCGACCTCGGCGTGGAGGTAAATGAGATCACTGCTGCGGATTCCAACACCCCGGGAGTGCTCGGCCATGGCCCCAAGGTTGGCGTCATTACCGATCCGAACCACGGGGCCCACCCCGAGTTGTTCTGCCAGCATTCCCGCCAGCGGCACCTGCCGCCAGCTCAGGTTGGGAGCGAAGTTGACGACTCCTCCGCTGGGGCTGACCGACCCGGGGACGGCGACCCCGACGCCAACCACCACACCCGGAGAGTCTGCCAAGCACCGGGCGCCGAGGCGGACTATGGCATGCACCACCCTCGCGACCGTGCGGTCCTCCGGCTTGCTGATCGCGGACCTGCGCCGCGCCAACGTGACCCCGCCGAGCCCCATCAAGGCGACCTCTACCGAGTCCACTCCGACCTGCACCGCAAGCACGCGGCAGAGATCCGCCCGAGCGGCTACGACCTTCGAGGGCCGGCCTCGAGCAGCCCGCTCAGGCTCGGCCTCCTCCTGCACCAGGCCCCGGCTCACCAGTTCGTCCACGAGCGCCCCGATGGTCGCCCGGTTGAGCCCGAGCAACCTGGTGAGCCGCGCCCGCGAGGTCGGACCGTAGCGGTGCAGATGGCCCAACAGAGTCGCCAGATTGTGGCGCCTAACCGTCTCTTGAGTTGCGCCTCGTTCGGTTCTGGCCATGGAAGGTCAGATCCGTCTCGGATGGGGCGACTGCAGCGGTGCCAAACCAGTCGCCGCCAGGGTAACCCCCTCGCCCTGGCCCGCCAAGTCGACGCCGGACGGGCGCGACTCGGGCAGGGTCCCCATCGCGCCATCCCCAAGCCGCTCTGACCGTGTCGGCGGGGCACCACTGTTCATGCCATTTAGATCCGCGCGGAACTCCCGGTCAGATTCCCCCGGCGGGAGACAGTGTCGATCAGGACCGCCGCCACCAGCACCACGCCGGTCGCAATCAGCTGCCACTGGACCTGCACCCCCTGCAGGTACAGGCCGTTGTAGATCGCCCCGATGATGAGGCCGCCCAGAATGGCTTGGGCGATCTTGCCCCTGCCCCCGAAGAGGCTGGTGCCTCCGATGACCGCCGCGGCGACCCCGTAGAGCACGTACTGACCCCCATTGACGTTGGTCGACGTGCCCCCCTGCCAGGAGAGGTAGAGGATTCCGGCAAAGCCGGCGGTCACTCCGCTCAACACGAAGGCCCAGGTCCGGATCGCGGGCAGGCTGATGCCGGCACGGCGGGCAGCGTCCGGATTGCCGCCGATGGCATACACGTAACGGCCGAACCTGGTGCGCTGCAGGAGAATGACCCATAGGATCAGCACGGCGAAGACGACCGGCACCACATAGGGCACCCCTTCCACCGGAGAGCTCACCTCGCCACGGTTGACATTGCAGATGGCAACCACGACCGCCCCTGCCACCACGAGGAAGCCCACCTTTACGGCCGTCACCCCCACTGGGGGCGCAACCAGGCCCCGGCTCCGGCGCCCTGCGTCTCTGGTCCAAATGACCCCTCCCAGGACGACTGCCACGATCACCATGCTGATCCAGCCGGCAAGCGGGGGGATGTTGCCATTGACGATCTCGTAGACGGTGTGCTGGTTGGACAGGATCGCGCTGGAGATGGAGACATCTCCGGCATTGCCGAGGATGACCAGCATCACACCCCACATGATGAGCAGGCCAGCCAGGGTGACCACGAAGGATGGCAGATGCAGCCTGGAGACCAGAGCGCCCCAGACCGCTCCGGTCACCCCGCAGCAGACCAGAGCGATGATTATCGCCAGCCACCAGGCGAAGTTCGGGCCCGGCTTCTGCACCAGCAGGGCCACGATACCGGCGCCGACCGCCAGCACGTACCCTGCCGACAAATCGATCTCCCCAAGGAGCAAAACAAAAATCTCCGCCATCCCCAGGGTCATGAACACCATGCTCTCGATGAAGAGGTTGACCAGGTTCCCGGGAGAGAGGAACAGGCCCTGGGTCCAGATCTCGAACCCGATGCTGATCGCGACCAGGGCAAGGACGACCGGCAGAGCCCCGGTGTTGCCGTTGGCGATGCGCCGGCCCATGACGGAGAGGTACTGACCCAAACTCTCGGCGACAATCTCTGGGGGCACCACGTCGACCGCGGCGGAGCTCAGGCCCTCCGCCGCAGAAGGTTCGCTGGGGGCAACGCTGCTCGGTTTCGTAGTCATGTCATCTCCAACCCTGGCCATTTCGCCGCCCCCCTAGAGTTGCGGTCGGGGCTTGGCCGCCGGCCGATCCGAGCCACCGGTCGTCATGTAGTCGACCACGCTCTGGCGATCGAATTCCGATGCCGGGCCCTCGGCCACCTTGTGTCCCAGGTGGAGCACGGCGATCCGGTCCGCCACTTCAAAGACGTCATTTAGGTTGTGGGTGATGACCATAACCGCCAGCCCGCGATCCTTGAGCCGCTTCACCAGGTCCAGGACCATGCGGGTCTGGACCACTCCGAGCGCCGCCGTGGGCTCGTCCAACACCACGAGCTTCGAATTCCACATCACGGCCTTGGCAACAGCAACGGCCTGCCTCTGTCCGCCTGACAAGGATCCGACCGGCTGCCGGATCGAGCGCACCGTGGTCACCCCCAACCCCTGCAGGGTCTCCGCCGCGGTGCGCTCCATAGCGTCTTCGTCGAGGAAGAACCGGTGCATTCGCTCCCGGCCCAGGAACATGTTCTGCACGATGTCAAGATTGTCGGCGAGGGCGAGATCTTGGTACACGACCTCTATCCCGAGGGCGGACGCGTCGCGGGGACTGTTGATGTGAACCTGGCGTCCCTCCCAGTACATCTGGCCATGCTCGGGATGATGGATCCCAGCGATGCACCGGGTCAGCACCGACTTTCCGGCGCCGTTGTCACCGCAAAGCGCCGTCACCTGTTGACTGGGCAGTTCCAGATCCACCTGGTACAGAGCCTGCACCGGGCCGAAGTGCTTGTCGATGCCGTGAAGTCGCAATAGAGGGACACCGTCCTGTCTGCTGTTGCTGGCGGTCATGCCATCAGCTGCCAACAGGGGAGCAGGTCCCCCTGAACCAGAGCTGGGAATCATCGAATGCCTACCTCTCCCTGAGACCTTCCGCCATCGGTACCCGGGGGCTGACCACCTGGCGCAGCCCCCGGGGTCCCGAAATGTCAGCTACGGCTGATCAGCTAATACCGTACTTGCTACAAACGCTCTGGCCAACCGCCGAACAGAGCTGGCTCGCGGGGATGAACTGGTCCTTGATCAGGGTTGACTCCATGTTCGAGGGAGTCACCCACTCCGGGGTCAGCAGGGAAGCTGGCTCGGTGATGCTGGAGCTGGCGGGGTCGACCGTGGTCGAGTTGACCAGTGCCGCAGGCGGGGTCTTGCCCGCCCGCAGGATGGTGGCCAGGGCAACCGCGTCCTGAGCCTCGAGGTAGATCGGCTTGTAGACGGTCCCGCACTGGTAGCCGTCGAGAATGTTCTCCGCTCCCACCAGGGTCGCGTCCTGGCCGGTGGTGGGGATCGTGAACGGCTTAACGCCCTTGTTCTTGAGGTCCTGGACAACGTTGGCGTTCATCTCGTCGTTGGCTACCACCACCGCATTGATGTTGGGGTGAGCGGTCAGAGCCTGAGCGAAGTTGGTGCCCGCGGTCGCCACGTCCCAGTTGAGGGTGATCTGGTCGCCGACCAAGTTGTAACCGAGGCTGTTGGTCTTGGGCGGGGTCAGCGGAGTGGTCTTGGTTCCCCAGATAACCGAGTTGTAGCCCTGCGCGAACGAGATCGCGTTGGGGTCGCTGTTCTCGCCTCCGTCGACCTCCCAGACCTGCGGGCTCTTGACGCCCCACTTGGTCACGCAGGCCTCGAATCCCTGACCGATCAACTGTCCGACCTTGAAGTTGTTGAAGCTGACGTAGTAGGTGTTGGTGCCCGCAAAGGTGGCCCGGTCGTAGCTGATCAGAGCGACCCCGTGCGAGGAGGCGTAGGCCTGGATCTCACTGGCCACGGTCCCATCCAGGGGGTCCATGATCAGCACCTTAGCCCCTCTGGTTATATCCGACTCGGCCATCGAAAGCTCGGTCGCGTCACTTCCCTGGGCGTTGGTGATGTTGAAGTCAGAGGCGGGGTACCCGGCCTTCTGGAATGCCTCCTTGAGGTAGGGGGCGTCGAACTCGGTGTAGCGTGTGGACGAGGTGGTGTCGGGCAGGATCGCTCCCACCAGCCCCTTGCCAGCCTTCTCCAACCCCTTCAGCTCGGACATCGTGGAGAAGCTGAGGTTGAAGGACTTGACCGATATGTTGGGCACCTTCACCCCACTCGACGAAGTCTTGCCCGTGGATGCGGTCGAGCCACAGGCTGCGGCCACCAGGGCCACGGCCGCGATCAAGCCCGCCCAACCGGTGCGCTTGACGTGGTAGAAACGCCTTTCCGAGGCGCTGGTGCTGCCTCTTGCCGTGCCGCCGCCTACTGCCATTTCGAGTCCCTCCAGACTTCTGCAAATTTCGAGTGTCTGCCGCCGTTCGTGCGCCTCAACTACCCTCCGAGTACTTGCTGCCGGGCCCTACCCTCCTGCTGCCTCCACCTGCCACCGCTGGCCCGGCCAGGGGCGATCTGCCCCTGCCGAGACCGCCGCACCCCTGGCCGGGACGGCTCCGCAGCCAGCGATCCGCGGCAGCATAAGTTGTGGCGCACAACTTGTCAAGCGTGATCTAGCCGACCCGGGTGGCGTCGCCCGCACCGCGACCCACCCGGCGGCGAGCCGGGTAGGTCTGCACCCTACCTCGAGCTCGTGGGCAGCGAGTGTGGTTGACAAGACGGCACCCGGGTAGGGGTCCGCTCCGGTCGAGTGGCGGCTCAATCTCTCTCGCAGCCGCAATGCTTCACGCCCCCGTCCCGCCCGGCGGTCAATAATCGTCTGGTGATTACATCCCTTCCGCCTGAGGAGACGATGGCAGACCGGGCCATCGGGCTGTGTCTGGGTTTGGAACTCGGCAGGGCAATGTCCCAGCGCCCATCCGATGCCCTGAAGATCGAACCCCTCCTGATCCCGGGCGTGGTCGACACGATCTTGAAAACCGGGACCATCGGCGCGGAGGATTTGGTGACCGCCTGGTTGAGATGCCTGCCGCCCAGTGGTGGTGAACAGCCCTCCCAAACGGCCGTGGTCCTGGGCCTGCGCAGATCCGGTCGTGGACCGGGAATGGCGCTGCAGATGGCTGCCAGCACCTGTCTCAGACCGACCGTTGATCCGCCTCTGCTTCGTTCGCTGCCCATCGCCGTCGCCACGATCGGCCGGGGTTTGATGTTGCGGACATGGACGAGAAGGGCTGTGATGACGACCCATCGAGACCCGGTCTCCTTACTCTTGGGCTTCGCCGTGGCGCGCCTCGCCCAGGATCTGCTCATCAACGGCGACCTGGAGCTCAGCCTGGCCCGCACCACTCAGGCTCTGCGAGAGGACGCCCCCGAGTCCGTGATTCGGACCCTGCGTCCTCTCGAGTTCGGGCAGGCGGTCCCTGGCGGAGAGGATGCCGCGGCAGTCGTCCAGGCGGCGGTCCACTCCCTGAGCACGGCACAGAGCTGGGACGAAGCGATTGCGCAAGCCGCCTCGAGGACACTTCCCGGAGATCAGGCGCTCGTTCTGACAGGTGCGCTGGCCGGTGCCAGGTTCGGTGCGGGCTCGGTTCGTGGCAAGCTCCAACCCCGCCTGGAGTCGCTGGCCGAGTCGCAGGCGGGTGGGCTGTTGGCTCACGCCCTGGATCACCGCCAGGACCCCCTGCCCCCCCTCGCTCGGACCACCAGGACCTAGGCGGCGATGCGCCCGGCCACCCTGCTGGTCGTCGACGGGACCAATGTCATATGGGCATGGCCCAAGAGCCGACCATACATGCTGCGGCAGGAGTTCGCGCGCGCGCAGACGGTTCTCCACGCGGCCATCCTGGAGTCGAGGCTGATGGCGCTGCACAGGGAAGTGGTACTGGTCTTCGACGGACCGCCCAGCCCGGGCGGCCCCACCAGCGCGCGCGGAACGCTGGTGCTCCACCCCAACGTCGGCAAGAGCGCGGACGACCGGATCCTGGAGCTGATCGCCCACCGAGGCAAGTCCGGGGGAATTGCCTTGGTGACCAGTGATCGAGCCCTGCGGGATGCCGCGCGGGCCCTGGGTGCGACAACCATGGGAGCCCTGGAACTCCTCCGCCTTCTCGAGCCGGGACGGCCCAATCCTCAGGCGACACCCCGACCGCACGGGGCCGCTTCGGAGAAGCCGTCACCGTCCAGCCGCGACACCGAGGCCTGGCTGAAGCGTTTCAACGCCAGGAGCTGACAACTCGGGAGAGCTCAGAAGGTCGGCGACTCCCGATAGGTCCCGAAGACGTCCTGCATCGCCTGGACGATCTCTCCCTCGGTGCAGAGAGCGCGCACGCAATCAAGAATCGGCAGCATCAGGTTGGTGTCCCCGGCCGCGGCGGCTCTGAGCGCGTCGAGCGTAGTCCCCACACCCTGCCCGTCTCGGCGCCGACGCAGCGCCTCAAGCTCCCCCTTCTGCTCACCCTCGGCGGTCTGGTCGATGCGCAGCAGCGGCGGCGGCGCGTCGTCCCCGGCCTGGTAGGCATTGACCCCCACCACGATCCGCTCGCCCGCGTCCAACTCCTGCTGATATCGGAAGGCCGCGTCCGCTATCTCGCGCTGGAAGAAGCCCTCCTCGATGCAGGCGAGTACGCCTCCGCGCCGGTCGATCTCCTCGAAGTACCTCTCCGCCTCCGCCTCCATGCGATTGGTGAGATCCTCCACGAAATAGGAGCCGCCGAGGGGGTCTATGGTGGTGGTGACGCCGGTCTCGTAGGCGATTATCTGCTGCGTCCGAAGAGCTATTCGAGCGGCCTTGGCGGTCGGCAGGGCCAGCACCTCGTCCATGGCATTGGTGTGCAGGGATTGAGTTCCCCCGAGGACTGCGGCCAGCGCCTCCAGAGCCGTTCGGGCCACGTTGTTCTCCACCTGCTGGGCGGTCAAAGAGCAACCCGCGGTCTGAGTGTGGAACCTCATCAGCCAGGAACGCTGGTCCCTGGCTTGGTAGCGGTCGCGCAGCCGGCGCGCCCAGATCCGGCGCGCGGCCCGGTACTTGGCCACCTCCTCAAAGAAGTCGATGTGACTGTTGAAGAAGAAGCTCAGCTGGGGGGCGAACGAGTCCACGTCGAGACCGGCCGCGATCCCGGCCTCGACGTAGGCGAACCCATCCGCCAAGGTGAACGCGAGTTCCTGCACCGCCGTCGAGCCGGCTTCGCGAATGTGGTAGCCGGAGATGCTCACAGGATGCCAGCGAGGGATGTTGCTACTGCAGAACGAGATCACATCGGTCACGAGTCGCAGGCTCGGCCCCGGCGGATAGATGTACTCCTTCTGGGCGATGTACTCCTTCAGGATGTCGTTCTGGAGGGTCCCTCCGAGGCGGTCGGCGGGAACCCCCTGGCGCTCCGCCACCGCCACGTACATGGCGAGCAGGATCGCGGCCGGGGAGTTGATTGTCATCGACGTGGTCACCTGACCGAGGTCTATCCCCTGGAACAACCGGTCCATGTCCTCCAGGGAGTCGATGGCCACCCCGCAGCGTCCGACCTCGCCCTCGCCCAGGGGGTCGTCGGAGTCGCGGCCCATCAGGGTCGGCATGTCGAAGGCGACCGAGAGCCCGGTCTGCCCCTGATCCAGGAGGAAGCGGTAGCGCTGATTGGTCTCCGCAGCCGTTCCGAAGCCGGCGAACTGGCGCATGGTGAAGACCTTGTCCCGGTACATAGAGGGGTAGACCCCTCTGGTGTAGGGGAACTCTCCGGGATACCCGATCTCGGAACCGTAGTCATGCCCCCGCAACGACCGGGGGGTGTAGAGCGGCTCCACCGGCAACCCTGAGAGGGTCTCCGGCAAAGGCATGAAGCCGGTCCGGCCCGCGCGCTCCCGGGAGGCCCGGTACCGCTTGGCCCAGCGCTCGAGTGCCGCCTCGTCATCCACCTGAGTCGTCTGCAGCTGCTCGAGCATCACAAGTCCCTCCGCGACGCGGCCGTGAGCTCGGCCGCCGATCCATCCATATTGCGCTTCGAACTGGTGAGGCGGTCGAAAATGGTCTCCGCCAACCTGGTCGGGTCGGCGCGGCGCGGATCCTCTGAGCCCGGCGGACCCTGCTCCGCAGAGAACTGGCAGCGGGTGAACTCCCCAGCTCTCAGAGCCACGAGTTCCACCACCTCCTCCCGGAGGCGCACCGCCGCCCGCCTTCGCAACTCGCCTGACCGTTCGATCTGGCCGTGGTGCTCGTCGATCATTCGGGCGAGATCACGCACGCCGTCCGCGCCGTTGGTGGCAGTCGTCAAGACCACGGCCGGCTTCCACCCCTCCCGGGCTTGGGAGAGCCGGATCATGTCCCGCAGTTCGCGGGCCACCCGGTCGACCCCCGGAAGGTCAGCCTTGTTCACGGCGAAGACGTCCGCGATCTCCGTCACCCCCGCCTTGATCACCTGGACCCCGTCACCGGCACCAGGAGTGGTCACCACCACCACCGTATCGGCGATCTCGCAGATCTCTAGCTCCGACTGACCCACGCCCACGGTCTCCACCAGAACCATCTCCCAACCCAATGCATCCAGGAGCCGAACCGCGCCCCGTGTGGCCAGAGAGACGCCGCCGAGGTGTCCGCGTGCGCCCATGCTGCGGATGAAGACCCCCTGGTCGAGGGCGTGACGCTGCATCCGAACCCTGTCGCCGAGGATCGCACCACCCGTGAAGGGGCTGTTGGGGTCGACGGCCAGAACCGCCACCCGCCGCCCCTCGTCCCTCCAGTGCCGGATCAAGGCGTCGGCCATGGTGCTCTTACCCGATCCCGGCGGCCCCGTTAGCCCGACCACCTGAGAGGCTCGCATCCCCTGGTCGGGACGCGCCTGCCACAGTTCGTCCAGCAGCCCACCTACCCCGTCACCGCCCCGTTCGATCAGTGAGATAGCGCGGGCCAACGAACGGATGTCGCCGCCAAGCAGGGCGTCCTTGTCAATTGGGATCACGAATTCATGGTAGAGGGGGCAGGAGAGATGCCGCTCGCTTGCAGCCCGCCATCGTCGGCCCTGGCGTCGCCGCCCGGGTCTTGGGTCGATGCCCACGGCCCATCCGGCGGTGCGGAGTCAGTATGGAACAGCCCCACCCGGGGAAAGGCCGGGTGGGGGTTACGGCGAGCCCAGGGTGCCGGGAGCGCTGGGGGAAGTTCTCCTGAGTCTCCGAGCCCCGCCCTGGTACGTTGACCAGGTGCCATTGTTTCTGACCCGCCTGGTTCACCGTCTGAGCGGCACCCAGGCAGCCGTGCTGCTGGCCATGGCCGTGCTTTCGATAGTGGTTGGAGCGGTTCTCTTCTCCTTGGCCGAACACGTCTCGTTCGGCATCGGGCTGTACTGGGCCTTCACCACCGCCACCACGGTCGGGTACGGCGACGTGACGCCCCACAACACCATCGGCCGGGTCATCGCGGTGGGCGAGATGGTGACCGCCATCCCCCTGTTCGCCGGGGTCTTCGCGGTCATCACGGCAACGGCCACCTCCAAACAGCTTGGTAGGCTGCTGGGAATGGAACGCGCCCTGCCGAAGCAGCCATACACCCTAATTTTCGGCGGGCATTCGCTCGTGGCCCGGGTCGTATTGGACCTGCGGGAGCGGGCTGTGCCCGTGGTTCTGGTGCAGGATTCCAGCGACGCGGCGGGTCACATTCCGGAGGGGGTTCACCTGATCAGCGGCGATCCGGCCAGCGAGTCCGTGATCGCCCGCAGTCAGCCGCACCGTGCGAAGGAGGCCCTGCTGGCGACCTCAAACGACAGCCAGGCCCTCATTATCGCGGTCATCTTGCGCAAGCTGGCCCCGGAGTTGCCCCTGCTGGCGGTGGTCTCGTCCCCTGACGTGGCCACCGCCCTCCACGACCTTGGGGTCGATCGCACCCTGGCGGTCGACGAACTTGTGGGGCATGCCCTGGCCAAGAGTATGGAGACCCCCCACGCGCCTGACCTTCTCCTGCAGATGCTGGGGAACGACCGCTATCGGTTGAGCGAGATCAAGGTTGAGGCTCGCTGGCATGGTCAGCGGCTGAACACGGTGAGGAGCGAGGCGGATCAGCTGGTCCTGGGAGCGGTGGTATCAGGCAAGGTGGCGCTGGGTGTGGAGGAGGACCCGATCCTCGGCGCCGACGACTGGCTGCTGATCCTGGCGGTCTGAGCCGAGCCGACTCCTACTTCCGCGCACCACGGGGACGCCACTGCTCGTACATGACCAGAGCCATGTCCCTGCCGCAGGTGCAGTGTGATGACGACCGGCCCCAGCGCCGCTCCTCCTCGTCGTACAGGGGTCCCAGACCGGCGGAACAATACGCGGCGTGGCCCGCACCGGCCAGCGCCTGGTACAGGACCCGAGCCATCTCGTCGGGTCCCAGGGATGGCGGGGCGTCACTCACCTGTCGACCCGTCCGTCAAGGACATACCCGGCCTGGCACGCCGCTGCTCCGCAGCGACTCACCGGGACAGCAGCCGCTTGGCGATCACCAGCCGCTGGATCTGGTTGGTCCCCTCGTAAATCTGGGTGATCTTGGCATCGCGCATCATGCGCTCGACGGGGAACTCGTTCACATAGCCGTACCCACCCAGAACCTGCACCGCGTCGGTCGTGACCTTCATGGCAGCATCGGAGGCAACCAGCTTGGCCATCGCGGCGAGCTCGGTCATGCGCGGGTCCCTGGCGTCCACCGCCCGGCAGGCCTCGTGCACCAGGCAGCGGGCCGCCTCCATCTGGGCGCCCATGTCGGCCAGCATGAACTGCATCCCCTGGAACTCAGCGATGGCGCGCCCGAACTGGTGACGCTGGCGGGCGTAACTGAGGGCGTATTCGAGCGCTCCCGCGCCGATGCCCAGAGCCTGCGAGCCAATCTGGGGACGCGAACGGTCCAGCACTCCCATGGCGATCTTGAACCCCTCACCTTCCCGCCCAAGGCGGCGCGAGGCGGGGACGCGGCAGGAGGAGAAGATGAGCTCAGCGGTGTTGCTGCCTCTGATGCCGAGCTTGCCATGAATCTCGCGCCGCTCCAGCCCCGGGGAGTCCCCATCCACCAAAAATGCGGAGATGCCGCGGGTCCCCGCCTGCGGGTCCGTGCTGGCGAAAACCACGATCCAGTCGGCCACCCCGCCATTGGTTATCCACATCTTGGTCCCGTCGAGCACGTAGTCGTCGCCCTCTCGGCGGGCTCTGGTGCGCATCGAACCGGCATCGCTGCCGGCGTCGGGCTCGCTCAGGGCGTAGGCGGCGATCTTGCGCCCGCTGGCCAGCTCGGGCAGATACCTCTGCTTCTGCTCCTCCGAGCCGCCCAGCAGAATTGGGTAGCCGCCAAGCGCCTGAACCGCAAGCAGCAGAGCGGAGGTGGCGCAGACACTGGCCACCTCTTCGATGACCTGGGAGAGCGTCAGAGCGGAACCTGAGACCCCTCCATACTCAGGCGGAAAGGCAACCGCGAAGGTGTCCTGGTCGCGGAAGAGCTTGACCACGTCCCAGGGAAACTCACCCGACCGGTCGATCTCCGCCGCCCTCGGCGCGATCCGTGCGCGGGCCAGCTCCCGGACACTCTGGCGGATGGTCTCGCGCTCAACCTCGATCTCCACTGCCATCCGGTGACCTCCACAAGGAACCTGGCGCACCTGCCGCTCAGATTCTAGCCCGGTCGGGGACCCCGGGAGGGTCCCGAAGGCCCTCAAGGGGCCAGCGTGATGCCCGTTGGCCATCGTGAACCGGCGCCATCGCGAGCCGCCGCCCGCCGTCAGCGCCGGCCGATCAGGAGGGTGCGCCCGGCGGGAAAATGGGTGACGTCAACCAATATTCGGAGATCCTGGGCCCGTTGCCGGTTCGCCACCAATCCGGCGCCACGGAGCAGGATGGCCCCGAAGACCATCCACTGCACCACCACAAAACCGAGGAAATTCGGCATCACCTGGGCGATCGCGACGCCGAGGATGGCGAGGAAGAGTGCGGATAGCCCGACAGCGGGCCACACCGCCCAGGCGAGCGCACGAGCGCGCACGGGCACGGGCGGTGCCTCCGCGGTCCTGAGCTGATCCCGGAGGGCCCGTGAGTAGAGCCAGAGCATCGGAGCGGCGTAGATCACCAGCATGGCCAGCGTCCCGGGCCAGTAATAGGACCTGGGGTGAAGCCAGGATGCGATCGCTATCGCCAACCCAGCTGCTTCCAGGAGCATGGTGACGCCAACTGCCGTGAAGTAGTCCCGTGCCCCAACGGTGTCCACCAGCTCTCGCTGGGCACCCGCCCCAACTTCAAGCACGCGCAGATGATAGCGCTGACAATCCGACAATGGGAGAGGTGGGCTCAAATCTCCCAGAGCCCCGCGCACTAGTTGATCCGGCCTGGGCCCCCCTCAGGCGACCTCCACCAGGGTGGCTTCGCCCTGCGCCAGCCCGGAGCAGATCGTGGCAGCGCCGATGCCGCCACCGCGGCGCCGCAGCTCCAGCACCAGGCCCCCCAGGATCCGTGCCCCAGACGCTCCGATGGGGTGGCCGATGGCGATGGCTCCCCCATTGGGGTTGACGCGCCCCAGATCCAGTTCCAACATCCTGGAACTGGTCAGCACCACCGACGCGAACGCCTCGTTTATCTCCACAACCTTTAGATCGGAGGTGCTGAGGCCGCCGCGGCGGTCGAGGGCCCGCTGCAGAGCCAGTGCCGGCACCGTCGCCAGATAGGGATGGTCGGCGGCCGATTCGCCATAACCCATCCAGGTCGCCAGCACCTCGACGCCCAAGTCCTTGGCGCGCCGCCTGCTCATCAGGACGACCATGGCGGCGCCGTCGTTGATTCCTGGCGCATTGCCGGCCGTGACACTGCCTCCTGGGCCGCCGAAGACGGGCTTCAGCCGGGCCAGCTTCTCCAGCGTGGTGTCGGGTCGGGGCTGCTCGTCCGCGGCGACCGCGATCGGGTTGGGACGGGCCGCCACCTCGAGTGGGGCTATCTCCTCAGCGATGACACCCGCGGCCCGCGCCTGCTCGTAGCGTTGCTGGGAGCCCAGCGCGTACTCGTCCTGCTGTTCGCGCGTGACTCCGAACTCGGCCGCCACCGAGCTCCCGTGCTCTCCCATGTGGACGTCATCCACAGGGCAGGTCAGCCCATCCAAGATCATCGAGTCGTACATGGTCACATTTCCCATCGCGACTCCCTGCCGGGTGTCCCGCAGCAGCAAGGGAGCCTGGGACATCGACTCCATCCCTCCCGCCACCACGACCTCGGCGTCGCCCGCCCTGATCATCATCGCCGCCAGGTTGACCGCTTTCAGAGAAGACGCGCACACCTTGTTGACGGAGAGGGAGGGGACGCTGGAAGGTATCCCGGCCTTGAGCGCAGCCTGGCGAGCGGGGACCTGCCCCATTCCGGCGGTGATAACGGTGCCAACGATGCACTGTTCCACCTGATCCGCACCGACGCCCGCGCGCTCGAGGGCCGCTCTGATGGCGTGGGCGCCGAGAGCCACCGCGGGGACCGCGCTGAGCCCGCCACGGAGCCTTCCAAAGGGGGTCCTGGCGTAGGAGACGATGACCGGGTCAAGATCGTTCATTCCTCAATCCTACGCCGGCCGCGCTGCCGTGGAGGCCGGGATCAGGCGTCGGGCGGCCGGTCGAGCATCCTGGTCACGGAGCCCTCGAAGCCCAGAAGATGGGACGCTATCACCAGCCTCTGAACCTCCGAGGTCCCCTCGCCGATCTCGTTGATCTTGACAT
>JAJYWM010000338.1 GCA_021791455.1 bacterium | reverse complement strand
GCAGCCCCGAGGTCAGGGCGAAAGCCTCGCCTAGGACTGCTGCGACATGTGGACGCAGCGCACGAGACGCCCGTTCTGCAATCTGGCTGGAGAAATGACCCGCAAGCTTCGAGGCGGAGTCGCGGCTTCATCTCCAATTTGCCAGGTCACCCAACCTCCCCAACCTCCTGGGCCGGCCTGGGGCCAGCGCCGGCTGGGCGAGGCGAACGCGGTAGGTTAGGGCAGGTGGCCCTGATAGTCCGCGGCGCTGACCACATACTTGATCCAGGCTGCCAGCGCCGCCGGGGATGAGTTCACACTGTAGTTGACGCCGCCAGTGGGCTGGTCGAACCAGCACAAGGCGGTCACCTGGGGCATGCTCGCCGGCAGGTAAGCCGCCATCTGCTGGATCCAGCCGGCCTTGCTGAGTCCGGCGGCTGCTTCGGAGGCATCGGCTTCCACGCTGGCAACCTCGCTGATCATGATCGGCTTGCCCGGTGCGACCGTCAGCATCTCGTTGTAACTGTACTGGAAGAGTTGACCGAAGCTCTGCCAGGCAGTGCTCTGCGCCCAAGCGTAGTTGTAGCCGTCGAGCCCCACCATGTTGACGTAGTTGGCGCCGGGATAGTAAGCCCCGAACGGACGGCTGCCATTCTGATCAATGTTGGGGGCCCAGACCCATTTGACATTCGTAACGCCATCAGCGGCGAACCGGTTCACCACGAACTGCCAGAATTGCACGAAAGTGGAGTCGGACACGCCCTGTTTGGTTGGGTTCCAGGCCGACCAGGCTCCGTTCATTTCCCAGTCCAGCCGAATGTACACTGACCCAGGCCAGGTCTTCGCCGCAGCCGCTGACTGATCGATGTAGGCGTTGCAGCCACCGCTCAGGATATAGGTGAGGGGAATCGAGTTGGTGCCCCAAGAGATCACCGGGGTCAGGTGATCTGCGGTCAGCAGTTGCTCCTCGTTGTTCCAGAAGAGCGGCTCTCCGCTCTGGCCGTCACAGGACCACGGATCCTGATAAAATTCGACGAAGTTTGGCGTGCTCCCCACTGCCGCCACATAGTTTTGAAACTGATTCCCGCTGGTGGGGTAGGTAGGGTCCCAGACGGCGAACCCGAGGGCAATGTGCCCAGGCGCCTCTTGCGGCGGGGGCGGACTGCTACTGGGTGTGGGGCTGGGGCTTGAGCTGGCGGAAGGACTCACAGTGGGACTTGGAGTGACTGTGGGACTGGTGCTAGGACTCCCGCTGGAACTTGGAGCGGCTGTGGGGCTGGTACTGGCGCTAGCTTCGGGGCTAGGCCCGGTCCCCCGCGAAGGGTTGGCTGTCGGGAGCCCTGGCGTCCGCATTGGACTCGAACTCGATCTCGAAGAGTGTTGGAGGTAGGCAGCGCCGGCCCGATCGGGCCCGGCCTTGACTCCGGTCCCGGGGCGGGCAGTGTGGTTTGCTGCCGGGGCGGTAGCCAGGACCAAGCTGGCCAGTGCCGCGGCGACGAGTCCGAAGCGGAACGGCTGGATCACGACGGTCAGATCGTAGGGCGAACCTAGCCACTCCACGCACCGCGCTACAGGTTCGCGACAGGAGCCGCACGAAAGTCAGGCCGGGGCCCGTCTGAGGGGACCACTAACGGCGAGTCGAAGGGTGCTCAGACGTACCATGAGAGTCCTCCTAGCCAGACTCCAGCGGGCCCGAATGGTTTCCGAGGGGGCCGAGCCCGGATCCACCGGCGGTATCCTGAAGCTCGACGCCCAGCGGCGAGCAGGCCGTAGCGGATCCTGAGCTACCGCCCACCAGGTTCCGGAGGACCGACCCGGCTTGCCTGGGGCAGCGGGCCTGCAGCCGAGCTATGAAGTAGTGTGGAGGAACTAGATTGAGAGTTGCGGTCTTGGGCGCTGGCCATGTGGGCTTAACCACCGCGCTGTGTCTGGCCCACTGCGGCCACGAACTCCGCCTGATCGATGTGGACTCAGCCCGAGTCAACCAGCTGGGTCAAGGAGAGCTGCCCTTCTTCGAGCCGTACCTCGCCGATCTCTTTAGCCGGCTGAGGGGCGACTTGCGGGTGACCAGCGACTATGCGTTGGCGGCGGACGTCGATTTCTGCATCATCGCTGTCCCTTCGCCGACTGAGATGGATGGCGGCGTCGATCTCAGTTTCGTCCGGAGTGCTGCGTCCAGCTTGGGGAAGGCATTGCGGCAGCGGCGAGTACCGGAGCCGGTCTTGGTGGTTAACAAGTGCACCGTGCCGGTGGGGACTGGGCGCTTGGTCTTCGAGCTGATCGCCAACGAACTGGCCCATGAGGGCGGTGCGGGGGCCCCGAGATTCAGCGTGAGCAGCTGTCCAGAATTCCTGCGCGAAGGCCACGCGGTCTTCGACACTCTGTATCCGGACCGCATCGTGTTCGGAGTTGACAGCGAGGCCGACGGCCAGCGACTCCAGCAGCTCTACCGACCGATCATTGAGCGGAGCTTTCCGGAGGTGGCGCCCGAGTTGACCGCGGCGGCCACAGTCAGCTCGTTGATGACCACCTCGATCACCTCGGCGGAACTGACCAAGTACGCCGCCAACGCCTTTTTAGCTTTGAAGCTGAGTTTCATCAATGAGGTCGCAGCGATCTCATCAGCGGTCGGAGCCAGTATCCAGGACGTGGCCACGGGGATCGGCCTCGACCGACGAATTGGGCGCGCCTTCCTCAACGCTGGGATCGGCTGGGGCGGGAGCTGCCTCGGCAAGGACCTCAGGGCCTTCATAAGCATCTCCCGAGAGTACGGTCTCCCGACCCAAATATTGGACGCCGCCCTGGCAGTCAACGAACGCCAGCGGGGGGTGGCGATTCGGCTCCTACAAGAGGAGCTGCACCTGCTCAAGGGCAGCCGCATCGGACTGCTCGGGCTGGCCTTCAAGCCCGGCACTGACGACCTCAGAGACGCACCCAGCCTGGACATCGCCCGGCGCCTGCTCACCCTCGGAGCTGGCGTGGCCGGTTATGACCCGGCGGTGCGTGAGGTTCCAGTGCCGGGAGTGACCATGGTGGCCAGTGCGGCCGATCTTGCCAAAGGTGCCGACGCCCTGCTTCTAATCACGGAATGGGATCAGTTCGCTGACTTGGACTGGCCCGCGCTGGCCGCCACGATGCGCCGACGGATTGTGATCGATGGCCGCAATTCCCTTGATCCTGCGCGACTCGAGGCCGCGGGCATCAAGTATCGGGCGATTGGGCGGTGAGCCCAGGCGGCGATTTGCAGCGCTGACGCCACGTGGACTCTCGCCGCGAGTGCCACGCGATTTTGTCCGAGTCGGGGCGGACCCTGGGTCCAACGGGATGCGCCGCAGCACCTGCCGATGCCTCGCCAAGGCCGGGAAGACCGGGGCCGCGTACGGTCTCCGCGCTGGCCAGAGTCTCTACAAAACCCGGGGCGGTTCACCCTTCTTCTCCCCGCGCCGCCACCCGCGGCCAGTGCTCAACCTTGACCACAAAGGTGACGGCCTCCCAGGTGGAAAACGTGGTCGCCAACGCCCACAGTTTCCCGTACCAGGAGGGCATTTCCGCAACTTGACCCGCCTACTCAGCCGCTCCCTGATGAGATACCGAGGTCAGCCTTCCGTATCAGGGCCACGCCACGTTCTGAATAGCAGCACCCGAAACTGTGGTCAGCGGCCCGTCACTCTGTCAACAAGGTGCATGGGACATACACCTAAGCCAGCACCGCCGCGGCGCACCTGCCCGCCTCCACAAAGGACCACCGCCGGCTCCCGGGTGAGGGAATGCAGTTGGTGAAGTAGCGTGCCCCCTCAGTCAGCGGCCCAAAGACCCAAATCCGCTCCTCCTCGCGGCCCCGAGCGTCGAGGGGGTGGGACTCTCGAGTGAGGCTCACCCCTCCCGCTGCTGGAGAACTCGGCTCGATCCGCTGTAAGCGGCCGGCGCGGAACAGGTTGTCGATGAGAGTGGAGCTGGAGCGGTCCACCATCGGGTCCTCGAGGAAGCCCCGGACGAGGATGTCGACCGCAGCCCGCACCTCGGTGTCAAGCGCAGTTGAGCGGATCTCCGCCCCGCCTCCCGGCGTCCCCCTGACCGCGGGCGATGGACCGTACGGGAAGGTGACGATGCCCGCCTCCACCAGCGCCAACAGCTGCTGGGCCCGCCGGGCGGGAGGACCTGCCACCAGACGGTTGATCCTGCTCCGCACCCCCGGGAAGAACTCCCGGTGCGACTCCGGGTCAAGTCCCCCGAACTCCACCGCGCGTCGAATCGGATCCCTGAGGAACCGCAGGACCTCAAACGCCCGCTTGACC
>JAJYWM010000288.1 GCA_021791455.1 bacterium | reverse complement strand
AGGACCACCGCGGGGGATGGCTCCTCCGCCGCCCCCCCGCTCCCGTCACTCATCCAGGTACCCGCTGATCACCTGGTCAATGGTGCTGGACAGAAGGCCGGGCGCCTGCCTGGGAAACTCCGCGCCTACACCGGGACGGGGCTTTGCCTTCGGTCTCGGTGTGGGCCGGGGTGTCGGGGTGGGAGCCGGAGTCGACTCCGGCGTGGGCGTGGCGTGACCTCCGCCTGACGGCGCGGAGCCTCCGCCACCGGAGCTCGGAGGCGGGGTCGGCGGAGGGGGCGGCGGTGCCTCGGCCACCAGGGCGAACTCCTCGGCGAACATCGAGACATCGGAGTAGCTCGCACCCGCGCCCGGATATGTCCAGGGTCCAGGGGTGAACCAGGATCCGACCCCGAGCTGGTTGTAGTCGCCTAGGATGTTGGCACGATGCGGGGGTGAGTTCATGAAGGCAGTGTTGACCTGGACCGCGGGATCGGCGTAGCCACTGTTCCAGCCGATGTTCTCGCCAGCCGACCTCCAGTCGACGCCGTCCGCCGACATTATCGGCCACACGTACCCCCCGTCGGCCGTGCATCCGGGGATCTGGTGGGCGAAGTAGTCGCGCAGCAGCATGTCCTCGGCCCGCCCGTAGATGGGGGACACGCTGCACCCGTAGTAGGGACGGTTCTGGCCGATCTCGGAGAGGACACCGTTGTCGCTGAGCGCCCCGAGACCGTTGCTGGTGCGGTCCTGGTTGGTCAGAGAGAACAGCTCACCGTCGTAGGGGGTCGGGCCCGCGCCCTGGGCCAAGACCGGTGCCGATTCCAGAAGCGCCACCAGCCCCCAGCCGGCCAGGCTCAGGCTCAGGGCGAGCGCCATGAACCGGCCAGCACCCAGCTGGAGCCTGAGCCCTCTAGCCAAGTCGGCGCTGCAGCGGTCCCGCCGGTGGAGTTGGGAGCCGCACCGCCGACACCTGATCGCTGCGGCGATCCGGGAAGAGGCGCGAGATCTCCGGGGGCAGCGGTAGGCCCATGTCGAAGAGGCGATCCAGGATCTGGGGCCTGACGCCGGTCAGCACCATCTCGCTCTTCAGGTTGCCCTGCTGGTCCGCACCCTCAGCCTTCATGAGGAATATGTCCTGCATCGTGATGGTCTCGCCCTCCATCCCCACAACCTCGCTGATCGCGGTGATCTTGCGGCTGCCGTCGCGCAGCCGGTTCAGCTGCACCACGATGTTGATGGCCGAGGCGATCTGCTGCCGGATCGCCTTGGCCGGGAGCTCGATCCCTCCCATCAAGACCTGGGTCTCCAGGCGGGAGAGGCTATCCCGGGGCGTGTTCGCGTGAACCGTGGTCATGGAGCCGTCGTGGCCCGTGTTCATGGCCTGGAGCATGTCCAGCGCCTCGCCGCCTCTCACCTCTCCGACGACGATCCGGTCCGGGCGCATCCGCAGGGCGTTGATCACCAGCTCCCGGATTCCGATGCGCCCCTCGCCCCGGACATCCGGCGGGCGCGACTCCATGCGGCACACGTGCTCCTGGTGGAGCTGCAGCTCAGCCGCATCCTCCACGGTGACGATCCGCTCGTCCGGCGGGATGAAGCCGGAGCAGATGTTGAGCAGGGTTGTCTTCCCGGCGCCGGTTCCCCCGGAGATCAGGATGTTGGCGCGGGCGAGGACGCAGGCCTGCAGGAAGGAGGCCGCGGCCTCGTTCAGGGTTCCGAAGTGAATCAGGTCCGTGACCCGCATGCGTTCCCTGGCGAACTTTCGGATCGTGAGCAGCGGCCCATCGATGGCGACCGGAGGCACGACCGCGTTGACTCGGGAACCGTCCAGCAGGCGGGCGTCGCAAAGCGGCTGCCGGGTGTCGATCCTGCGACCGACCGCAGAGACGATCAGGTCGATCACCTTCATCAGGTGATCTGTGTCCTTGAAGCGCACGTCGGTCAGGACGATCCGCCCATGGGACTCCACGTAAACCATGTCGGGACCGACGACCATGATCTCGGTCAGGTTGTCGTCCTCCAGCAGGATCCGCAACGGCCCGAGGGCCTGCAGGTATCCCTCCTGGTCGGCAAGCGATTCGTGTTGAGTGACAGCCATGGCTTATTCTCCCGCTCGTGGGGCCGCGGTCCTCGGTGGAACCCTGCGGCCAGAGGTGTGTGGATCGGTTGTCCCCGGCACCGTGAAGTTGAGCCTGGTGCCGGGCACGATGTTCAGGCGCCGCAGGGCGCCAGGAGCCAGCTCGAGCGCCGAGTGCGCCCCCCGAACGGGCAGCAGGGTGACCCCGAACGGCCGCAGCGACCAGGGGCGCATGCCTGGCACCTGACGGACCACTACCCCCTGCCTGTCCAGGAATGCCAGGTCAATCGCTGCTCGCATGAAGAACATGTGGATGCTGCGGCAGGGCACCAGCCACAAACCCTCATCCGGGGCTAGCTCGGGACGTCCCATCAGCCCCAGAAAGCGCGACCACACGCTCCTGGCTACGGCGACTCGCCCGACCGCTTCATCACCGCCTTCGACGCTCACGCTGACCACGCCGCCAGCAGGCCGGCTCCTCCCTGCGAGCATCGCGACCCGGTCAGCTGACATGGAAGATCAGGTGAATCGCGGCTGGGCCGAGCAGGATCACAAACAGAGCCGGAAAGATGCACCCAACCATCGGGAAGAGCATCTTGAGGCTCGCCTGCTGCGCCTTGGCCTCGGCCTTCTGGCGGCGGCGGCGGCGCAGTTCATCGGACTGGATGCGCAGCACTCGGGCGATCCCGACGCCCAATTGATCGGACTGCACCAGAGCCTGGATGAAGGCGTTGAGCTCGGGGACGCCCGAACGCTTCCCCAACTCCTCCAGGGCTTCCTGCCGGGGACGTCCGAGCCGAATCTCGTTGAGCACGAAAGCGAACTCCCTCGAGAGCGCGTTGTCGAACTTCTCGACGACCCGGGTCAGCGCAGCGTCGAAGCCGAGGCCGGCTTCAACGCTGATGCACAGGAGGTCGAGCGCGTTCGGCAGGGCCAGGGTGATCTCCTTCTGCCGCGCCTTGACGATCCTCTTCAGGTAGTACTGCGGCGCGATGTACCCCGCTATCACCCCGAACGCCAAACCCAGGATGACGGGGAGGTTGAGCAGCGCCGCCAGCCCCAGTCCGGCCAGCCCGAGCACAACTGCCAGAGCGATCTGCACGGCAACCAGGCTGGCGGCGTTGATTCCCAGTGGACGCCCCGCCAAATCGATCATCACCTGCAGCTTCTGGGCCTGGTCCTTCGGCTGCAGGGCGGCCACCCGCCGCCCCATCCGATCCAGGAAGGGCTTTATGAACCGGTCCGAGAAGGGTCGGCTGAGTTCAATCTCGTCGAGGCTCTTGGTGTTCTCCTCGGGGGCCTCGTACACCGCCAGCCGGGCATCCAAGAGATCCACCGGCGGTGCCTTGCGTGATGTGGCTCCGACGACGACCAGGAATATGGCGGCCGCGGCCAGGATCCCGACTACGATCGCTTCAGGAGACATCGATCAGACCTCAATGTTGGCGATGCGCTGCATCACATAGAAGGCGAACCCAATGGAGATGCCGCACCCGATGAGAATGTAGGGTCCGGGCCCCTTAAACGAGAGCAAGGGTGCGATGTAGGCGGGGTTGATTGCCTGCAAGACCAGAGCCAAGGCTATCGGCAGACCGGTGATGATGTAGCTCGAGGCCCGCGCCTGGGCCGTCAGGGTACGGATCTCGCCCTTGATGCGGACCCGTTCCCGAATGGTGAAGGCGATGTTGTCAAGGATCTCCGCCAGGTTGCCACCTACCACCCGCTGGATCCCGACCGCCGTCACGACCAGGTCCAGGTCGTCCGAGCGAATCCTGGTCACCATGTGGCCCAGAGCCTCATCGGTCGTGATGCCCAGCTGGATCTCCCGGGTCGCCCTGGCGAACTCCTCGGCAACCGGGGGGTTCGCGGAGCGAGCGATGCTGGCCATCGCCTGGGGGAAGCTGTAGCCTGCCTTCAGACCGTTGCTGAGCAGAATCAGCACATCCCCCAGCTGATCGTTGAACGCCCGGGAGCGCTTGCGCTCCCGGAAGCGGAGGACCAGGGGGGGCACGAAGAACCCGACCACGGCAAGGATCAGGGCGAATATCGCGTTGTGGTAAAGCGCGAAGCCGACCAGCGCAAGGACCAAGACGGTCCCGATCCGGATCAGGTACCACTCGGCCGGTCTCAACTTCACGTCGGCCCTGGCGAGCGCCTCGGAGAGGTTGGCGTTTCGGCTGCGCTGCGCCGCCAGCGCGGCGCCACTCTGGCGGCCG
>JAJYWM010000082.1 GCA_021791455.1 bacterium | reverse complement strand
AGCGGCAGGCGGCTCAGAAGCCCCTGGTGCCGGAATCGAGGGGCACGTCCGAACACGGCACGGTAGCCGAGGCGGTCGGCAAGGCCGTACATCGGCCGGGGGTCCTCGATCTCCTGAAGTGCAAGGACATCAGCATCGATCGCCTGGACCATCTCCGCGATGGCGGCCCAGCGGCTCCCACCGCCAGAAAGGATGTTGTAGGTGGCGATCCGCAGCCGGCTCATCAGGTCGGGCATCCCCCAATTCGGATTGGACTGCCGTCGATTCTAGGCGCCGAATTTCCAAGGTCCCGGAGGCGGATACTTGGGGCCATGCGAAGGGGATTATTCCTGGCGCCCTTCGGGGAGTTCTCCGAACCGCGGCGAGTGGCGGAGCTGGCCCTGAGCGCCGAGCGGGCCGGCTGGGATGGCCTCTTTCTCTGGGACCACATCCTGGCCGACCCGGGGACCCCCGTGGCGGACCCGTGGGTCACGCTGGCCGGGGTGGCGGCTGTCACGGAGCGAATTCGGATCGGGGCCATGGTCACCCCCGTGGCGCGGCGCCGCCCCTGGGTTCTAGCGCGCCAAACGGCGACACTGGATCTCCTGTCCAGCGGACGGCTGGTGTTCGGCGTGGGGCTCGGTGACGACGGGTGGGGGGAGTTCAGCGCTTTCGCAGACCCTACTTCCCCGGCTCTTCGTGCGGCGGCCCTCGACGAGGGCCTGGCCATCATCCGCTCCCTGTGGGCGGGGGCGCCGGTCCACCGCTTCGGAGCCGTCCACCGGGTCGACTCTCCGGCGTTCCTCCCCCGCCCAATGCAAGGCCCGATCCCCACCTGGGCCGCATGCCGCTGGCCCCATCGCCGACCCCTGCGGCGTGCCGCGGCCCTAGAGGGGTGCTTCCCGATATTCGGAGGCGGCTGGCCACCCCCGCCCCCTACTCCCGACCAGGTCAGCGCGGTCCGGTCCGCGCTACTGGACCTGGGCGGCTCGCCAGAGGCCGATCTCGTTGTGACCCACGCCAACTGGGCCCGGCCGGCCAGCGCGCGATCTGCGCTCGCGGAACTTGAGGCCGCCGGCGCCACCTGGTGGCTGGAGTGGTTGGGCCCGGAGGGGATCAGCGCATCCAACATCGAGCAGGTGGTCGGCGCCGGCCCTCCTTCGTAGTCGGGCAATCGGGGATAGACTCCGGATGATGGCAGGACTCCGGGCCAGATGGGCGGCCTCTCGGATCCCCGACGGTAGGGCTCTAGTCTCACAGGTCGTCGCCAGCAGACTGGGGCTCACGGTCATCCTGGCCCTCCTGCTGGGGGTGGGCATCTCCTTGGCGTCCTTTCTCTTGCAGACGCAGTATCAGGGGGTCTTTGCCGCGGGGGGAAGGCTCTCGGGCTGGCAGCAGTTCCTCCGTCTGGGAGCGCCATGGCAGGCTCTGCCGCCGGTGCTGGCAGCCACCATCCTCGCTGCCCTCGGCTGGCTGCGCCTCCGATCCGCCGCTCCCGAGCCGTCCTGGAGCGCTCCGTCCGACCGCCCCCCCTCAGCCTCGCGGCTCCGGGCCGGCCTCCGCCGCGAGCGGTTGGTGGTCCTCGCCGCGGGTGACACGGCTCGGGTGCTGGGGGCGGTGGCCGTGATTCGCCTCGGCCTCTACACCGGACTGAGCCTTTGGGGCAGCCGGCTGGCGGCGGCCACCTTAGCTGGTGTGCTGGCCGAGGCGGCGGCCTGGGTGTTGTTCGCCGCCGTGGCCGAAGCCTGGCGTCGCCGTTATCTCGGGCTTCTGGAGAGCTGGGGTGTCAGCTGAGCCGTCCCTGATCCTGCTCACCCGGCCCGGCTGCCACCTCTGTGACGGGGTCCGGGAGCCGCTGGCCATGCTGGCGGCGCTTCATGGCCTGCGCCTCGACGAGATGAGCGTGGAGTCCGATACCAAGAGCGAGGAACTGTTCGGGCAGCGCATCCCAGTTCTGCTCTGGGGCGGCGTGGTGATGGGCGAGGGACGGTTCAGCCCCGAGACAGCCATCGGCCAGGTGCTCGCGCTATTGGCGGACGAACGATTCGGTAACAGCGCCGAACCCTGACAAGCGCACGCCTAGACTCGAGGAGATGCCCCGGTCCCGCAAGCTCGCCGCCCAGCCAACCCTCGAGCTCACGGTCGTGGTCCCCACCCGAAACGAGGCCGGCAACGTGCCGCTTCTGATCCAGCGCCTCCGCAACTCCCTGGCGGAGCTCCCCTTCGATGTGTTGTTCGTGGACGACAGCGACGATTCCACCACCAGGGTCCTGCGCGAGGCCACCCGGCGAGATCCCCGGATCAGCCTGGTTCACCGCCGGCCCCAGGAGAGGGAGGGCGGACTCAGCACGGCGGTCGTGGCGGGCCTGGCCCGGGCTCGTGGCCGCCTGGCCTGCGTCATGGACGGAGATCTGCAGCACCCTCCAGAGCTGATCTCGGAGATGGTGGCCAAGGCCCACGAAGGAGCAGACCTGGTGGTGGCGAGCCGCTACCTATCTGATGCCACCAGGCAAGGTCTAGGAAGCTGGAGCCGGCGGCTCGTGTCGCGTGGCGCCACCTTCGTAGCACGGACCCTTTTCCTGGAAGCTAGAGCCAGCACCGATCCCCTCGCGGGCTTCTTCCTCTGCCGAACGGACCTGGTCCGCGGACTCGAGTTCCGTCCCGTGGGCTTCAAGATTCTGCTGGAGTTGCTGGTGTGCACCCCCGGCGCGCGCGTCGCCGAGGTCCCGCTGCACTTTCAGCCGCGGGGAGCGGGCGAGAGCAAGGCGACGGCCCGTCAGGGGTGGCTCTACCTGTGCCACCTATGGTCCCTTGTGCGCGACGTCCCCGGGAGCGCCCGGAGATGGAAGTTCGCGGCCGTCGGCCTGAGCGGCCTGGGCATACTCCTAGCCATTCTGCAGTTCGTGGGGGTGACGCTGGCCCGGTCAGCGCTGCTGGCCTGGGCCGCTGCCTTCGCCATCTCTCTGCTCTGGAACACTGCGCTGAATTTGCGCATCACCTTTGCCGACCTTCATCGGGAGCGTTCCCCCCTCCTGAGGCGCTACCTGCTGTCAGGGCTCGGATCCGGCGCCATTCAGCTGCTGGCATTCCTGGCGCTACGACCGACCGGACTGCCCCTGGTGCTGGAGGGGCTGTTGGCGGCGGTCCTGGGGGTGGCAGTCAACGCCTGGCTGAGCCTACGGCTGGTCCGGTGGGGCCGACGAGTCCCGGACGTCCCGGTGGGGTCCTTGGCACTGCTCCAGAGGCTGGCCCGGGCGGCACGCGCCGACCACGCCGCCCTACTCGGCACCGACATGGCGGTCCTGGCCACCTATCCCGGCGAGCAGTACCGCCCGACCCGGACCGTGCGAGACCTCTGGCGGCGGGCCGGATCGAGCGGCCGCGCGATCATGTGGACCACTCCTCCGTCCGGCCGGGCCCAGGCCCGGTCCAGTGTGGCCGTCGACTCCATCATCGTCATCCCCGTGGCTACCGGGTCCACCGATCAGCCCCGGGTGGTGCTTCTCCGGCACCGGCGGACACCATTCACCAGCGCCGACCTGGACGCCGCCATGCGTCAGCTGAGATGGCTGGGCCCTCCCCCAGCGGAGCCGGTCACCCCCAGAGCCACCTCCCCCGCCCCGCGGATCAGCCCCGACCCCGCCCGCTGAGACCTCGGAGCGGCATAGTGGCCGCGTGACCCGTCTCAAGCACTGGCGCGTATCCATCCGCACACTCCATCCCGTTCGCCACCGGCTCCTGCCCTGGGTCGTAATGGCGGTGGCGGTCGGGCTGGTGGTACCCACCACGTCGAGCACCCTGGTACCAGTGGTCCCCGTCCTCCTCGCCGGGCAGGTCCTCGGGGTCTCCCTGAACCTGACGCCTGCCGACTTCCGCGCGGCGGCCCGCCGCGCCCATCTGGTGGGAGCTGCGCTGCTCCTTGAGTGGACCGCACTCCCCGCCTTGGCGTTGCTGGTCAGCAGGGCGATTCCCAGCCGAGAGTTGGCCTCGGGAGTGGTCATCTGCGCCATCGCCCCGGCGGAGATCACCAGCGGGCTGATGACCGCGGTGGCCGGTGGCGACGCGGCGCTGGCGACCTCGATCATGGCCGGCTCCCTCGCCCTGGCCACCGTCCTCGTTCCCGTCTGGCTGAGCCTGGCGCTGGGCGGTTCCGCCCACTTCAACCCCCTCGCCTTGGTGGATGAGCTCGGGCTGTCGGTCCTGGTACCCCTCCTGGCAGGGGTGTTGCTCAGAGTCCGCTTCCCCGGCCTGGCCCGTCACCGCCACCTCTTTCTCGACCTGAGCGCCGCCTGCCTTG
>JAJYWM010000312.1 GCA_021791455.1 bacterium | reverse complement strand
GGGAACGGAGGAAGGCACGCCGGGCGGGCAGGGTTTGGAACAGTTGACGGACTGTGATGGTGGTGCCGACCGGTCCCGCGGTCACTGTCGGCCCCCTCATCCCCCAGGGTCCGACCTTCACCTCATAGGCCCGGGTTGACGTGCGCTCGCGGCTGATCGCCACTACCTCCGCGACGGCCGCGATGCTGGCCAGGGCCTCGCCCCGGAATCCCAGGGTGGCGATGCAGGCCAGGTCCTCCACCGAGGCCAGTTTGCTGGTGGCGTGGCGTTCGAAGGCGGAGGCCAGCTCGCCCTCGGTCATCCCCCAGCCGTCGTCGCTGACCCGGATGAGGTCGATCCCACCGCCCTCGATGTCGACGGTCAGGATCGTTGCCCCGGCGTCGAGGGAGTTCTCGATCAGCTCCTTGAGGACGGAGGCCGGACGCTCCACCACCTCCCCGGCAGCGATCAACTCGGCCACCTCAGGGGGAAGACGCCTGATCCTCCCGGGATCCAACCTCCCCTGATGGGGCGTGCTCATGTTCATCCGGACACCGCGGATCGACGCTGCCACTCAGACAGCTTCTGCAGTGCCTCCAGGGGAGTCATACGGTCCACCTCAAGTCCCTTCAGCTCGTCGAGCAAGGGGTCGACAGGAGGAAGCGGAAGGGGCAGCTGCGTGGCTCCCACCGACTCCTGGGCGAGCGGTCGCTGACTCTCGTGCTCCCGTAACACCTCTTCGGCTCGCGCCACCACCGCGGGAGGCACGCCCGCCAGCCGCGCCACGTGAAGCCCGTAAGACCGGTCGGCCCCTCCAGGGACCACTGTGTGCAGGAAGGTGACCTCCGGATGCGGACCTGAGCCCTCCTCGTGGACCTCCATCCGGTAGTTGCGGAGCCCGGGCATCCGGTCGAGGGCCGTGAGCTCGTGGTAGTGGGTCGAGAAGAGGACACGGGCCGGGGCTGAGGGCCGGCTGTGCAGGTCCTCGAGGATGGCGTGAGCGAGGCTCAGTCCGTCGTAGGTGCTGGTCCCCCGCCCGACCTCGTCCAGCAGGACGAGGCTGCGCCGGGTTGCCTCCCTCAGGATCTCCGCGACTTCAGTCATCTCCACCATGAATGTGGAGCGCCCGCCTGAGATGTCGTCCTGGGCGCCAACCCGGGTGAAGATCCGGTCCACCAGTCCGAACCTGGCCCGGGAGCAGGGAATCGGTGCCCCGATCTGGCCCAACAGGCACAGGAGGGCAACCTGGCGGAGAAAGGTGGACTTCCCAGCCATGTTTGGACCGGTGATGAGCCAGATCCGCTCGCCTTCTCCGTCCATCCGGCAGCTGTTGGCCACGAACCGGTCGGTGCCCACGGCCTGTTCGACCAGAGGGTGGCGGCCATCTTGGAGATCGAGTGAGAGAGTGCCGTCGACCTCGGGGATGACCCAGCCGCGCTCCACGCCTGTGAGTGCCAACGCAGTGAGAGCGTCCAACTCGGCCAGGGCGCCGGAGGCCCTAGAGAGGGCGGCGGCCTGGGCGGCCACCTCGTTCAGGAGCTGGCGGAGCAGTTCCTGTTCGCGCCGCAGGGCCCGGTCGCGGGCCGAGAGGACCACGAGCTCCCGCTCCTTGAGCTCCGCGGTCACGTAGCGCTCGGCGCCTACCAGGGTCTGCCTTCGTTGGTAATCCGGGGGAAGCTGCTCCTGGGCCGACCGCCTCACCTCGATGTAGTAGCCGAAAACGCGGTTGTACCCGACCTTCAGGGTCCTGATCCCTGTCCGGCTGCGCTCCTTGGCCTCCAGATCGGAGATGTACTGCCGGGCACCTTGACTCTCCTCCAGTATCGAGGCCAGCTCCGAGTCCTGATCGGGCCGGATGTACCCACCCTCGCGTGGGCTCACCGGCGGGTCAGCAACCAGGATTCTGGTGAGCCTTGCGGCAATCTCCAGCGGTGCTCCTCTCAGAGATTCGGCTAGCTGCTCCAGGCGGTGGTCAGAGGTGGCCGCGGCAGACTCAGCCAGCGTGGGAAGCAGGAGCACGGTGGTCGCGAGGGATTGCAAGTCCCGCGGGCCAGCCACCCCATGGGCGCAGCGGCCGGTTAACCGCTCCAGATCTCGGCACTGGGCCAACAATCCCAGCAGCTCACCCCGCGCCGCCCCTCGATCCATGAGAGAGGCGACCGCGGCCTGCCGGGCGCGCAGCCGCCCGAGCTCGGTGAGGGGAGTCAACAGCCAGGCTCTGAGCTTCCTTGACCCCGCCGCCGTGCGGCAGCGATCCAAGAGGCGCAGGGCGGTGGGCCCTCCGGGTGTCAGGGACTCCACCAGCTCAAGGTTGCGCCTGGTATGGGGGTCGAGCCGCATGCCCCAGGTCGGCTCCGACCAGGTCAGCCGAAGGAAGTCCGCGCCCGCGAGCAGGCGAGCGGAGCGGCCGTAGGCCACGAGGGCGGCCAGGGCACCCAGGGCCGAGGACCGGCCACTATCCAGCGGACCATCGCCGAAGTTCAGGCCCAGGCTCTCTGCCAGCTCGACGCCGGCGGAGACGGAGAAGGTGGCCTCCGGTCGGGGGGTAAGTTCCAGTCGGGGCGGGCCAAGAACACCCTCCCGCCATGCCTCGGGGACAAGGGCCTCCACGACATCCTGAGTCGCGAGCTGGGACAGTGCCGATGGAAGATCGCCGGGCAGCATGCTGAGCTGGCCCTCTCCGGTGCTGAAGTCCACAGCGGCCACCCCAATTCCGGCAGGGCCTGCGGGAAGCAGGGCGGCGCAGCGCCGGGCCATGGTGGGCTCCAGGAGGGAATCCTCGACCAGGGTCCCCGAGCTGAGCACCCGGGTGACCCGTCGCTCCACCAATTTGGCGCCCGGGCGCGCCTCCTCCACCTGGTCGCAGACCGCAACCTTGATTCCCGCCTCAAGCAGCCGCCGGGCGTATGCGTCGACGCTGTGGTGGGGAACCCCGCACATGGGAATCCGACCCCCCTGGCCGAAGTCCCGGCTCGTGAGTGCCACTCCCAGGATGGGTGCCGCCAGCAGGGCGTCGTCGGCGAACATCTCGAAGAAGTCCCCTAGCCGGAAGAGGACGACGCAGTCCGTGTGGGCCGCCTTGGCTTCCTTGTACTGGCGAAGGGCCGGGGTGGGGGCGGCTGCCACCCTATCGCCGGGGCGGCGGTCCCGGGACAATCCAGTTCCGGAAGGTTAAGCGCACTGCAGCTGCCAGGCCGTGGCTCGCACCACCTCCGCTGAGCGGAGATCCCCTACCTTTGGCCCCGGCTCCAGCCAGGCCAGGCGGTTCTGGCGGGTACGCCCGTACGGGCGACCACCCTCCCCCACCCCCTCCACGAGGACCTCGACACGCTGCCCAACCAGGGAGCGGTTGCGGCGGGCACTGATCCCCCGCTGAAGCGCCAGAACGCGCTGCAGCCGCTCCTGCTTCACCGGGAGGGGCACATCGTCGGCGCGCCGATAGGCGGCCGTCCCCGGCCTCGGGGAGTAGGCCTGCACGTGCACCGTGTCGAACTCGACCTCCTCCAGCATCCTGTAGGTCGACAGGAACTCCTCCTCGGTCTCCCCGCAGAAGCCCACGATGATGTCGGTGCTGAGGCCGATCCCGGGCACCAACGCTCGCGCCCGCTCCAGGATGCGCAGATAGTCCCCGGCCCGATAGTCGCGCTTCATCCGCCGCAGGCACTGGTCGTCTCCGGACTGGACTGGGAGGTACAGGTTCTCGCAGAGTCGGGGAAGATCGGCGATCGCCTGGAGCAACTCCTCGCCGGCATTCCGTGGGTGAGAGGTGAGGAAGCGCAGGCGCTCCAGACCTGGCACCGAGTCCACCCGGGCCAGCAGACCGGCCAGACCCTCGCCCGTCTCGGGGTCCACGTACGAGTTCACGTTCTGGCCGAGCAGGGTGATCTCCCGCACCCCCCCGTCCACCATCCGTCGAGCTTCGGCGACTACCTCGGAGCTGGGCCGGCTGCTCTCCCTCCCGCGGACGAAGGGAACTATGCAGTAGGTGCACATCTCGTTGCATCCCAGGATCACCGGGAGGTAGGCGCAGAGGCGGTCGGAGGCGGGCAGAGGTACCGGTCCCTCGAGGGATCCCTGGAAGGTGTCCTGTAGTCGAGCGAAGAAGCCGTCGGTATCGCGCATGTCGAAGACGTAGTCGAGGTAGCGGAAGCGGCGCAGGAGGCCAGCACCGTGCTCTCCCGCCATGCACCCGGTCAGTGCTATCGCCCGGCCGGGGCGCTGCTCCTTCCACTTCGCCAGCTCGCCCAGCTTGCTGGCCGCCTTGTCCTCGGCGTGCTGGCGGATGGCGCAGGTGACCAGGATCGCGAG
>JAJYWM010000432.1 GCA_021791455.1 bacterium | reverse complement strand
TGCACCATAGCCGGGGCCGCACATGCGGTCATGGCCTCGGAGTTCCACCTTCCCTTCGTGGATCAGGTGGCCTTCACCACTGATGAGGTCATCCGGCAGTATTCCGCGATCACCGGCTACGACCCGGCCACGGGGCAGAATGACACCGGGTGCGTGGAGGCCGAGGTGCTGCAACTCTGGCGCACCTCCGGGCTGTTCGGGGGCCAGAAGATCGAGGCGTTCGCCCCGGTTGAGCCGCACTCGGTCCTGGCCGTGCATCGGGCCATCGCCTTCTACGGGGCGTCCTACATCGGCGTCCAGCTTCCCCAGTCGGCTGAGGAGCAGTTTCAAGCGGGCAAGCCGTGGACCGTGGTTCCGGACTCGCCAATTGTTGGCGGCCACTGCATTGTCCCCGTGGGCTATGACGCCTCGGGGATCTACTGCGTGACCTGGGGACAGGTCGTGGAGGTGAGCTGGCCCTGGTGGGAGACCTACGTGGATGAGGTCTGGGCCGTCCTGTTCGCGGCGGACGTGGAGGCGCATCGAGGCCCGACAGGACTGGACCTCCAAGCGCTCAACGCCGACCTGGACCAGCTCGCCGCATGAGCAGCTCCGCGCCGGACACCCCGGCTCACAAACAAGCCTTCACCCACCGGTACTTCGTCAACTATCCGGATCATGCTCCGCGACAGGACGATCCCAACTACGCGGACTTCAATGCATATCACACTCGTACCCGCGCTGCGGCCCGTTGTCTCATGGGGCAGCGAGTCGGATTCGACGAGTGCCGGGACGCCCAAGGCAACCCTGCACCCGCGCCTGCGACTGGTGAGCAGCCTGGACTGGAACTGCATCATGCCCACATTGAGTTTGCCCTAGAGAATGCGGTCGATCTCCAGCTACTGGAGCGCGACTATCCGGGGGTCAGCAATCCAAGCGAGGTTGGCGCCTGGGTTGAGTCTGCGGCCAACTTGGTCTGGCTCTGCGCCTGGCATCATCGCGGGGCTGCCGGAGTCCACAATGCCTCGGCGTCCGACTATGAAGCCGAACGGTACATCAGAGACCTAATCACTGGCGCTTAGCGTCTCGTCTACGTTGGTTACCCGACTGTCGGCGGGTGACCCGCACCCTGTAACCCCGCCCCCCTCCCTACCGGTGCCTGGCAGCCTCCATTCTCACTGCCTAATGCCAGGTGCCACTGGCCCCTCCCCCCAGTGGGGAGGGGCCTTTTGCCGTTCAGTGGCCCTTACGCCGCCACTTTGCTCTGACGTGCCTCAGTGAGCACTGCGTCCACGACCTGCCAGAAGTTGGGCATGGTCGCCCACCGCTGGACTAGGCCGAGCAGTTCGTTCCGGATGTCCTCCTCGGCAGCCTGTAGCACGTCCGCTACCGTGGTGTCGCGCCGGTGGTACTCGTGGCTGCCATCCGCCGCTCTGACGTTCGCGTAGGCACGCACCCGCAGGGGGCCGGCCGGGGTCACGATGCGGACGTGTACCGTGGCGATGATCTGGCGGATCTGGCTATCCCGCCACCGCCGCCCTGCTATGGCGTCGTCCCATTGCAGGAGCTTGTGCAGGGGGCTGCTCGGGTCCTCGGCGTCGGCCCGCACCGCTCGCACGGTCAACGCATGGCGTGGGTGCGCCTGCGCGATCTGGCGGAGCCGCTCCAAGACCGCCTTGGAGTGGCCGCCTTCGACTGTTACATGCTTCTTGGCCGCCATCAGCGGTCTCCCTCGGTCACCACTCGGAATGTCCCAAAGCTGCCGTTCTTGGACATCGGCGCGCTGGGCCTCCACTCACCGATGCCTCCTAAGCCTGCCGCATTGACAAGGTTCACCACGCCTCGCGCCGTGACGATCTGGGGCAGGTATTGGATGCGAAGCATGGCCCCCCAGTCCACGAACTCTGGCCGGTAGCGGAGGTCCGTGGTCTTGGTCATGGCCCCGATTCGCACGGTGTCTTCGCGCATCGCCGGCGTGCCGTCGATGGCAACAAGGCCCTTCTCGTCCGCCAGCACCAAGATGGCGATCTTCAGGTCCACCATCTTTGCCTGAGCGAAGAATCGGGCACTGTTCACGATGGCGCTCTTGAACCCCGCTGCCGGGAAGCCGTCCCTCCCATCGCTCAGCCGGTAGCGCGCCGCCTCATATAGGGCCACCGGGTCCTTCGGGGCCTTCTTGCGCTTGACCGTTATCTCCGTAGTGCCCTGCTTGTCGCCCATCTCCTTCCGGGCCTTCTCCCCGAAGGCGTGAACGATCAACGGAGCCGTGCCCCGGATTGGGACCAACAGTTCCGCCACCTCCAGTGGCTCCAGGTCGATCCCATATGTCTGGATCTCAGGGACGGCCTCAACCTTGAGCCGTCCGTTGCTAGTCGCCACTGCCATGATTCGCCCTCCTGTTCTTTCCGCTATCTTCTGCAGCCTCTGGCTGTTCCATGTCAACCACGCCTGCCGCGCCGCGCCCTATCGGACCGAACCCAGCCGAGCCCCGCCTTGCCACGCCGCTCCTGCCATGCCCTGCCCCGCCTAAGCGGACCACACCGTGCCTAGCCAAGCCGTGCCAAGCCGCGCCGCTCCTGCCATACCATTCCGGGCCAAACCCGGCCTTGCCTCGCCTGAGCCTGCCCGTCCCCGCCGAACCGGTCCATGCCTGCCCCGCCGCACCGAGCCGAGCCATACCTAACCGGGCCTCACCATACCTAGCCAAGCCGTGCCAAACCGCGCCGCTCCTGCCATGCCCCGCCGGACCGAGCCCCGCCCTGCCAGGCCGCACCTGCCCCTGCCGAGCCGAGCCCTGCCTGCCATATTCCCGCCGCCACTACATAGGCTTCTTCCTTCATGCGCTCTGGTCGTAGGGCAGCGCGGCCCTCTCGCCCTTCACAGCCCTTTGTAGTTCACAACTGAGCGCAGCTTGTGGACCACCCTCACGAGATCTGCTTGGTCAGCCATCACTTGGTCGATGTCCTTGTATGCCCCCGGCGCTTCGTCCACCAACTGAGCGGCTTGGTCCTTTAGCCAAGTCCGGCCCCCCATCGAGTCACGCAGGCTGTCCGCCGTGATCTCGCGGCGCGCTTGGCCTCGTGACATCCTGCGCCCCGCGCCGTGGGAGCAGGACTCGTAACTGGCGGGATTGCCAAGACCCTCCACCACGTAGCTGCCACTCCCCATCGAGCCAGGGATCAGGCCCCGGTCACCGACCCGCGCACGGATCGCGCCCTTGCGTGTGATCCACAAGTCCTTGCCGTGGTGATGCTCCCGCTCGGTGTAGTTGTGGTGGCAGTTGATGGTGTCAGTGACCGACCCCTTGCCTACCACCTCCAGGAGCCCCGCGACGGCTGACTGGCCGATCAGGTCCCGGTTGGCCCGCGCGTAGTCCTGCGACCATCTGAGTGCCCGCATGTAAGCCGAGAACTCGGGACTTCCCTGGACCAGGTAGGCCAGTTCGGGATCTTCCAGTGGGATGAACCACTGCTTGGCTAGCTGCTTCGCGGCCTTGATCGCGGCCTGAGCCAGCACGTTCCCCGCGCCTCGCGAGCCGGAGTGAAGCAGTACCCACACCCGTCCGCGCTCATCTATGGCAGTCTCCACGAAGTGGTTCCCACTCCCCAGCGTTCCGAACTGCGCACCCGCCTTTGGCAGCAGGCTCTTGTTGGCGTCGGGTAACTCGTGCTGGCCATACCATGCCGCGAAGCTCGCAGGAACCTCGGCATGGCCCTCGCCAACGCCCGATGGGATGCTCTCTTCCCAGGCTGCCAGCACTGGCCCCAGGTCATCGGGCAGATCCGATTCCACAAGGTCCGTCTCGACGGCGGCCATGCCGCACCCGATGTCCACTCCCACCGCCGAGGGGATGATCGCCGTCTGGGTGGGCAACACTGTCCCAATGGTGGCCCCGATCCCAAGATGCGCGTCGGGCATCAGGGCGACGTGTCCGGCCAGAACCGGAGAGCGCGCTATGCGCTCGGCCTGAGCCCGGGTCGCCTCGTCCAGTTCCGATGCCCAGCTAACCAAGTTAGGCGCTATACCCTGTCCACTCATGCCTTCCCCTCTTCCCCCACCAGCGCTCTCAGGAGTTCCTCGACTGTGAACCGCTCCCGAGCGCCCATCTCCACCAGCACCTCGACCGCTGCACGTACGTCTCCCTGACGTACAGTCGCTATGTCATCCCACGGGATGATGTTCACCACAGGCGCACCGTTAACGGTCTGGAGGTAGCTGCATCCGCACTCGCACAACCGCATGGTGCTTTGGTCAATCGTCCGGTACCCAACCGTTTGGCCCCCCGCCGTTCGCTGCCTGTACCCCATCCAACTCATGC